>CALWNE010000011.1 GCA_944382705.1 uncultured Allofournierella sp.
GAAATTGACAACCGTATTGCAAAGCAGTACAAACAGGCCCCAAAGAAGCACCCCTTGAGCAGCAAGCCCTAGCAGTACGGTTTGGGCCCGCATGGTCTGCTGTCCTACCGATAACCCTGGAAGCAAAAAATCAGAAATCAAACAGGCCAGCAGCAACACAAATAGCTGACTATTGGCACAAGCTTGCTTATTCTTCATAGTTCAGTCCTCCTCCCGGCAAATCCTGCACCGAGAACTCCTGCTTTGAAAGGCGCTGCCAGGAAAAACGAAACAGTCCATCACGCAAGGCCCCCTGCCCCCAGGGAATCAGCGGGGCGGTATAGGGCACCCCAAAGCTGCACATACCGCAGATATTAACCAGCATGCCAAACAGCAGCGCAGCAAGGCCAATCGGCCCAAAGATACCGCCCACCAGCACAAACAGGATGCGCAGCACCGTGGCGGGCTCGTAAAGACTAGGGATTACAAACATAGAGATGGTGGTAATGGCTGCCACAATCACCACAGGTGTGCTTACGATGGAGGCTTTTACTGCTGCATCGCCCACAATGATGGCCGCAACCAAACTGACGCTGTGCCCAATGGCCTTGGGCAGCCGCAGGCCTGCCTCCCGAATGAGTTCCAGCAATACAATCACCACAACCATTTCTAAAAACAGCGGCAGCGGTGTGCCAATTTCTGCCGATGCAATTTTATATAACAGCTGGGGCGGAAAAAGCTCCGGCGTAAATTCCGCCGCCGAAACAAACAAGCCTGGCAGCAAAACCGCCAAAAAGAACGCTGCGTATTTAAGCAGCCGAATAATGCTGGCAAAGTAGGCTTTGCTGGCATAATCGTCCAGACTTTGGAAGTGTTCGCTGAAAAAATACGGTACAATAAGGGCAAAGGGGCTTCCATTCACCAGCACTACCACCTTACCCTCGCAGATTTTGGCACAAGCGGTTACAGGCCGTTCGGTGTAGCCTACCTCCTGAAAAAAGCTGAATCCACCCTTTTGCAAAAAAGGGGCCAGATAACTGGAATCAAACACCACCGGCAAAGGCATCTCCTGCAAGCGTTTTTCTATGTTTTGCAAAAATTCTGGCGGAACCAGTGTACGGTCATAAAGCAACGCCAGCTCTGTTTGGGTTTTTTTGCCGCAAACCAGCGTTTTGATGGTGAGTGATTCGTTGCGAATCAGCCTTCGTACCAGGCTCAAATTGATGCGCAGCAAATCCGAAAAGCCTTCTTGTGAGCCACGGACATTTCCCTCTCCTGAAGGCGGCTGAACAGAGCGGAACTGCATATTTTGCGTGGAAAGCACCACCGCTTTGCAGCTGCCCTCAATGAGCATGACCGTTGTTCCTGCCGTAAGCTGCGTTTTTAAGGCTTCAAAATCTTCCACCGGAGTGCGCTCCAATGGCACATCGGTCTCATGCTGCAGATAAGCAAATAAATCTGCCCCATCCTGAGGCCGATAGCTGCTTTCGTTGAGCATTGAGAGCATGACCACCCACAGCCTTTCGATGGTAGACAGGCCTTCAAACATACACAAACAGCACGGGATGCCCAAAACCTGCACCGGCTTGGTATAAAGGTCGATGGATTCGCCAAACATCTGCCTGAGCCGATGGATGTTTTGATGCAGATTACTGCTTAGTTTTTCTTGCATTTCATTCACCTCAAAAAGAAGTATACCCCGCCAAATCCCCCTGCAAACGGCTGCATGAAATCTTTTAAAGGGAGTGTTGGAGATGTTGATTTTGGTTGTGCGTACCATATTGATTTATGGGCTTATTATTTTGGCGATGCGATTGATGGGCAAACGGCAGCTGGGCGAACTTCAGCCCTCTGAGCTGGTTTCCACCATTTTAATCTCCAACCTGGCTTCCATCTCCATCGAGTCCCAGGAGGTTCCCTTGACCGCCAGCCTGGTGCCTGTGTTTTTAATCGTATGCACGGAACTGCTTCTCTCTGGTTTGGCCCTGCACAACAGCCGGGCGGCTCAGCTGCTGTCTGGCTCACCGGTTGCTGTAATTCGGGATGGGGAAATCGATTTAAAAGCCCTGGAAGATTTGCGGTTCACCATGTCCGATTTAATGGAAGCCCTGCGCGGCAAGGATGTGTTTGACCCCCGTCAGGTAAGCTACGCCCTGGTGGAGGCAAACGGGAGTTTGAACCTGTGTTTAAAAGAACAGCATCAGCCCGTGTGCCGCCAGGATGCCAACTTGCAGTGCCCCGGCAACCAGCGGCCTTTAATCCCCTTTATCCTGGACGGAAAGCTATTGAAGAATAACCTGCAATGGTGCGGCCGCAGCGAGGAATGGGTTAGCAACCTGTTGCACACCGAGAATTGTGTGCTGAAAGAGGTTCTTTTGCTGTTAGGAAACGACGAATCTGATTACCAGCTGATAAAAAAAGAAGCCAGCAGAGAACGCTAGATGTTCTCTGCTGGCGATAAAACCGAAAGGAGTATGGTTGTTATGAAACGAGTTTATTGGGCCTTTGGGTTACTGGCTTTGCTGGCTGCATTGGTTGCCGGAAGCAGCTGGTTGGTGCACCGTACTACAAATGACCTGCTCCTGGGCATTGACCAGGTGGAACAAGCCTGCACGCTGGAGCAATTTGATACAGCCCTTGCAATGATTCAGCAGTTGCAGCAGGAATACACCCACAAGGAGCATTTGCTGGCTCTGTTTATCAAACGGGATTATCTGGGCAGTTTTCGGGTAAGCCTTGCCGGGCTCACTGCTTACGCCCAGCCAGACAGCCTGCCGGATTTGCTGACAGAACTAGCTAAGGCCCGCACACAACTGCTGGTTATGGATCACTTATTTTTCAGTATGCTGTGACCGCTTGCTGAGCAAATCGTTCAGCTCTTGCAGGAAGGTATCCAAATCCGAAAACCGACGGTATACCGATGCAAACCGCACATAGGCTACCTCGTCAATTTTTTTGAGTTCTTCCATGGCCAGTTCGCCAATGTACTCAGACTGCACTTCCCGCTCATAGCTGTTCAGCAAAATCTGCTCAATGTTATCGATCACGATTTCCAGCATCTCAAAGCTTACCGGGCGTTTCTCGCAGGCACGCATCAGGCCCCCCAGCAGTTTTTGCCGGTCGAACACTTCCCGGGAGCGATCACGCTTAATCACCATCAAGGGAACCGTTTCCACAATTTCGTAGGTGGTAAAGCGTTTTCCGCAACCGAGGCACTCTCTGCGGCGGCGAATCTTCTCGCCATCTTCGGTGGGACGGGAATCAATCACCTTGGATTCCAATTCTCCGCAATAGGGGCATTTCATGATGTGTCCTCCTTGTTTGCGCTTCACGGGTGGGAAACGCTTGGTTCTCGTTTGCGCTAAAACAAATGCTGCCCCGCCAGGGCATAGTGCTGATGGAATCAAGCAAGTGCATCTGTTTGCCGCAGATGCACAAAAGCCTTGTATTTATATGCCATAAAAAAGGATTTTTGGCATATAAACCCCATAATTTCGCAAATATTATACCATATATCCTGCAATATTTGCAAATAATTTCTTTGGATGGCTACACGCCAGATAAGCGGCCAAGCAATGCCCTGCCCCATTAAGCATTGGACAGTTTTTGCTCCAATGCCGCAATACGCACGCACAAACAAAGCAGTTGAGCGGCGGTGTCCAGCTCCTGCAAACTGGGATAAGAGGGAGCAATTCGGATATGGCTGTCCTGCGGGTCCTTGCCGTAGGGGTAAGCGGAACCGGCAGCTGTAAGGGTAACGCCAGCTTGGGCACAAAGTTCCACCGTGCGCTTAGCGCAGCCTGGCATAACATACAGGCTGATAAAGTAGCCACCCTTAGGATTGGTCCAGCGGGCAATATCGCCCCAGGGGGTAAGCTCCTGCTGGAAGATTTCCAGAACCCGTTGGAATTTAGGCAGCAGGATTTCTTTATGCTTTTCCATGTGGCTCAAAACACCCTGGCGGTTTTTGAGATAGTGCACATGGCGCATCTGGTTCATTTTATCAAAGCTGATTGCCATGGGGGCCATATGTTTCAGGAGATACTCAATGTTGCTCTGGCTGGAAGCCACTGCCGCCACACCTGCACCCGGAAAAGTGATTTTGCTGGTAGAACACAGTTCAAAGGCACGATCTGCAAAACCGGCCTTGGCGCATTCAGCCAGGATGGAGGGCACGGCGCACTGTTCCGTGGTAAGGTGGTGAACCAGGTAGGCATTATCCCAGATGATTTTGAAGTCCGGCGCAGCGGTGGGCATGGCCGCAAGGCGAGCAACCTTTTGGGCGCTGTAAACATATCCGTCTGGATTGGAGTATACAGGAACACACCAGATCCCCTTAATGGCAGGGTCCTGCTTTACCAGTTCCTCCACCAGGTCCATATCCGGACCATCCTCCAGCAAAGGCACGGGAATCATCTCAAACCCAAAATACTCGGTAATTGCAAAATGTCGGTCATAGCCAGGCACAGGACACAGGAATTTGATGGTTTCTTCCTTACGCCAGGGGCAAGGACTTTCGGGATAACCTTTCCGCCATCCCAAATCAATCAGGTAGTACATCATGGTAAGGGAGGAGTTTCCCGCCACCAACACCTGCTCCGGGGTTTCTGCCTGCATCAGCTGGGCAAAAAAACGACGAGCCTCCGGCATGCCGGCCAGCAATCCATAGTTGCGGGAGTCTACGCCGGACTCACCTTGATACTCCGATTGTTTCAGCAGATCCTGTGAAAGATCCAGCTGCTGGGAACAGGGCTTACCCCTGGACATATCCAATTTCAGACCCATGGCCTGGTAGCGTTGGTACTCCTGCCGTGCCAGCTCCAGCTGCTGCGCAAGTTGCTCCTTCATGAAATGGCTCCCCTTTTACTGTAAAATAAAAACAAAGTGCAGAACTCAGCAAAAATGCACGCATTACATCGTGTTGCGTCCAATTTGTCCATACTTTCTGTGCCATTATAGTACAAAATCAAGATACAAACAAGGGGGATTGCTTTATCCGGGCAAAACAAAATCCCGAACCAACCAGAAAGGGGTTCGGGATTTTGCAGCAAGTGCCTTTTTACTGGGTGCTCTCCCCTTCTGCAAGGGTGCGCTGCTGTTTTGCACTGAGATAGAACGGAAGCAGGATAGAGAGTGTTACCGGGAATCCAAACAGTCCCAAAATGCCAAACAGATGTGCACCCACAATCATGCTTACGAGGGTAATAAGCGGGTGCAAGCCAATTTGACTGCCAACCAGCCGTGGTTCCACTGCGTTGCGGATGATGGTAATTACCAGATACAAAACACCGATACCAATTGCCAGAGGGTATCGTCCCATCACAGCCGCTACCAGAGCCCAGGGAATAAGCACGGTGCCAACACCCAGAATGGGCATAATATCACAAACCGCAATCAGCAACGACACCAGCAGCCCATGGGGAATGCGCAGCAAAACCAAGCCAATAAAAAGCTCTGCCCAGGTCATGCAGAAAATCAGCGCATAAGAGCGGATATAAATTCCAACCGAGTGGTTAAACTTGCTGCGAATTTGCAGCATTACCTTGTGCCACTGTTCCGGCATATGCCGAACCATTGTACGGGTAATGCGGTCATAGTCTGCGGCTATGTAAAAGCTTGATACAACCGTAAGCACCGTATTTACAATCATGCTGGGCATACTGACGAGTATATTGGATACCACTCCGATGGCCATGGAGGAAAACTCCGTGATGCGCTGGGCAAGCGTGGAGGCTGCCTGGTCAAAAGCAGTATTCACCGCAGACACAGCCGCCGGGTCAAACTCCTGGGCTAGCTCCTGTACCCACAGTGAGAACTCCCGGATAGCGGGCAGGATGGAAAGGCTGTAAAACCGGGGTAAGCCGCTAATGAATTTGCCTGATTCGGAAAGGATTTTGGCGCCAAACAACACGCAAAGCCCGGCAATAAGTAAGTAAAGTGCCACCAAAAGGCCGCAGCGCATGGTCTTTTCGGAAACTTTCAGCTTGCCGGCCAAAAATCTTGCAGGGCCTTTTAGTATCAGCACAATAACGGCAGCCACTACAAATGGTGCGACCATGGGCAGTGCATATTTAAGGGCTACATACACCAAAGCCACAATTAACCCGTAGTACATCACATTGATGAGGGCTTGCTTTTTTTGCTCCATAGATAAATTTCTCCAATATTTTATCAATTCTTATTCTTAGCTTATCAAACCAGCAGACTAAAATCAACAGGATTACATTTCGCTTCTGCTGGATGTAATCAACTGGACGCCCTGTTGAGATATAAAATAATTGAACCACCGAAAAGCACTCGTGAGAGACTTACTTGTTTTTAATCGCCACCAGCAAAAAACGATGAATTCGTCCTTCAAGGCATCCATTCTGCTCTAAAATTTGTTGTGCAGCTTGCAATCTATCTTTATACTCCTCCACAGAGAAACCAGGAAATTCCCACTCGATGACACGAGCAAACCAGACCAACGCACCCACATCAAAAAACTTGATTGGCGTAAAACACTCTTGCCCATCAAGAATTTTAAACCCTGCTTCATCAAGTTGTTTTCGAACTTTTTCAAGGTATTGCCCCGGAAATGGCAGGGGAACATTTCCCAAAAGAAGTTCTACTAACTCACGGTCATTCTCGGCTCCCACTTGTTCTGTAATGAATATACCGCCGTTTTTTAAAACCCGGTATGTTTCTTTCGCCTTAAAATCGCCATGGCGATTGATGACCATATCAAATTCTTGATTGCTAAAGGGAAGAATCCCCTTTCCATCTCCTGTGCGAAAATCGACTCCAAGGGGAAGCAAGGTTTCGTTACACAACTGAACATTGGGCGGATATGCCTCTGTGGCGCTTGTATTTGCGTGAGGATGATGCAGCGAAAGCAGAAATTCGCCACCACCAGTATCCACATCCAAAAGCTTCATTTCCGGCTTTAAGTGATGCAAAATAACCCTTTTGTAATCCCATGGAAGGTCGGTTTCTTCGGTGTACCTTCCTTGGATATGAGAAAAATCCCATCCGTGGATATGGGCAACGCTTTCTTCCTGTCGCAAAAAATTCATCAGCTTGTTTTCTTTCATACGAACTGCTCCTATTCGATTGTTGTTTGTTACATATCCAATACCAGGGCAGTCAACTGGCAACATAATAAAATAATCTCGATACAATCTGTTGCCAGATTTACAACTGCACCGAGTAGTTATCTCGCATAAGGCGCACTTTTGTGCTCACCGCCTCTCAAGTTAGGATTTCAATCATGCTACCACAAAACCATACACAAATCAACAGCAATCGCATCCAGGCAGATAGGCTTATAAAGCAGGCGTTAACCCCTCTGTCACGCAAAAAACAGGCGGTGCCTGGTTTAAAACCAAGCACCGCCTGTTTTTTACAAACTCATCTCTCTTGATAGGTAAACCCAGGGATAACTTTGAATCAATCGTTATCCTGCGGATGCCTTGCCGTAACGAGGAGCCTTTGCACGGACCTAAGTCCAAAATAATCTGGTGCCGCTGGCCGGACTCGAACCGGCACGGATGTTACTCCGAGGGATTTTAAGTCCCGTGTGTCTGCCATTCCACCACAGCGGCAAGCTATATTATAGTACAATATCCGGCCGCTTTTGTCAACCTAAATCCAAACAAATCGTCCTCTTGGTTTGGCTGTGTATTACAAGCTTTACCCAATGGCTGCCTCCAGCCCCCCTTCGGAATTATAAAAGCGGACTGGCGGCAACTGTGGAGTGCATGGGCTTAATTCTGTACCAGGTTCTGAATTTCCTCGTAGGTATACAACCGATTCAAAATTTCCAGCAGATTTTTTTTGGAAAGCCGGTAAGGCAAACCCAGCGCCATGAGCAGCCGCATCCGTTGCTCATGGCTGCCCGCAGTGCCGGACAGCCCCCACTGGTAGAGATCACTATATGTGATTGCCCGGCCGGTGCGCTGGCTCATGGGAGTGGCGCCCGCCTGGAGAAGTGCCTGTTGCAGCAAAGGTGCCGAAATCCCTTCCACTCCCAGTAATCCCTCCTTGCCAGGTTGAGCCTTACGGGACTCCTTACCTGCAAGCGCAGGAACATAGGCTTGCTTTACATAGGCTTGCCCGATCAGATTGGTCAGGAAGGTGCGAATCCGAAAACCCGCCGCATCCGGGTCGGTAAGTAGAATAACTCCACGCTTGCGGCCCAGCTCTTTAAGCAGCTGCTGGGTTTGTTTATCTTTGTAGATGGCAAATCCATCGGTGGTGAGAATCAGGCCATCCACCAGCGGTGCCAGTGCGCTGGCATCGTAGCGGCCTTCCACAACAATCACCTGTTCAATGCGTAATTTTTCACTCATCTGCTCACCCCTGCCGCTGCCAGGCGACACAATGCTGTTTGAAGCTGAATGGCTGGGTCCATGGGGTTGCCCTTCAGCCCCGCATCCAGCTCCTGTAAAATATCCAGGCAACGGCCCAGCTGCTCCAGCGAATAGCGTGCCGCTGTTTCCTGGGATTTTTTAAGGCGGTAATCGCTGCCCTTGTAGCCAAAGTCTTTGTGCACCTGTGTATAGGGCTTTTTTTCCTGCTGGCCGCACTTTACCCGATACAAATCCACATAACTGCCAATCAGGGCAGCAGTAATTGCAATGGGATCGTTTTGCAAGCGCAGCAAAGTGGCTAATTTTTCGCAGGCCTTTGCAGCGTTTTTGCCGGTAATCAGCCGCACCATATCAAACACATCGGCTTCCAGATTTTGCGTAGCCATTTCTGCCACCAGCCCTGGTGTGATTTCGGTGTAGCCACTGGCTGCTGCCAGCTTATCTACCTCATTTTCCAACGCAAACAAATCCTGACCGCACCGTTCCAGCAGTACCCCGGCCGCATTCTCCGAAAGCTGTGTGCCACTGGCAGCAGCACGCTCCCGCAGCATCCGCCGCAGCTCCTGTGCTCCCGGCAGGGTAAGCTCCGCTGCATAGCCCAGGGTTTCGCAGGCCTGAATAAACGCCTTTGTTTGCTTGTTGATTTTAGGCTTGCCCCGCTCTTCGGGCAATACACTATACAGCACAAACACGGCATTCTCAGTGCTTTGCAGCAGTTCAATCACTTCGGTCAAATCTTTTTCGGAATAAGCCGAAGGCTGAAACGCTGGAACATAAACAATGCGCCGGGTGCCAAAAAAAGAGATGGTGCCCGCCGCCATTACCAGTTCCTCCACCGAGGGTGCAGGCCCTTCCAGCTGCGTGATTTCTCCCTGATCCTGTTCCAGGCGTGCTACCAGTTGTTCCGCTTTGGAACGGGGCAGGAATCCATCCGTTGAATAATAGTAGAATACAGGTGCACCCGCTTTGCGTGCCTGTTCCTGTTTTGCGTCACTGTGTAACATCCACAACCCCCCTGAACTGTACTGACCTGCCCGGCCGAATAAAAACGCTGCCGTCTACGGGCATATAACAAAAGGCGTAAGAATCCGCCTCCTCCTCATCCAGCCAGTCATAAAGCCCCTTACCTGCAATTGCCTGCGGCTCAATCCGTTCTGGCAATGTGGAGCCGGCAATCAGCAGATCCACCTGCAAAGGTGTTGCCGCTTCCAGTTGACCAGCACACAGGGCGATTCGGTACCCCTGAACCTCCAAAAGAGCCAGATTTGCCCCATTTCCGTGGACGATATGCAGGGTAGTCTCTGCTCCCAGCGGCAGAACCTGCTCCTGTTCCGGCGGCAGCTGCTGGGCATACACAACCTGCTGCGTTGGCAGGTCCATTTCTTCCGGCTCCTTGCGCAGGTCTGCCCAGCAAATCACTTCTGGGTTCCCCCATTGCTCCAGCTTTTCAACCACTGCCCTGCGATTGCTTTCCCCGCCTCGGAACAGCACGGCGGCTTTGTTCTCATACAGTACAACAGCGCAAGGGTTGGAGGCACTGCCTACCACTGCCAGCTCCATCGTGTTTTGCATCAACGGCTGATAGACCAAAACCGAAACCGCCAGCAAAGCAGGTACCGCCACCAACCAGACAGGTTTTTGGCGGCAGACTGCCAGCCAAACCAGCAGAGCCAGCACGGCAAACACCCAGAGGGAATATTCCCTGGGCAATGGAATTTGCGTACCGGGCAGCTGATTCACCCAGTCCACAATCCAGTTTACAATGCGAATGAGCAGGCCAGCCAACAGCGCACAGGCTCTCAGCCCATGGTCAAACCAGGGAATCAGCCCGCACAAGGCGCCTAGCAGCCCCAGCACCACCACCGACCCCACAAAGGGAAGAACCAACAGATTGGCAAGAATGGATACGCCGCTCACAGGAAGGCCCGCCCATAGTTGCACCGGCAATGTAAACACAGCGCAAAAAACCGGCACAAGCAGCACCTGTACGCCACGGGCAGCCCAGTAGCGCAGCGGCTGTTCCTCCCGCAATTCATAAGCCGTAAAGGAACGCATGGCCTCCACCGAGAGCAATACCCCTAAGGTGGCGGCAAGGCTTAACTGCAAGCCCAAATCGCAGACACTGTGGCTGCCTGTGAGGGAAAGTAATACGGAAGCTATGCCCAGGGAGGTAAGACCATCGGCCGGAAGAAAGAAGCACACGCCAATGTAAAAAATGATGGCTCCAATCCCCGCTCTTGTAATAGAAGGGGCAAACCCATTGAGGGCCATAAAAAACCAAACTGCTGCCAGTGCCAAAAGAGCCCGCAGCCTGCGCCACTGCCCTGAATGCGGTTTACTGCCGGTAAAAATGCCACCAATCAGCGTGAGATGCTGCCCGGACACCACCAACAGATGGGTAATGCCCGCCATTTGATAGGCATACTTCACCTCACTGCTAAGATGGCTTTCTTCGCCCAGTGCCATGGCCGCAAGAATTCCGCCTTCTTTGTCGGGCAGGTACCTGCGGCATTTGGCAGCAAGGCTTTGCTGCAACCGGGCCATTGTAAAACGCAGAGAGCCATCGCTCCCCTGCCATTCCACCTCCTGAGCTTGTGCTTGCAGAAAAACTCGGTTGGCCAGATTGCTGTAATAGTAAGTGTCCCGCTCCAGTTCCTGGAAGGTAAGCTGGGCCGTAAAAATATCCCCCTGCTCGCATTCCGGAAATGCAGTGATAGACACATAGAACCGTTCATGGGGCAGGAGCGTAACATCCTGAATATGCGTTATTTGAAATTCGGCCCGCACGGTGCCATCCTGAAAGCCTGAAGCTACCTGTTCCGCTACCATGCGCACCGCCAGCCTTTGACCTGTCAGTGCCAGAATAGGACCGGTAGAAAAAGCATAGGCCAGACCCGTGGACACAAGTGCCGCCAACCCCGCTATGGGCAGCAAAAATCGATAATCCCACCAGCGGCGGCAGATGCTTACACCAATCAGGCTTATAAAAAGGGCCGCAAGCAGCACGGATGCTGCCTGCGGCAGGTATACAGCGGCAAGTTTGCAGGCAAACCACGCAAAGCAGCAGTTTGCCAATACTCTGCGCATCGTACAATCAGCTATGAATCAAAGGCAGAGGCTCCAGGAAGATAATATCCTCCCGATTAGCTGCGTCGCCCTCAGCCAGTACAGCAGCACGGCCTACCACAGTACCGCTGCTGCGAGCCACCAATGCTTCCAGCGCCAGCAGAGAACCGCCGGTGCTGATTACATCGTCCACAATCAGCACCCGCTTATCGTTCATCTTATCCAGCTCTTTCTGGTCGATTACCAGCTTTTGTTTTGCACTGGTGGTGATGGACTGATCCTCCACAATGACCGGCTGCTCCATATAGAGCTTTTCGCCTTTGCGTGCAGGGATATACACCTTGCCGCTCTGGCGGCTCATCTCGTAGGCCAGCGGAATACCCTTTGCTTCGGCGGTTACAATTACATCAAATTCGGGGCATTTTTCCAGCAGAGCCTTGGCGCAGGCTACGGTAAGCTCCACATCGCTGAACATAATGAAAGCAGCAATGGAGATTTCGTCGTTGATGGGACAGATGGGCAGCTCTCGGGTAAGACCAGCCACCTGCAGGGTGTAGGTATCCTTCATGGTGATACTCCTTTAAATGGTACGAATGATTGGTTTGCGATTAGCCCGGAGGCCAGGCCAAGCTGCGCTTGGCAAGTACATGAAAATGAAGATGAGGCACACTCTGGCCCCCATCCTGGCCCACATTGGTAACAATGCGATAGCCGTTTTCACAGCCCAGCTCCCGGCACAGCTTGGAGATGGTTGCAAAGATATGTCCCAGCAGCGGGCCATGTTCCTGCTCCAGCTGCGCAGCCGAGGAAATATGCTCTTTGGGAATTACCAAAAAGTGCACCGGGGCCTGCGGATCGATGTCGTAAAAAGCGAGAATCCGGTCATCCTCATACAGCTTGTTGGAGGGGATTTCTCCTTTCGCTATTTTGCAAAACAGACAATCCATGACAGTTTCTGCTCCTTTCCTAAAACATTTTTGGAGGAACCACCCTGCCTGCTTGGATGGTTGGCAGGGCAAATCTCCAAACTGCTTATAGTAAAATAATCAGCAAATCAGCCTTCCAGAGCGGCTTTTACAATGCCGGCTACTGCATTCAGGGCTTCATCAATCTTGGTTTCGTCCTTGATGCCAGCCATTGCAAAGTCCGGCTTGCCGCCGCCGTTGCCGCCTGCAATTGCAGCAATCTGCTTTACCAGAACACCAGCCTTCAGGCCTGCATCCTGAGCACCCTTGCCGCAGGAAACAGCCAGAGTCAGCTTGCCATCGCTGGAGCCAACCAGAGCGGCCACAGAATTTGCGTTCTTATCCCGCACCTTCTCGCACATGCTGCGCAGTGCGTCGGAGGCGGTGCCGGAGAAGTAAGCGGTGAGAATCTTGATGCCATTCACCTCGGCAGCATTCTCAAACAGGCCATCGATGCGGCCAGCAGCGGCCTCAGCCTTGGCAGCCTCCAGCTCCTTGCTCAGGGCCTTCACTTCGCCAGCTACGGCCACAGCACGCATGGGCAGGTCCTTCATGTTGTTGACCTTCAAAGCTTCGGCTACCTGGCCCAGCATCTCGGTGCGCTCGTCCAGCAGACGCAGCACGCCATAGCCAGTGGTGCCTTCGATACGGCGGATGCCAGCGGCAACGCTGGACTCGCTGAGGATTTTGAAGCAGCCAATCTGGGCGGTATTCTTTACATGGGTACCGCCGCAGAACTCGGTAGACCAGCCGTTTACATCCACAACACGCACCACATCGCCATACTTTTCGCCAAACAGAGCCATTGCACCCATCTTTTTGGCCTCAGCAATGGGCATATTCTCTACCTTTACTTCGAGGGCCTCAAAAATCTTCTGGTTTACAATATGCTCCACCAGAGCCAGTTCTTCGGGGGCCACTGCGCTGAAGTGGGTAAAGTCAAAACGAACACGCTCGTCGTCCTCGTAGGAGCCAGCCTGGTGCACATGGCTGCCCAGCACCTCACGGAGTGCCTTTTGCAGCAGGTGGGCAGCGGTATGGTTGCGGGTAATGGCCATGCGGCGGCCCTTGGTCACATCGGTGGTTACCTGGTCGCCCACCTTTACAGTGCCTTCTACCAGAGTACAGGTGTGCACAAAATAGCCCTTGCCAGTCTTTTTAACAGCCTTTACTTCCAACTCTGCATCCTCAGCGGTTACGATGCTGCCTGTATCGGCAACCTGTCCGCCGCTTTCTGCGTAGAAGGGAGTGCGGTCCAGAACAACCAGAACGCCATCCTTGCTGCCCTCGTCGGTGGAGATGGCTTCCATCAGCTCCTCACCGTCAGAAAGTGCCAGAACTACGCCGGTATCCTCCAGCTTGTCGTAACCGGTGAACTCGGTAGCTTCCACATTCAGCTCGGCAAACAGGTCGGAATCCCAGCCGGAGATCCCACGGGACAACCGGTCCTTACGGGCCTTCTCCTTCTGCTTTTTCATCTCGGAGTGGAAGTTTTCCTCATCCACCAGGATGCCAGCCTCGGCGGCAATCTCACGGGTCAGATCCAGGGGGAAACCAAAGGTATCGTTCAGCTTGAAGGCGTCAATGCCAGACAGAACCTTCTCCTTGCCAGCCAGGGCGGCCTTGGTGATATTTTCAATCAGGTTGTTCAAAATATTCATGCCCTGATCGATGGTTTTGTAGAAGCGCTCTTCCTCGGTGCCGATTACCTTCTTGATGTAGTCGGCATGCTCCTCCAGCTCAGGGTAACCAGCCTTGTTTTCGGCAATTACGGTATCCACCAGCTCGGTGAGGAAGGGGCGGTTGATGCCCAGCAGCCGGCCATGACGAGCAGCACGGCGCAGCAGACGGCGCAGCACATAGCCACGGCCCTCGTTGGAGGGCAGAATGCCATCGCTTACCATAAAGGTAGTGGAACGGATGTGGTCGGTGATTACACGGATGGAGATATCGGTCTTGGTATCCTGACCATAGGTCTTGCCGCTGATTTTTTCCACATGGTTCAGAATGGCCCGCACGGTGTCCACCTCAAACAGGTTGCCCACACCCTGCATTACGCAGGCCAGACGCTCCAGGCCCATGCCGGTGTCAATGTTGGGACGCTCCAGACGGGTGTAGTTGCCCTTGCCGTCGGAATCGAACTGGCTGAACACCAGGTTCCAAACCTCCATGTAGCGGTCGCAATCGCAGCCAACCTTGCAGGTGGGCTTGTCGCAGCCGTGCTCGGGGCCACGGTCAAAGTAAATTTCGCTGCAAGGGCCGCAGGGACCAGAACCATGCTCCCAGAAGTTATCTTCCTTGCCAAAGCGCACCATGTGATCCTCAGAGATACCAATCTCCTTAGTCCAGATGTCCCAGGCTTCGTCGTCCTGCTCGTATACAGAAATGTACAGCAGCTCCGCAGGAATTTCCAGCACCTTGGTCAAAAATTCCCAGGCCCAGTTGATGGCTTCCCGCTTGAAGTAATCCTGAAAGCTGAAGTTGCCCAGCATTTCAAAGTAGGTGCCATGACGGGCAGTGATGCCTACACGCTCAATATCCGGGGTACGGATGCACTTCTGGCAGGTGGTAACCCGATGGCAGGGAGGCTCTTCCTGACCCAGGAACCATTTTTTCATGGGAGCCATGCCGCTGTTAATCAGCAGCAGGCTGTTGTCGTTCTTGGGCACCAGGGGAAAACTGCCTAGGCGCAGATGTTCCTTGCTTTCAAAAAAAGAGAGATATTTCTCTCGCAGTTCATTCAAACCAGTCCATTGCATTGTCGTTTACTCCTCTTTGTTTGCTGTGTGTCACGGTCATTGATGCCCTTACAGGGCCCTTGTTCCACAAAAAAGAATAGCCCTCGCCCCTGTTGTTACAGGGACGAAGGCTGAAACGCTTCCGTGGTACCACCCGGCTTGCCGCCTGTAACCAGGCAGCCGCTTGCTTGCGTTAACGCCGCAATACGCCCGTTGTTAGCGGGAGCTCCAGGGTGGCATACAGCAGAAAACACAGCAGGAAGCTTTCACCTTATACTTCCCTCTCTGAGGTTGTTTTTTCTGCTTTGGCCCTATCAACGCCATGATACTATTTTTAATAACTTGATTATACCGCCTTGAAAAGGGCTTGTCAACTGATTTCTGCGGCAGCCTCCTGCTGGGTTTGCGCCTGGATGGCGGCTTGTGTATCGGAATCCGCCATCCAGTAAAGAGCGTCGCACACCTGTGCAAAAATCGCAGAAGAACTGACCGGCATTTCTGCTGCGCCATCCTGCATAACCACGATGGTATACAATGGATTTTCGGCGGGATAAAACCCAACAAACCAATGGTTCATTTCTTCGGCACCGTTTTCATCGTAAACCGCTGTCTGGGCGGTTCCGGTTTTGCCCGCTGCGCTGCCATGGGAAGGTGCTGCCAGCTTGCCGGTGCCCTGCTGTACCACCCCCATCAGCATGGTACGCAGCGTGTTTGCAGTTTGTGCATTAACGACCTGGCGCACCTGGGGCTGGTAAAGACTTTGGGAAATACTCTGTGTTTCTTCATCCCAAACACCCTCCAAAAAGCTGGGGGTGCGGTATACTCCATCTGCTGCCAACACATTGAAGGCCCCTGCCAGCTGCAAGGGAGTTGCCAGCAGTTGGCCCTGCCCAAAGCTCAAACCGGCCAGCTGGCCCAGGTTTTCCAGTGTTTCTGCCGTGGGCAGTACTCCTGCTGCACTCTGCAATCCTCCTGCCAGATAAACGGACTGGCCAAAGCCAAACGCTTGGGCCATTTCCTCCACCTTTTCGGCCCCTAAGTTCAGGCCCAGCTGTATAAAGTATCCGTTACAGCTTTGTTCCAGGGCGGTTTGCAAATCCACCGAACCGTGAACCTTGCTTTGCGCACAGTGGTAGAGGTGCCCGTTCAAATCCAGTGCGCCTGTGCATTCGTAGGTCATATTCTGCAAACCCTCCTCCAGCGCTGCTGCCGCCAAAACAGGTTTGAACACCGAGCCCACATTGTAGGCACAGAACACCCGGTTAAGCAGCGAGGTATCCTGTGCATCCAGGCTGGATTGAATGTCCAGAGGGTTAAATTCCGGCATACTGACGCTGGCCCGCACCTTGGCAGTTGCCGTATCCAGCACCAAAATGCAGCCCTGCTTCATGCTGCTTTGGGCAATGGCTTCGCAGGCCCTTTGCACAGGTTCTTCCAGTGTGAGCACCACACTTTTGCCCCCTGTGGTTTGCTGGGTAAGCTGGGGTTCCTGGCCGGCAAGCAGCTGGCCCTGTGCCGTGGTGGCACAGGCAACCTCCACCGGCTGGCGGTTCTCTTGCAGCAGCTCGTTGAAAGCCGCCTCCAGGCCCGATACCCCCTGTCCATCTCCATCCAGATAGCCAATGAGATGAGCGGCAATGGGCAGCGGATTATAGCGATAGGCACTGGTGTAGGTGTAGATACCAAGAGAGGTTAAGTCCTGGGTGACTTCCACTAAGAACGGAGCCAGGGCCTTGCGCTTGTTGTACAGCAGGCTTTGCTGGTCGTAGGTGGCATAGCGGAACAGCTCGGCATAGCTGCTTTCACCCGGAATGGAAAGAGCATAGTACCGCACTCCATACCGGGTGAGGTTGCGGCCGCTGGCATCGTAAAAATCACCCCGCCGCCGCTCTACGGTTAGGGTTGTAATGGTTTGGTTTTGAGCTGTTTGGGCGTAGTTTGTATTTTGAGCCAGCAGATACAACCGCCCCAGCAGCAAAAACAGGAGCAGCAACGCCACTGCAAACAGACTTGCCAGCCTTCGTTCACTCATTTCCGGTCCTCCTTTCCCCCACAGTTGAATGTGCAGGGGTTTGTGACGGATAGTGTGGGCAATTTCTTTAATTCTTATGCTGCCCCGGGTTTTGAGGGCAGCAGCGGCTCCTGCCTTAAGTTTGCGATGTTGGAGCAATCTTTGCCACCCGCACATTTTTATGAGAACCAGTCCTCCGATGAAGTATTTTCCACGGAACATTTTATTTATAATTCGCTAAATAAATATTTAGCGAATTATAAATAGGGTTTAGCGTTGTGGTGCAGCGCCATTTTCCTGTTGCGGCTGCTGTGCTGCGAGAGCGAATTATAACCAGCCTTATTGGAATAGGGATTTCAATACCGCCATCGCTGCGGCACCCCGCTGTCCAGCCACGAAGTAGCCCCAGGCTACAAGGATGCAAAGAAACGCAGTGCCATTTTACGCAAGATGTGTAGCCAGACAGCGCTTTTGGGGCTGCTGGATTACTTCCCTTCAACGCACAAAAAGCATCCCCCGGCTATGCTGTGCCGAGGGATGCTTTTTGTTTTAAAACCACCGCACTTTTTGCAGCGATTTTTACGGTGAATGGGTTTTGTATGGTAGGGCCGGCATTGAGAAATGAAACTTCCCTACCCTGTTAGGTAAGGGCGGATTGCCTTATGGTAATCAGCCGTTGACCTTTTTTACAGCCAGAGAAATGGTTTCGCCGTTTACATCCCATTCCTTGGTGTAGCCATCCAGAGTGCCGAAGGTCATGCCATCGGCCAGAGTATCGGCAGCGATGACATCCTGATTGGCCTGCATCAATGCAATCAGCTTGTCGTTGTTGGCAGCAGATACCAGAATGTGGTCTTCCACATTGAAGCCGGCTTCCTTACGCATGGTTTGCAGCTTGCTTACCAGTTCACGCACAAAGCCTTCTTCAATGAGGGCGTCGGTAAGCTGGGTATCCAGCGCAACGGTAATGCCGTTTTCCTCCACCGAGAAGTACCGCTCGCTGCGGGTCATCTCAATGAGCAGGTCCTCCTCTGTCAGCTGGATATCGCCGCTGGACAGGTGCAGGGTCAGCACACCGGTGGTGTCCAGCTCCTTCTTGGCGGCAGGACCATCCAGTTCGGACAGCAGGGTGCGGATTTCGCCCAGCTGCTTGCCGTATTTGGGGCCCAGGGTCTTGAGCTGGGGCTTGAAGGTGTAGTTGGTGAACTGGGACATATCCTGGGTGAAGGTCAGCTTCTTCACATTCAGTTCGTCTTCCACAATCTGGGTGTAGAACTCGCCCAGGGTGCGGTCTGCCTTAACGAACATCTCAGCCAGGGGCTGGCGGTTCTTGCGGTTTGCACCGTTACGGGCAGCACGGCCCAGAACTACAATTTTGAGCACCAGGTCCATATCAGCTTCCAGCTGGTGATCCACAAAGGTGGGATCAGCCACGGGGAAATCACACAGGTGCACGCTTTCGGGTGCAGTTGCATCCAGGCTGCACACCAGATTGCGGTAGATGCTTTCTGCCATGAAGGGAATCATGGGTGCGGCAGCCTTGCAGGTGGTAACCAGTGCAGTGTAGAGGGTCATGTAGGCATTGATCTTGTCCTGCTCCATGCCTTCGGCCCAGAAACGCTCACGGCTGCGGCGCACATACCAGTTGGAAAGGTCATCCACAAACTCCTGCAAGGCACGAGCTGCTTCGGGGATGGCGTACTGTGCCAGCTCCCGGTCCACAGTTTCCACCATGGTGTTCATTTTGGACAGTACCCAGCGATCCATTACGCTCAGTTTGTCCTTCTCCAGCTTGTACTTGGTGGCATCGAAGTTGTCGATGTTGGCGTACAGCACAAAGAAGGCGTAGGTGTTCCACAGGGTACCCATGAATTTGCGCTGACCCTCCTGCACAGTCTTGCCGGAGAAGCGCTTGGGCAGCCAGGGTGCACCCGCAGTGTAAAAGTACCAACGAATGGCATCGGCGCCGTAGGTTGCCAGTGCGTCGAAGGGGTCCACCGCATTGCCCTTGGACTTGGACATCTTTTGACCGTTTTCATCCTGCACATGGCCCATAACTACCACATTCTTGAAGGGAGCCTTGTTAAACAGCAGGGTGGAAATAGCCATCAGAGAGTAGAACCAGCCACGGGTCTGGTCCACTGCTTCGGAAATGAAGTCTGCCGGGAACTGAGCCTCGAACAGCTCTTTGTTCTCGAAGGGATAATGGTACTGAGCAAAGGGCATGGAGCCGGAGTCAAACCAGCAGTCGATTACTTCCGGTACACGCTTCATCTCCTTGCCGCAGTGGGGGCACGGGAAGGTAACGGCATCGATGTAGGGACGATGCAGCTCGATGGTTTCGGGGCAGCTGGGCGCCAGCTCACGCAGCTCGGCAATGCTGCCCACCGAATGACGATGACCGCAGCTGCACTCCCAGATGTTCAGCGGAGTACCCCAGTAGCGGTTACGGCTAATGCCCCAGTCCTGCACATTTTCCAGCCAGTCGCCAAAACGACCTTTGCCCAGAGAAGCAGGAACCCAGTTTACGGTGTTGTTGTTGCGGATGAGATCCTCTTTTACGGCGGTCATCTTGATGAACCAGGAATCTCTTGCGTAGTAAATCAGCGGAGTATCGCAACGCCAGCAGTGGGGATAGCTGTGTTCAAACACAGGAGCGCTGAACAGCAGCCCACGGCTCTCCAAGTCTTTCAAAACTTCCTTGTCTGCATCCTTACAGAAGGTGCCAGCCCACTTAGTTTCGGCAGTCATGCAGCCTGCGCCATCCACCAGCTGTACAAAGGGCAGCCCGTATTTGCGGCCCACATTGGAGTCGTCTTCACCAAAGGCGGGAGCAATATGAACAATGCCGGTACCATCGGTCAGGGTGACATACTCGTCACAGGTTACATACCAGCACTTCTCCTTGGGAGAGACAAAGTCGAACAGGGGTACATACTCCTTGTACTCCAAATCCTTACCCACAAACTGCTCCGCAACGGTGTAGGCATCCTCGCCCAGTACCTTGTCTGCCAGGGCCTGTGCCAGATAGTACACGGTGCCATCCTCGTTCATGCGAACCTTTACATAGGTTTCCACCGGGTTTACGCAGAGCGCCACATTGGAGGGCAGGGTCCAGGGGGTGGTGGTCCAGGCCAGGATGTAAGCGTCCTCATCCTTCACCTTGAACTTAGCGATGGCGCTGCGTTCCTTTACATCCTTATAGCCCTGGGCCACTTCGTGGCTGGACAGCGGGGTGCCGCAGCGGGGGCAGTAAGGAACAATCTTGAAGCCCTTGTACAGCAGACCCTTTTCCCAAATCTGCTTGAGTGCCCACCATTCAGACTCAATAAAGTCATTGTGATAGGTTACATAGGGGTCGTCCATATCTGCCCAGAAGCCAACAGTGCCGGAGAAATCCTCCCACATCCCCTTGTACTTCCAAACGCTTTCCTTGCATTTTTCGATAAAGGGCTCCAGGCCGTAGGTTTCAATCTGCTCCTTGCCATCCAGGCCCAGCAGCTTTTCCACCTCCAGCTCCACCGGCAGGCCGTGGGTATCCCAACCGGCCTTGCGGGGTACCTTGCAGCCCTTCATGGCACGGTAGCGGGGAATCATATCCTTGATGACTCGGGTTTCCACATGGCCGATGTGGGGCTTGCCGTTGGCGGTGGGGGGGCCATCGTAGAACATATAGGTAGGCCCTTCCTTGCGGGAATCAATGCTCTTTTCAAAGATGCGCCGCTCTTTCCAGAATTTCAGAACATCCTTTTCCCGATCCACAAAATTCAAATTTGGATTGACTTTTTCGTACATCGTCACCTATTCCTCCTCGTTGGTGTTGCGCCCAGAGTTTTACCCCGGTGCAAAAGACAACAGAAAAGGCCCTCGTCCTGCAAACAGGACGAAGGCCTTGCGCTTTCGTTGTACCACCTTTTGCTGTGCACCATCATACACGCTCCCGTTAACGGTGGGATGCCGGTGGGACCTACTGGATAAAGTTCAGCCCACAGCTCCGGAGTGATCTTGGGCGGGCAGCTACTGGCATGGGGCTTTCACCGTCCCCCACTCGCTTTGGCGTTTGCTTGCCTGCTTACTTTCTCCATCACAGCTTTTCTCTGTGTCTTTTGTGTTGTTTTTACTTTAGCACACCAGATACATAAAATCAAGATGCTTTTTTGTTTTTTTGCGGAACATCCGGCATTTTATGCTCAGGCTCATTGCAAAACAATCCAGCTTACTCCTGGTAGTAAAAGCATCCAACGCCCAAAGCGCCTGGGCCGGTATGGCAGGCAATGCTCAGGCTGAGGGGTGCGCACTGCACCTTACATCTGGGAAAACGGCTTTGCACATACTTGTGCCATTTTTGGCCCAGCTCCTCATCCCCTGCATAGGCTACCCCAATGTGCATGGGCAGCCCGTCAAAGCGGCCGGTCAGGTCCTGACCGATGGCATCCAGCATGGTTTCCACCGCTGCGCGCATTCCCCTTACCTTTGCGTAGGCATCCACCCCACCGGTTTGAATCTGAAGCACGGGCTTGATATTCAGCACGGTGCCAATGGCCGCCGCCGCAGGAGTAACTCGCCCACCCTGTTTCAGATATTTTAATGTATCTGCCGCCAGGTAGATGCTTGCTTTATCGGCATCCTGTTCCAGTTTTTGTTTGATTTGCTGGGCAGTCAGGCCCTTTTTTACCAGGCATTTTGCATCCAGCACAGATTGGTGTTGGGTGAGAGAGATACGCCGGTTATCCACCACTTGCACCCGGTCGCCATAGTCCAGTGCAAGGCTTGCGGCTGTTTGGGCAGAGCCACTCAGGCCGCTGGTCATGGGGATATACACCAGCTGGTCGTGCTGCTGCAGCACCTTATCCCAGAGTGCTGTCACATCCTGGGGGCTGGGCTGACTGCTGGTGATTTTTACCCCGGCTGACTGGAGCTTAAAAAACTCCTGCGCCGAAAGCCCCTGCCCCTCATACAGCCACTTGCCATCCACGCAAAACGGCATGGGTACAGTAAATACCCCCAATTTATTGGCATGCTGCTCTAGAATACCGCTGTTGGTATCGGTAACAATTGCGATTTTCATTGTTTGTGCGGCCTCCAAAACCGGTTTTCTACGGCCGGTTCATTCCATTTGTGATTTCTTTGATTATCATACCCTTTCGCTGTGGCTTTGTCAATTTAAATTCACAACGCCAGTGGCATGAATGCCCCCCGCCACCTGCTTATACCAAGTATTGCCTGTTGGGCGTTAACGGCAAACCTCTGCCGCAATAAACCCCCTCGATTTTCAGCAAGTTTTGTGGTGAATCAGGCTAGCCTCCCTGTGATTTTTGTGGTATGCTTAAAGATACGAAAAAAGTCTGCCCTGGCATTTTGCGCAGACAATTCTCCTCTGCTGTTTGAGGCAGAGCACACCACCAAAGGAGCCCTTGCAGTATGACCTATCGTTTATGCCCTCAAACCGGCGATTCCATTGCGGTGCCGCAGTTGGTATTCACCAATCT
>CALWNE010000012.1 GCA_944382705.1 uncultured Allofournierella sp.
GGATTACCTTCTGCTCCTCGTCAATCAGCAGCAGACCCTCAAAGGCAGTGATAATCATGTTGCCGGCATCCAGGGTGGAGTTGAGGGCGGGGTCCAGAGTTTCGGGGTTAGGACCCAGCTGTACAGTCACATTGTTGCCTTGGGCAGTGCCGGTTTGGGCAGTGCTTGCAGAGCTGTCCGTACCGCTGGCGGAATTGCTGCCGCCGCAGGCAGCCATGCTCAGGGCCATTACGGCTGCCAGCACAAGGGCTAACATCTTTTTCATGGTCGTATTCCTCCTAACTGTTTCCGAAAAGGACTGCGGCCACTCCTCTGACCGATCCCTCTCCTGAGTGTGCGCAATTCAAGAACACTTTTGTTCTCTCTTGCCTTTTGTTTTTATCATTGTATCACTTTATTTTTAAAAAGCAAGCATTTTTTTATCGTTTTTTGTTTTTTGTCCAAAAAGCGTTTAATCGCCTATTTATGGCCATTTTCATTGGGTATTTTTTACATAGGCGCTTTTGTGAAGTCTTTCTATTGTTTTATGGTTCTTCTTTTTCGGTTCTTTTTCGGCTTATTTTCTGTCTTTCTATTGAGTACACATTTTTTGTAATGCCCTTTTGGTGCAGAGGCGTTTGGTCTTTTGAAGGAATGTTTTGCTCCATTTTGCACAAAACGAACCGGTACAGCACAAAAGCCCCCTGCTTTGCGGCAATGCCACAAAACAGGGGGCTTTGAATGGATTATTTCACCCGATCCAGGTGATGGCAGGCGGCCCAATGGCCGGGGCCAACCTCCTTGAATTCGGGCACCTCGCAGGCACACTGCTCGTCTGCGTAGGGGCAGCGAGTGCGGAACCGGCAGCCGGTGGGGGGATTCAGGGGGCTGGGTACATCGCCTTCCAGAACGATACGCTGGGAGGTACGGGCAACCTTGGGATCTGCAATGGGAATGGCAGAAATCAGGCTGCGGGTGTAGGGATGCACACTGTGGAAGGTAAGCTCATAGCTATCGGCCAGCTCCACCATCTTGCCCAGGTACATAACGCCAATGCGGTTGGAGATATGCTTTACGATGCTCAGGTCATGGGCAATGAACAGATAGGTCAGGCCCAGCTCGCTTTGCAGGTCCTCGAACATATTGACCACCTGTGCCTGGATGGATACATCCAGAGCGGAAACAGGCTCGTCACACACAATGAACTCGGGGTTTACTGCCAGTGCACGGGCAATGCCCACACGCTGACGCTGACCACCGGAGAACTCGTGGGGGTAGCGGTTGGCGTGCTCGGAGTTCAGGCCCACACGCTGGAGCATACTGATGATGCGGTCACGGCGGTCCTTCTCGTTGGCGGCCAGCTTATGGATGTCGATGGCCTCGCCCACAATGTCCGAAATGGTCATGCGGGGGTCCAGAGAAGCGTAGGGGTCCTGGAACACAATCTGCATTTTGCGGCGGTAGGGTAGCATATCCACAGCAATTTTGCCCTTGGAGTCCGGCAGCTTGCCGGAGTCGAAGATGGTTTCGCCATCATAGATAATGCGGCCATCGGTGGGCTCGTAGAGCCGCAGCAGGGTACGGCCGGTGGTGGTTTTGCCACAGCCGGACTCACCTACCAGGCCCAGGGTTTCGCCCTTGTTGATGAAAAAGCTCACATCGTCCACAGCCTGCACATACTTGCGCTTTTTGCCAACGCCGCCGGCATGGAAGTACTGCTGGAGATGCTGCACCTCAACCAGTTTTTTCTGCTCGCTCATTAGGCTTTTCCTCCTTTGGCCTCAAACTCCGCTTTCTGCACCATCCAGCACTGGGTATAGTGGGTGTCGCTCAGGTCTGCACGGGGGGGCATCTGCTTGAGGCAAATCTTCATGCAGTTCTGGCAGCGGGGAGCGAAGGGGCAGCCAGCGGGGGGATTCAACAGGTCGATGGGGGTACCCTCAATGGGCACCAGACGCTCCTTCTCCTTTTGGTTCAGCTTGGGGATGGAGTTAATCAGACCCTTGGTGTACTCGTGTTTGGGATTGTAGAAAATCTCATCGGTGGTGCCGTATTCCACAATGCGGCCGGCGTACATAACGGCGATTTTTTCGCACATACGGGCTACAACACCCAGGTCGTGGGTAATCATGATAATGCTCATGCCCAGCTTTTCTCGCAGGTCCATCATCAATTCCAGAATCTGGGCCTGGATGGTTACATCCAGTGCAGTGGTGGGCTCGTCTGCAATCAGCAGCTTGGGCTCACAGGCCAGGGCAATGGCAATCATCACACGCTGGCGCATACCGCCAGACAGCTCGTGAGGGTACTGCTTCAAGCGGCGGTCCGGCTCGTTGATGCCAACCAGCTCCAGCAGCTCCCGGGCACGGTCATAGGCTTCTTTTTTGGTTTTGTTGGTGTGCAGGAGCACCATTTCCATAATCTGATTGCCGATGGTGTAAACCGGGTTCAGGCTGGTCATGGGGTCCTGGAAGATGATGGACACCTCGTTGCCGCGCATCTTGCGGAACTCCTTCTCCTTCATCTTTTCCACTTCGTGGCCGTTGAAGTGCAGCTGGCCTCCAATCAGCTTACCGGGGTAAGCGGTAAGGCCCATCAGGGAGTAAGCAGTTACGGATTTACCGGAACCGGACTCACCCACAATGCCCAGCACCTCGCCCTCCTTCAGGGTAAAGGACACATCGTTCAGTGCCTTTACCTCACCGGCAGGGGTAAAGAAGGAGAGGCGTTCATTTTTGATTTCAAGCAGGGTATTACTCATGATTCGCTTCTCCTTTCGTTAGTTCTTCAGCTTGGGGTCAAAGGCGTCACGCAGGCCGTCGCCCAGCAGGTTGAAGCTCAGAATGATAATGCTGATGGTGGCCGCAGGCAGGAACAGCAGATAGGGGTAGGTGTTCATGCCGTTGAGGGCCTCGGTGGCCAGGCTGCCCAGGCTGGGCATGGGAGCAGCTACGCCCATACCCAAAAAGCTCATAAAGCTTTCGGTAAAAATAGAAGAGGGGATTTGCAGGGTGGTGGTAACAATCAGGGTACCAATGCAGTTGGTCAGCAGGTGCTTTTTGATGATGCGGCCGTTGGAAGCACCCAGAGCACGGGCAGCAGTTACATATTCGGCCTCACGCAATGCCAGCACCTGGCTGCGCACGATACGGGCCATGCTGACCCAGTACAGCAGGGCAAACACCACAAAGATACTTACCAGGTTGGGGCCCAGTGTTTTGAGCCAGCCAAATCCGGGGGCACTTGCCAGAGCGTCCAGGGGGCCCTTGAGGGCAAAGCCCAGCAAAATAATGAGCAGAATGTCCGGAATGGTATAGATGATATCGGTAATACGCATCATTACCATATCCACCCAGCCGCCCATGAAAGCGGCAACGGAGCCATAGATGGAACCAATGACCAGAACCATGGCGCTGGCCACAATACCAACCAGCAGGCTGATACGGGCGCCCATCATCAGGCGGATGGCGTAGTCACGGCCCAAACGGTCGGTACCGGCAATGTGAGGGAACACCTTTTCGCCAGCGGCAATGCGCTCCTGCTCCGCTGCAGAGTACTGGAAGGGAGCCAGGTTGCTGCTGCCGCGAATCTGCTCCTCATAGCTGTAAGGATAGAAAGCGGGCACAATGAATGCCAGAACCATGATGATCAGAATAACCACCAGGCTGACCATAGCAATCTTGTTTTTGCGGAAACGGCGCATGCCATCTTTCCAGAAGCTCACGCTCTCCCGCATGACCACCAGGCTTTCCTTTTCATCTTTGGAAGCAAGCTGGAAATCTTCCGGCTTGAAATCGAGCTGCAAGCTCAAAGGATTTTTTTGCATATCCATTTATAGTACATCCTCCTTACTTCAGCTTAATGCGGGGGTCAATCATCTTGTACAGGATGTCCACCACCACATTGATGAAGATAACCAGACCAGCCAGGAAGATGGTGGTACCCATAATCATGGTATAGTCACGGTTGGTGATGGCCGAAACGAACTCACGGCCCAGGCCGGGAATGGTGAAAATCTTTTCTACCACAAAGGAACCCACCAGCAGGCCGGCCAGCATGGGGCCTACATAGGTAACAACCGGCAGAATGGCGTTGCGCAGAGCGTGCTTGAACAGGGATTTAAAGCTGGAAACACCCTTTGCACGGGCGGTGCGCATATAATCCTGGCCCATAACATCCAGCAGGCTGGAGCGCATGAGGCGGGCAATATAGGCGGAAGGATAGAAGGCCAGGGCTATCACAGGCATAACATAATGAGCCGGAGAGTCCAGGCCAATGGTTGGTAAGACCTTTAGCTTTGAGCCAAATACATACAGCAGCAGCACACTGGTTACAAAGCTGGGGACTGCAATGCCGCAGGTGGCAAAGAAGATAATGGTGTTATCGGCCCATTTGCCACGGTTGTAGGCAGCCAGACAGCCCAGGGGGATGCCCACTACCAGGGCTACCACCACAGCGGTGCCGCCCAAACGGGCAGAAACAGGGAACTTAGTAGCAATGATGTCACTCACTGTACGGCCACGCTGCTTCAGGCTCCAGCCAAAGTCTCCCTTTAAGGCGCTGAGCATATAGTTTTTATACTGAATTATCAGCGGCTTATCCATACCGTACTTTGCTTCCAACGCAGCCTTGGCTTCGTTGCTGATGTTCTTTTCCGCCACGAACGGACCGCCAGGAACGGCATTCATGAGGAAAAAGGTGAGGGTCGCCACGATGAACAGGGTTAGCAGGCCCATGGCGATGCGTTTGATGGCATATTTGACCATCTCATTCACTCCTTATCTTCATTGCTTTGCATCACCAGCCATAGACCGGTGATAAATTGCTCCATTCTTTTGACACGCTGCCCACAAAAGTGCCTTCCCCTTCAGGACGAACTGCCCTTGAAAGAACAACATTCTTGTGTTTTTGTGGCCATTTTTTGAGGCATCGCGCCATTAGATACAAATTATATGCTACTTTGTTCCACTAAATTTGTCAACAGTATTTTTGATATCTTCTAGGTAAACCCTATGTTTGTCACGCTTTATGTCCAAAAATCGGTGCATTTCATTTTGAGCTGACGCAAAAACTTGCACTTGATGAAATTTTCTCCAAAAAGCAATACTGTTTTCTTGCAGCGCACAAATTTCCCCAAAGCAATAAACTTGTACTTCAAAAAACAGAGCAAAAAACTTCTGCCAGTTTGTTGGAACCCAAACCCGGTTTGACAGGTATGGTTTTTTTGCTCCAACTGGTAAACCATATGGCAGTTCTTGTCTATTATATATTACATTATAAAGGCAAAAAAGATTTTTCCTGATTTTTCACACATTTTTTACGACTCCGCAAGGAGACCGGGCAATTTTTTGGGCCTATTTTATTGTTAAAAAAATATTTTTTGATTTTTTTACTCGTTCATCCACAGATTTTTTTGAATTTAGAAGCCTTTCAATCCCTTTTACAGGGCCTTAAACTGCTGTTTTTGGCCCCAAAAAGGCCTTTTTAGGGCCAAAAAAGGCCCTTTTTTAAGGTTTTTTAAAAAAAATCAAATTTTTTTAAAAAAAGCGTTGACAAAACCTATAGTGTCTGGTAATATAGTTCTTGCACCCGCGCTGGTAGCTCAGTTGGATAGAGTGTCTGACTACGAATCAGAAGGTCAGGGGTTCGAATCCCTTCCAGCGCACCAAGCAAACAAGAGCCTGTGTTCTACGGAACACAGGCTCTTGTCTTTTGTGTACTAGACTCAAAGCAAGGCCCCTGCATCCATACGGTGCAGGGACCTTGCTTTTATTGTTGCCGGTTCTGGAATGCGCTGGGCATCCAGGGACAGCGTTGTGAAATCTGGCCGTGACAGATTAATTTCACCCAACTCCTTTACTACCTTGGCTGTGTCCACCTGTTCTAATAGTTGATGAATCATCCACTCGCCTTTCCGTCCCAGATGCTTTCCCGTTTATTCCGCCGGGAAACCGGGCTAAGCCCTTCCCAGTTCCGGCAGCTGCACCGCAGCGGGAGCGGTGGTTGAAATACCGCCGGGCCTTTGCTACAATAAATAATAGAAACTCACAGCTGAATCTGCGTGTTAAAAGGAGTTGTTGTTGCCATGTTTGATATACAGTTAGTGCTTCAGATTTTTTTCTGGGTAATTTTGATTGGCGCCACCGGTTGGCTGATTTACCGGTTCAGCCCCGTTTACAAGACCGATGCTCTGCGGCCCGGTGAACTGCCTGAGGATGAGCACGAAAACCGCCAGGCCGTACTGCGCAGCCTGCGCCGCTATGCTGCTGCCAATGATTTTGAAGTGGTGGAACCCTTGGCCATTTCCAGCCAGAAGGGCAGCACCGACCTGGACGCTGTGCTGGTGGGCTGGTTTGGCGTACTGGGCGTAAAGTGCCTGGGCTACGGCGGTACCGTATATGGCAGCGCCGAAGAAGAGCAGTGGGTACAGGAGATTAACGGCCAGCGCCGGACCTTTGCGAACCCTCTGAACCGGGCCCAGGAGTCCGCCCGCATTTTGCGAGACACCCTGTTTGCCGCCAAAATCAAGCAGGTACCTGTGGAAACTGTGGTGGTGTTTACCGGCAAAAACACCCAGCTGGCCCTGCCCCGCTCCACCGGCCATTACACAGTGGAGCATTTCAACACCTACCTGCATTCTGCCCACTTTGAACAGGATAAAAAGGTAGAGGTAGCCCCGGTTGCTCAGGCTCTGCGCCAGGCCAGCAGCCAGCAGTGAGCAATTTACAAAATGTTCATATTGCTTTAAAAGTTCTTACGCAAGTTATGACTATACTAAAATCACAGAACAACGGAGCCGCAACCGAAGTTCTGTACATGATTCCTCCTCACACCAAAGCGATACCCCTTACGAGATACCCTCCGTGGTCCGCAAACACGGAGGGCTTTTTTGTTTCTGTAAGAGCCTGTGGGGGGCCTCTGGGTATCCACACACAAAAAAGGGAGCACCGAATGGGTGCTCCCTTTTTGTATGTGCGGAAGGTGCCTTGCTGTTTGCTGCTGTGCCAAAGCACCCCTTGCAGATTTAAAAAGCTCCATCGCCTTGTACCGCCCATGCCAGCAACAAAAAACACATCCTCGCAGGGTACTGCGGGGATGTGTTTTTTTGCTTTTAGGGCCGTGGGCCGGTGGGGCTAGAATGCACACTCCACTTCCTGATGGTGCAGCTCCGCCGAGCCATCGGGATGCACTGTGAACACACCGTAGCTGGGGCCGCCAAAACGGGGCGCACCGATGCTGCCGGGGTTAAACAGAGTAACCCCCTGATGCTCCTCCACCGTGGGCAGGTGGGTATGCCCAAAAAAGGCAATCCGTACCTGTTTTTGGGCTGCATGGGCAGCCAGATCCGCCAGCGAGTCCTTTACGCCATAGCAGTGGCCGTGGCAGAGCAGAACGGGAACCCCTTCCAGCTCCAGAACCATCTCCTTGGGGCAGGCCAGCACACTGTCGCAGTTGCCTCGCACCAGGTACATGGGCAGGGTACAGCCATCCCGCCGCAGACGCTCCATATCCCGCAGGCCATCCCCCAAAAACAGGATGCCTGCCGCCTGGGGATGCTCCTCCAGCGCTTTGCGAACCCAAAGATAGACTCCGTGGCTATCCGATACTACCAGATATTCTGCCACCGCTTATTCCTCCTCAATCAGCAGCCGGTAAACCTGGCTTTTGGAAAAAGGGGTGCCGTGAGCGGCTTGTTTTGCCGCCGCAGTGGGGGAGAGCCCCTGCTCCATCAGCAGGCGGGCAGCCTGGGCAGCCTGTTCCAGAGTAGGCTGTTCCTGCTGCTGGGGTTCGGCGGTTCCCCCTGCCACCACCAGCACATACTCACCCCGGGGGGTATTCTGCTGGTAATAAGCCAGCGCCTGGCCCAGTGTGGTTTTTTGGATTTCCTCGTGGAGCTTGGTCAGCTCCCGTGCCAGGGTGATGCTGCGGTCTGCACCAAAAGCCTGCTCCATGGCCTGAAGGGTTGCCTTCAGCTTATGGGGTGCCTCGTAAAAAATCATGGTACGCTGCTCATGCTGCAAGCCTTCCAGCCGTTCCTTGCGCTGCTTGGCTACAACAGGCAGAAAGCCCTCAAACACAAACCGGCTGGTATCCTGCCCGGACACCGCCAGGGCTGTAACGCAGGCACTGGCAGCGGGGATGGGCACCACCTGGATGCCCTGTTCCAGCGCATCCCGCACAATGCCCTCGCCAGGGTCCGAGATGGCGGGCATTCCTGCATCGCTGCACAGAGCGCAGCTTTCGCCTGCCTGAATGCGCTCCAGAATGTAGCTGCCCTTCTCCTTTTGATTGTGCTCGTAATAGCTTACCAGGGGCTTTTTAAGGCCCAGATGGTTCAGCAGCCGCAGGGTGACCCGGGTATCCTCCGCCGCCACAAAATCCACCGCTCCAAAGGTAGCGGCGGCACGGGGCGTAAGGTCGTTCAGGTTGCCGATGGGGGTGGCAACGATATAGAGTGTTCCTGCCAAAACAAATTTCCTCCATTCTGTGCCAGGGCATTACATCCCTTGCCGATAAATAGCCTGTAGCTGAAGGCTGGGGCGGCCGGTATAGTCCGCCATAAAGATATCCGGCTCAAACCGAAGGCCGGGCTTTCGGTTTTTTTGCGCTTCCAGCAAAAAGAGCCAAGGTGTGTGGGCGGGGGTTTGCTTGGCAAACACCAACCGCTTGGGTTCCAGACCTGCCTGGCTGAGAATACGGCAGGTTTCCGCCAGACGCTCCGGGCGGTTGCACACCGCAAACCGGCCCCCGTCCCGCAGAAGTTTGGCTGCCGCAGCGGCCACCTGCTCCAGCGTACAGCCGCCCTCATGGCGGGCGGTAGCCCGGGCGCTGCGGGGGCTTACAAAGCCGCCGGTAAAATAGGGGGGATTTGCCGCCACCACATGAAACTGGGGCTGGGCTTGCAGCTTGTTTAGATCAGCGTTTTCCGGCTGGATATGGGCCGCCTGCGGCTGAAGCTCCAGGGAACGGCGCAGCAGCTGGGTGCCTTCTGGGTCCAGCTCCACCGCACGGCAGGTGCCCCGGTGGCCCAAATCGTGCCAGCGCAGCGCCACAATGCCGCAGCCGCTGCACAAATCCACCGCCAGCTCCTCCCGCCGGGGGCGGCAAAAGCCGGACAGCAGCATGGCATCGGTGCCAAAGCGGTGGTTGGCACTGATGCACACCTGCGTGCCATTGTGTAAGGTTTCAACGGAATAGTCCATGGCAATGCTCCTGTAAAGGGGCTGGCCGTAGGGCAGCCCCGCAAGATAAAACTACAAAAAAACAGCGGGGTAAGCACCCCGCTGTTTCATACTTGATGCCTGAAAAAAGCCGAAATCAGCCTTCCTCGATTGCGCTAACAGGGCAAGCGCCAGCGCAGGTGCCGCAGGAAATGCAGGTGTCAGCGTTGATCTCGTACTGAGTTGCACCCTGGGAGATAGCATCAACAGGGCACTCGCCAGCGCAGGTGCCGCAGGAAATGCAGGTATCGTTGATTACATAAGCCATGGTCGTTTTCCTCCTTGTAGTATTACACAGAATGTAGAGGCTAAGCCTCCAAAAGAGGGGTAACCTCTTTCTGCCCTTTATTGTAGCACAAAATCCCCAAAATTCAAGGGGGAGCGGGTGTTTTGTTGCCCAGGAGAGCAGGGTTACAGCTGGTCGGGATCCGGCTTTTTGGGCGCCCGTTTGCCGCCCCGCAGATAGACACACTCACTGCGGCGGAAGTACCGGGGTGCAAGGGATTCGTTCAGGGGGCGAACCTTCAGCATACCGCTCACGGGGTTTGCCTCCACCACCACACCTTCAAATTCCGGCGTGCTCACCACGCTGCCCACCATGGGGGTGATGCTGTTCAGGTATTCGTAGGCCTTCTGCTCGTAGGCCAGGCAGCACATCAGCCGGCCGCAGCTGCCGCTGATTTTGGTGGGGTTCAGGCTCAGACCCTGCTCCTTGGCCATCTTAATGGAAACCGGCTGGAAGTCCTTTAAAAAACGGCTGCAGCAAAAGGGCTGGCCGCAGATACCAAGGCCGCCCAGCATCTTGCTTTCATCCCGCACGCCAATCTGCCGCAGCTCAATGCGGGTGTGGAACACGCTGGCCAAATCCTTGACCAAATCCCGGAAGTCGATGCGGCCATCCGCTGTAAAGTAGAACACAATTTTGCTGCGGTCCAGGTTGTACTCCGCATCCACCAGCTTCATGTCCAGCTTGTGGGCGGCAATGCGCTGCACACACAGGTCAAAGGCGTTTTTCTCGTCCGCCCGGTTTTTTTCCATACGGCGCACATCCACGGCATCTGCCATGCGTTTGACCGCCTTCAGCTCCCGGATAATCTGGCTGTCCGAGATATCCCGGGGGCCAGCCACCACCTCACCGCATTCGGTACCCCGTGCAGTTTCCACAATTACATGGTCGCCGGGCTTGATGTCCAGCCCTGCGGGGTCAAAATAATAGGCCTTTCCGCCGGCCTTAAAGCGCACAGAAATTACTTTTTTCATACAATTGCTAGTACTTTTGCCCTGCCGCGGGGCAGCATGGTGTCACATCTCCTGCCCTGCGGCGGATTTTGGGCGGGAGGCTGGTATGGAAAGAAGGCGCCCTCACCCCTGCTTGGTCAGGCGCACGGCCAGGTTGGTGAGCAGCAATTTAAGGTTTACATTGCGGGCCATCTCCTCCTGAGCCTGGCCGCAGGCGGCAGCAACCACCGCCCCCTGGTGAGGGGACAGGCCGCAGCATCCCGGATGGGAGAGGGCTGCACTGCCCAGGGCCGCAAGGTCGCTCAGCAGCTGCTGGGCGCCGGGTTTATCCCGTTCGTAGGCTGCCAGGCTGCACAGCACCTGATAGCGGCTGCCCGCTGCCAGCTGCCCGGCAATGGTGCAGGCGGTTTGAAAGTTTTTTTGCCCCGCCGGGTCCTGGGCGGCGTGGGCCGCACGGCCAATGCAGCCGTCGTATACCAGTGCCAGCAGTTCCCGCTGGGGGGCCTTGGGGCAGTGCTGGGCCAGCCACTGGCTGCACTGCTGGGGGCTGACCGGCGCCACCGTGTACTGACTGCACCGGCTGCGGATGGTGGGCAGCACCGCCGCCGCACTGCTGGCCGTCAGCACAAAGAGCACCCCTTGGGGCGGCTCCTCCAGCACCTTCAGCAGGGCATTGGCACTGGATTGGTTCAGATGCTGCACCCCGTACAGGATGACCACCCGGCCCTGGGCCGAGAGGGCTGTTTCAAACACCTGACGGCGAATCTGGCGGATGCGGTCAATCTTAATTTCACCGGAAGCACCCTCGCCACGCACCTCCAGACATTCGGCTGCACGGCTTTCCATCACGGCCTGGGCCTGGGGCCCGCCTTGGGGATAAAGATAGTCTGCCGCCAGGCAGCGGGCCGCATAACCGGCCCCGCAGCCCTCCTGACCGCAGAGCAAAACACTATGAGAAAGCCGCCCTGCACGCAGGGCGGCCTGCAAATCTCGCTTGAGGGCCTCGTTGCCCAAAAAAGACTGGAGCATCACAGTTTTTCAAACCGCTCCACATTGGTGACAAACACCGTTGCGCCGCCCACCGTTACCTGCAAGGGGTAGGCAGTTGCCACGCCAATGCCATAGCTGGCGGTGCTGGGCACTACCTCGGTGCGCTGCTTGCAACACTGGGCAATCAGATCAATGCAGGTATCCACCTTTTCGTCCTCGGTGCCAATCATCAGGGTCATGTTGCCAGCCATCAGAAAACCGCCGGTGGTGGCCAGACGGGTGACGGAAAAGCCCTCCTTGATGAGCATATTACACAGCTGCTTGGAATCCTCTTTGTTTACAATGGCAGTGATAAGTTTCATAGCGCAATTCCCCTTTCAGGAGGCAATCCAGACCGCTGGTGGAAGAATGGCTGAATCAGCCGGCCAAAACCGCCTGCCTTGATATGATAAGTCGTCGCCTCCCGTTGGATTGGCCGCTGTTTGGCAGCCCCTGCCGGCGGGGAGGTTCCTGGCTTTATTATAGCATAGCAGCGGTAAAATTTCTATACAAAAAAGGGCTGTGCGTTTTGTAAATCCCTGTTATTGCCGCCATTGGTTCTGCCAGGCCTTGCGCCGCTGGTAGTTGGTGTAGCTGTCTTTCAGCCGCTGGATGCCGCCGCGGCCAAAGAACACCAAAAAGCCCAGCAGGCCCAGCACAAGGGCCAGCTTCATGGGCAGAGAGGCCAGCAAAAAATCCACCAGATAGAGCGCGGCGGCAATCCAGCCCAGCCATTTTATCTTAACAGGAAGCACAAAGAACAACAGCACCTCCATGTTGGGAAACAGGTACGCAAAGGCAAAGAACAGCGAGTAGGACAGGGCCGAGGTATTGGCAGCTCCCACCACCAAACAGGCCAGCCAGGCCCCCACAATCCCCAAGGCCACATAGAGGGTAAAGCGGAAGCTGCCCCATACCCGCTCCAGGGCGGAACCAATCCAGTACAAAAAGTACAGCTCCAGGGCTACAAACAAAGGATTATATTGCAGGGGCGGCACCAGTAAAAAGGTAACCAGCCGCCAAATCTGGCCTTCCAGCAGGCGGGCACGGCTGAGGGTAAGCAGGCCATAGAGATTTGCGTTAACGAACATGACGCCAATCCAGCAAATCAGCTGGCCCAGCACCACATACAACATCAGGTTTGGGATGCCAAACCGGGGAAACCGGCGTTCCAACCGAGAAATCCAGTTCATAAGATTCCAACTCTCCTTTTTGATTTTTGAATTTAAACGATATCTTTACTGTACCAGACAATGGGTGCAGGGCAAAGGGAAAAATGGCCGGGCAAGGGCGCATATATTCGTTTTTGTTGCTTCGGTTTCCGTTAAAATGTTTTCAACATTATCCACCAACCTCCCAACATTTAGGGGCTATGAATTCAACATTCTGTTGACGAATCCTATTTTTTCACTTCCAATTGTGGAAAACAATCGGGGTTTTTTGGAGTTTTCAACTCTTTCAACATAGTTTTCAACAATCTCACCCTGTTTAGCCCTGTATACATGGTGTAAAAGTTTTTGTTTATTTCTTGTAGAAAATTCTCTTTCCAGTCTTTTGGAATGGATTTTTCGCTCAACTTTTTAAAATTTTTGCCGGTACCAATTGTTGGTGCTTCAGGATTTATGGAGCAGTTCCGGAGGGCGGAATCCTTCGCCAAACACCTCTGTTGCTTCGCAAATCATCACCATGGCGGCAGGGTCCACCTTGTGGGCCGCACTGCGCACCTTAAACACCTCGTTGTTGGAACAGGCACAGAGCACCATGTCCTTGCGTTCCCCGGAATAGCTGCCGGTTACATCCACCAGGGTTGCGCCCCGCTCCACCGCCTGGTCGATGCTCCGGGCTACCTCCTTGCCATAATCGGTAATAATCATGGCGAGCTTTCCGCTGCCTGCACCGTACATAATTTTATCCATAACGATGGTAAGGGCAAAGGCGGAAATCATGCCATAGAGGGCAGAGTCAATATCTCCAAAGGCGGGGATACCCAGCAGGATAATGGCGGCGTCCATAAACAGGCTAATCTGGCCAAAGCTCAGGTGGGGCGCTTTGCGCTTGGCGGCATGAATCACGAAATCGGCACCGCCGGTGGAGGAATCCCGCATATAAATCAGCGCAAGGCCAATGCCCATGAGAATGCCGCTGAACACTGCACTGAGCAGCCGGTTGCCCTCATACACCGGAAACAAGGGCAGTACGCCGTCGATGATGACCGAGCTAATGACCATGGTGCGAAGGCTTTTGAGCAGAAATTTACGCCCCAATATGGGGAAGGTAAGTGCCACAATGGGGATGTTGAGGACCAGGGTCATGGCACCAATGGGCAGACCGGTAAGAGAATTGATGATAAGGGCCAGGCCGGAGATGCCTCCCGGGGCAAATTCTCCCTTTAGGGCAAAGGTGTATACCCCGATTCCAAACAGGATACTGCCCACCACATCAAAGAGTAAATCCTCGACCAGTTCTTTTTTTTGCGGGTTCATCTGTAATCGCTTCCTTTCCAATGAGCAACGGCCAGCAAACAGCTTTTTGGGGGGCCTTTGCTCTAAAAAAACAAAGGCGGCCCCTTGGCACAAAAACGCTTTGCTCAAACGCTTTTTTCCAAAAGACCGTTTTCTTTTCTATTTTCATTATAGCCTTTTTGGGGGCAAAAATCAAAACCCGTTCAAAATGCCTGGGACTGGCAGGCCCACAAAAAAGCCCGGCAGGCTTTTGAACAGCCCGCCAGGTTTGGATTGATTGTTTTGCAAGGCAGCCTTTGGGTTACAGGGCCTTTTCGTGTTTGCTCCGCGGGGCCAGTGTATAGGCACACAAACCCACTAACGCCATGGGCAGCGCAAAGATAGCCAACGCCTGGAAGGTGGTCTGCCACTGCATAAGACCGGGATGCTGGATGGATGCACTGGCCTGATACAACCGAACCAGTACCACACTGCACACCAGTGCCACCAGCCACAATACCTTCATTGGGCTTTCTTGCTGGGCGGTGTGCTGGGGGCGGGGCCACTGGGCAATGGCGGCTGCAAGCCGGAACAGTACCACCACCGACCAAACATCCACCACCAGCAGGTGCAGGGTGCTAAACCAGCTGTACGCCCAGATGGGCAGGGTCTGGCTGTTGACCCACAGCTGGGCCTGTTCCATGGCCAGGGCTACCAGGCACCAGAGCCAGGAGCCTGCAATGCCTGCCGCCGCAAACCGTACCCACTGACTGGGCTTCATCGCACCGGCATCCGCTGCCAGGTAGGCAAGCACTGCAATGCCTGCCAGCTGCATTACCAGCATATAGTTTGGCCGGTAGTCGTTGATGGAAAACAGAAGCGGTGAGCCCAGCAATATAAAGATGCTGGTACTCAGCCAATATACGGCCCCCAAAAACAGAACCACATGGAATAGCCGATTGCTTTGTAGCGGCTGAAGCATTTTTTTGGCATTCACTGTAACGAACCTCCTGTTTGCACTGCATTCCCTGCCAAATGGAACTCTCCCTCTTTGGCCTTACCTGCTCCCGCTGCTGGTTTACCCAGTGGGTTTGATTGGGCTTAGCTTTATAGCGGCTTAGGAGGAAATCATTTCCATTTGCTTGTATGATTTGGATTTTACCACACTGCCAGCAGGTGCCGCAAGAGACATTGACAATTTTTTATGTTATGCACCAAGCAAGCAGCATTCCTTATTACTATATGCAAAAAGGCCGCCTATCGGCGGCCTTTTTGCATATAGGATAGGGGATTGTTTGCTGGAAGGCAGGCCCTCACCAGCCTTTGAATACCGGTACAGAGCGGGACATCATTCCCTCTTAATTTCCTCTCAAAAGGGCTTTTACACCAGCTTGCGGAACAGGCCGTGGCGGGTGCAATAGGCATACAGAATGCCATGGCCCTTTTTGCGAAAGCGGACAGCAGCCTCCTGCTCCGGATAGAGCTTGATGAGTTCGGCAGTGCCCCCGGTGACATAGGCCATAAAGGAGATGGAATGGGTTTTGGTCATGGAGTGCTCCATGGAGAGGTAGTAGTCTCCATCAATGATTTCCACCTTCAGGTCATGGGTGGGCTGTTCTTCCGGCTCCAAAACCTCTGGTTCCAGGGCAGGCAGGGGAATGCCGCAGCAGCAGAAGCTGCCCTTGCCCAGGGCGGTAATCACATTGCCGCACACCGGGCAGACATAGAACTCCATCTTTTTCAGGTTGCCGGCCTGGTTCTGGTTGGTGCTTAAATCGCCGGTGAACAGCTGGGTAATGGAAACCCCCAGGGCAGCGGCCAAATCCTCCAGGATGGCGGCATCCGGCAGGCCCTTGCCGGTTTCCCACTTAGAGATGGTTTTATCGCTTACACAAAGAATGTCGGCCAGCTCTTTTTGGGTCAGGCGTTTTTTCTCTCGCAGTTGGCGGATGGTTGCGGCGGTTACATAAGCCATTGGTTCAAACTTCCTTTCTTGCATTGCGCAATATGCTATGGCCTTATCTTACCGAAGGGGTCCCTCAAACACAACCTACGCTTCGTAGAGTGGCCCTTGAGGGGCAAGATTTTGGCATAAGAAAAAGGGCCCATACCCTTTGTGCACAAGGTATGGACCCTTTTCAATTCGAACGCCCCTTTAGGGAGAGAGGAGATTACTCCTCGGTGGAGTACAGCTTAACCAGCTTCTGCAGGTAAGCGTAGCGCTCCTTAGCCTTCTTGTCGGCCAGGTCGAACAGCTCTTCAGCACGCTCGGGGAAGGCCAGTTTCAGACGGCTGTAACGAGTTTCGTTGGAGATGAACTCCTTGTAGTCTGCGGTAGCAGGCTTGGAGTCCAGGGTGAAGGGGTTCTTGCCTTCGGCCTTCTTGCGAGGATCGAAGCGGAACATATTCCAGTAGCCGCAAGCAACAGCCTTCTTCATCTCAGCCTGGCAGTTGGTCATGCCGCCCTTGACGCCGTGCATCTCACAGGGAGCATAGCCGATAACCAGAGAGGGACCATGGTAGCTCTCAGCCTCGGTGATAGCCTTGATGGTCTGGTTCATGTCGGCGCCCATTGCAATCTGAGCAACATAGACATAACCGTAGCTCATAGCGATTTCGGACAGGCTCTTCTTGCCGATGGCCTTACCGGCAGCAGCAAACTGTGCAACCTGGCCAATCTGGCTGGCCTTGGAAGCCTGGCCGCCGGTGTTGGAGTAAACCTCGGTATCGAATACCATCACATTGACATCTTCGCCGGAAGCCAGAACATGGTCCAGACCACCGAAACCGATGTCGTATGCCCAGCCGTCGCCACCGAAGATCCAAACGCTCTTCTTGGACAGGTAGCTCTTCTTGGGCAGGATTTCCTGGCTGAAACGGCAGTCAGGATCAGCTTCCAGCAGAGCAACCAGCTTCTTGGTAGCTTCCAGGTTAGCCTTGCCGTCCTCGTAGGTAGCGAAGTACTCCTCGATGGCAGCCTTCTTCTCGGGAACGGTGGTCACATCGGCCAGCTCGTGCAGCTTGGCAGCCAGGGACTCACGGATAACCTTCTGGCCCAGGTACATACCCAGACCGTGCTCGGCGTTGTCCTCGAACAGGCTGTTAGCCCAAGCGGGACCGAAGCCGGACTCCTTGTGGGTGGTGTAGGGAGAGGTAGCAGCGGGGCCGCCCCAGATGGAAGAACAACCGGTAGCGTTGGAGATGTACATACGCTCACCGAACAGCTGGGTGATCAGACGGCCGTAAGCGGTCTCAGCACAGCCTGCGCAGCTGCCGGAGAACTCCAGCAGGGGCTGGTTGAACTGGCTGCCCTTAACGGTGGTCTCAGCCATCATGCCGTCCTTCTTGCGGATGTTGTCAACACAGTAGTTGAAGGCATCCTGCTGCTCGGCCTGGCTCTCCTGGGGAACCATGGTCAGAGCCTTGTTGGGAGCGGGGCAGACATTAGCACATACGCCGCAGCCCATGCAGTCCAGGGGAGAAACTACCATGGTGAACTTGTAGTTCTCGCAGCCCTTGCCGGTCATCTGCTTGCTCTTGAGGGAAGCGGGAGCGTTTGCAACCTCATCCTCGGTGAGAGCGAAGGGACGGATGGTGGCATGGGGGCAGACATAGGCACACTGGTTACACTGGATGCAGTTGTCGGCGTTCCATTCGGGAACATTCACAGCAACGCCACGCTTCTCGTAAGCGGAAGCGCCCTGCTCGAACTGGCCATCCACATAATCCATGAAGGCGGAAACAGGCAGGCTGTCGCCGTCCATCTTGGAAACAGGCTCCATGACGTCCTTAACCATCTTAACGGTAGCGGCATTGCCCTGCAGCTGGGTGTTGTCGGCTGCATCCTCGGCAGTAGCCCACTCAGCGGGGATTTCTACCTTGTGGTAGGCGTCGAAGCCGGCATCGATGGCCTTCCAGTTCATCTCAACGATGGCATCGCCCTTCTTTGCGAAGGTCTTCTTGGCGGCTTCCTTCATGTAGTTCAGAGCGTCCTCACGGGGCAGCACGCCGGCCAGAGCAAAGAAAGCAGACTGCAGGATGGTGTTGGTGCGCTTGCCCAGACCAATCTCAACAGCCTTGTCGATGGCGTTGATGGTGTACAGCTGGATGTTGTTCTGAGCGATGTAGCGCTTGGACTCAGCAGGCATATGGTGAGCCAGCTCCTCGTCGCTCCACTGGCAGTTAATCATGAAGATACCGCCGGGCTTAACATCCTGAACCATCTTGTAGCCCTTTACAACATAGCTGGGGTTGTGGCAAGCCACGAAGTCAGCCTTGTTGATGTAGTAGGGGCTCTTGATGGGCTTATCGCCAAAACGCAGGTGGCTGATGGTTACGCCGCCGGTCTTTTTGGAGTCGTACTGGAAGTAAGCCTGAATGTACTTGTCGGTATGGTCACCGATGATCTTGGTGCTGTTCTTGTTAGCACCAACGGTGCCGTCGCCGCCCAGACCCCAGAACTTGCACTCTACGGTGCCTTCTGCTGCGGTGTTGGGAGCGGGCTTCTCCTCCAGGCTCAGGTTGGTAACATCGTCCACGATGCCCAGGGTGAAGCGAGCCTTGGGAGCGTCCTTGGACAGCTCATCGTACACAGCGAATACGCTGGAGGGAGGGGTGTCCTTGGAGCCCAGGCCATAACGGCCAGCGATTACAGGAACATCGTTGCCAGCCTCACGCAGGGCGGTAACAACATCCAGGTGCAGGGGCTCGCCCAGAGCGCCAGGCTCCTTGGTGCGGTCCAGCACAGCAATCTTCTTGGCGGTAGCGGGGATGGCGGCCAGCAGCTTTTCGGCTACGAAGGGACGGTACAGGCGAACCTTTACCAGGCCAACCTTCTCGCCCTTGGCGGTCAGGTAATCCACTACTTCTTCGGCCACATCACAGATGGAGCCCATGGCGATGATAACGCGCTCAGCGTCGGCAGCGCCGTAGTAGTTGAACAGCTGGTAGTCGGTGCCCAGCTTCTCGTTTACCTTGGCCATGTACTTCTCTACGATAGCGGGCAGCTCGTCGTAGAACTTGTTGCAGGCCTCACGATGCTGGAAGAAGATGTCGCCGTTCTCGTGAGAACCGCGCATGGTGGGATGCTCGGGGTTCAGCGCATGGTTGCGGAACTCGTTGATGGCGTCCCAGTTTACCATCTCAGCCAGGTCGGCGTAGTCCCACTTCTCGATCTTCTGAATCTCGTGAGAGGTACGGAAGCCGTCGAAGAAGTTGATGAAGGGAACACGGCCCTCGATTGCAGCCAGATGAGCCACAGCAGACAGGTCCATGACCTCCTGGGGGTTGGTTTCGGCCAGCATGGCGAAACCGGTCTGGCGGCAGGCGTACACATCGCTGTGGTCACCGAAGATGTTCAGGGCATGGCTTGCCACGGTACGGGCAGACACATGGAACACGGTGGGCAGCAGCTCGCCGGCGATTTTGTACATGTTGGGAATCATCAGCAGCAGGCCCTGAGAGGCGGTGAAGGTGGTGGTCATTGCACCGGCTGCCAGGCTGCCGTGTACGGCACCGGCTGCGCCAGCCTCAGACTGCATCTCCATAACCTTTACCTGGCTACCAAAGATGTTTTTACGGCCCGCAGCAGACCACTGATCAACATAGTCTGCCATAGGGCTGGACGGGGTGATGGGGTAGATAGCAGCAACTTCGCTGAACGCATAGGCTACATGCGCGGCAGCGGTGTTGCCATCCATAGACTGTTTTGCTCTAGGCATGTTTCTTCCTCCATAACTTAGTATTTAACGTCCTGCCCCAAAGGGCTTGGGGTAGCGGGCGCTATTACATAGATACATTTTATCAAAACCCCGGTGCAAAGTAAACCGTTTTGTGCCAGCTTTTTGAGCAAACCAAGCATTTTATTAACGAATCAAACTACTTGGTTTTTGCAATCTGCTGGTTTATTTCCTGTTTTGCCAGCGATTTGTGCTGTTTGGGATTTTACTTTGCTTTCATTGACAAGGCCGGTGTCATCCTCTAATATGGTAACATACTATACCCAGACGGCCTGCATTTCAGCAGGCTGCATCTGCCCATAATCGCACGATTTTCCCCTGTTTTGCATAATTACCGAACGGAGGTTTTTACATGGATTTTACTGACAGGATAACTCAAGCCCACCCTGTTCTGTTTATTTTGGTGGTAACTTTGGGTGTGCTGCTGGTGCTGGCGGCCGGTATGCTGGCCGGCTGGGCTGCCGCCAAACGGGAACTGAGGCTGCCCGCCTGGCTTTCGGGGCTGCTTAGCCCTGCGGGCCTTGGCAACGACGATGTGGTGACCGAGGAGGATTTGTACGACCTGGTGGACGATGCCGGCGAACAGGATTTGATTGACACCGCACAAAAGGACATGATTACCAATATTTTTGATCTTTCGGACGCAACGGCGGGGGATGTGATGACCCATCGCACCGAGGTGAACGCCCTCAGCGATCACGCCTGCTGCCGGGAGGCGGTGGAGATGGTGCTTGCATCCGGCAACAGCCGTTTGCCGGTGTACCGCAAAAGCATTGACGATGTGGTGGGCATTTTGTATGTGAAGGACCTGCTGCGGCTGTTCAGCAGCCAGGAGCTGCTGCAAAAGCCGGTGGTGCAGTTTGTGCGCCCTGCCATGTATGTGCCGGAGTCCCGCCCTGCGGCGGAGCTGCTGAAGGACTTTAAAAAGCAGCACACCCAGATTGCCATTGTGATGGATGAGTACGGCGGAACCGCCGGTATTGTGACCATGGAGGACATTCTGGAGGAGATCGTGGGCGATATTCAGGATGAATACGACCAGGAGGAAGCGGATTTTGTTGCCACCGAAAACGGCTTTTTGCTGGACGGTGCCCTGGATTTGGAGGATGCATTCAAAGCCTTTGGACTGGAATGCCCGGAACCGGAGGAAGGGGACGAATTTGAAACCATTGGCGGTTTAATCAGCGACCGTTTGGGCCACATTCCCAGCCAGGATGAACAGGCAACCGTGGAGTGGGGCGGTCTTCGGTTTACGGTAGTGAAGGTAGGGGAACGGCGCATTCAGAAGGTTGCTTGCAGCCTGCTGCCCGCCCAAGCCCCAGAAAAGGAGTAAGCCATGGAACATTGGGAAAAAACACTGGAACAATCCACCCGGTTTGAGGGCCGGGTGGTAAAGGTAACGGTGGACCGGGTTCTGCTGGAGGATGGCCGCCAGTCCACCCGTGAGGTGGTGCACCACAACGGCGGGGCCTGCGTGCTGCCCTTAACCCAGGACGGGCAGGTTTATCTGGTGCGCCAGTTCCGCTACGCATTTGGCCAGGAACTGTGGGAACTGCCGGCAGGCAAGCTGGAACCGGGAGAGGCCCCCTTGGAAGCGGCCAAGCGGGAGCTGGAGGAGGAATGCGGCCTGCGGGCTGAACAATACCGGGACCTGGGGCCTATCTACCCAACTGTGGGGTACTGCACCGAAATTATTTACACCTGGCTGGCCACCGGCCTGACCCAGTGCCAGGCGCACCTGGATGAGGGAGAGTTTTTGACCTGCCACTCCATGCCCTTTGAGCAGGCACTGAATCTGGTGATGACGGGAGAAATCCGGGACAGCAAAACCGTGGCTGCTTTGCTGAAGGTTCATGCCTTGCGCACAGCCGGAGCACTGTAAGCCACCGGCATTTCCTTGTTGGCAAAGGGGATAAACCGAGCTGGAAGCGGCCTTTCAGAGAGGAAAATCCACCGATTTTTGTATACTCTCTTTATCTTATTACTTTTTGTAAATATTTTTAAGGCAAACGCCCTCTGGTTTCTTGCAGCAAAGAAGCCAGAGGGCGTTTTTGTTTTGATGGCCATGAGCCTCAGGTGCAGGGCCTTGCTCACCCCCCATGCCCCACACAGCTGCCAAAGCGGCCGATTGAATGCAGAAAGCCCCAGGCGGCCTTTTGGCCTGCCTGGGGCTTTTGAGCTTTCAAGTGGCAGCATCTGCCGCCGGATTACAAAGACCCATAGGTTTGCAGCTGCTCATTCCATACCTGGATGCGCTGCTGCAGGTCCTGCGAGGGCTGGCTCAGCTGGAATGCCGGGCGGCCCAAGAGGTACCCCTGTACATAGTCTGCCTGGAGGGTCATGAGGGTGCGCAGTTCGCCTTCGGTTTCCACCCCTTCGGCCACCACCTTGCTGCCCATGCTATGGCACAGCTCCACCAGATTGCGTACCAAGGTGAATTTGTGGTTATCCTGGTCGATGTCTCGAATCAGGCTCATATCCAGCTTGACAAAATCCGGTTTGGTTTTTAGCAGGACTGCATCGGTGCTGTAACCAGAGCCAAAGTCATCCAACGCAATGCGGATGCCTGCATCCACAGCAGCCTGCTTTTTCTTTTGGGTTATATCGTTGTCCAGCTCATCGCCTTCGGTAAGTTCCATGACGATGCGGTGGAGCTGATGCCCAAACTGTTTACGGTAAGCTTGGTCCACCTCAGAAGTAACCGCCCAGTTTGGAATGGAATTGATAAACAACAGTGTTTCGCCCTGGGGACTTTGCTCGAAAAACGACTGGGAGGCCAGCTTCCAGGTAAGGATATCCACCTCAAACAGCTTGGATTGGAGCCGGGCTGCCTGGATAAAGTCCATGGGATTGGCCAGCACATTGGAGCGGGGCCGCATCAGCGCCTCGTAGGCAAGGACGGAGCCATCGGTACAGCTTACAATGGGCTGGAACGCATAATCCAGGGCTTTCTGTTCCAGAATCCGGTTCAGCTCGCCGCTGTTATAAATGACTGTTGCGGTGCGGTTGTAAGCCTGGCGATCAAAGCCACCACAGGTACCCTTGGTGCCATGTTTGATTTGATACATGGCAAAATCTGCATAGCGCTGAAGCTCTTTCAGGTTGGCAGCATCCCTGGGATACCAGGCAACACCCGCCGAAGCCCGCAGCCGATAGCTTTGGTGGTCGGGCAGGGTTATGCTGGCCTGCTGGATGGCCTTTTGCAGCTGATTCAGCCGCTGGGCCAGCTCCTCCTGGGTTTTGTACCCATACGCAAAGACATAGAATTCATCGCCGGAAATGCGGCCGCAAAGGGTGTTTGGCCCGCTGAAGCAGCGCAGCACCTGCCCCATGCACTGGATGTAGGCATCGCCATAGTCGTGACCAAAGGTATCGTTCACATACTTCAGATTATCCAAGTCCATCATAACCATGGCTGCTATGCCAAGATCGGGGTTATCCTGCAGCTGCTGGAGGCGATTTTGGAAGGCTCTGCGATTGAGCAGGTCGGTAAGGGCATCGTAATCCCGCTCATACTCAATGCGGCGCTGCTTGAGCCTGCTTTCGGTTATATCCAGCACCACACCCAGCACATCCTGGCCTCTGCGGCTGATTTTGCAGCGAAGCCACCGCTCTCTCGGCTGGCCTGGATGCAGGTGATAGACGATGCTGTTTTCGCCCTGTTCCACCGCCAGAGGCTGGATGCTTTCCCAAAAGCTTTTGAACTGGCTCAGGGTGAGGGGCTGGTCGGGGGTGGGCTGCTCAAACAGCTGGAACATATTTTCGGTGTAGTCCACCTGATGAGGGCCATTGCAGCTGACCCGGAACACCGCCAGGCTCAGGTCTGCTGTGCGGATAATGCGGGAGATACGGCCTGCACTCTCCGCCACATTGCGGCTGAGCAGCTCCACAGCGTCTGCCAAATCGTCCACCTCGGCAATGCCGGTATGGCTAAGAGCAACGGGCTTGGAGGGGTCCATCCCACGCACCTGCCTGGCCAGCCTTCTGAGCGGTCTGGAGAAGCGACGGCCAGACAAAGCACAAATCAGGGTGCCCACCAGCAGCGTGACACTGGCAATTACACCAAGGGATTGAATCGTTTGGTTTGCAAAGCTGAATAAGCTGTCTTGTTCCATAACGCCCAGAAGCACCCACTGTTCCTGGGTAAAGGGTGAGTCCGTGCTGTAAATTTCCAGGGGGTGTACGCTGGCATAATAAACATCCTGGACGCTTTCGCCGTTGACCGTGGAAACGAAATAGAAATCTTCTGCTCCCTCCACCATTGCCTGGCTCAAATGCACGATACTGCCCACCTGAAAGGATTCCTGCATTTGTGTGCCGTTCAGGGCTACGATCTGGTATTCTCCTTCCGGATTTTCCGGAACATGGGTCGCCAGCAGGTAGGACCCCTTTTGAGTGGACCGCAGTTCGTTGCTGGGCAGAAGGGTACGGATGTAGTCAACGGTAATTTCCACCCCCACCAGGCCATAGGTATGGCCGGTGGAATCCACCAGCGGCTGGGTATACACCACGCAGATATCCTGCCCATCGCTGCCGCCCTTGATGAGGGGTGTCCAGTAGCCCATATCTCGCAGGTTGGAGAATGCACTCTGGGCCGACATTTCCTGTGGGTTGTAGAAAAGGCTATTCAGCCAGGAGGCCTGAAAGCAGGGCTGCCAGCCCTCATCTGCTGTGATATTCAGCTGTTTTATCATCTGGGAGGGCCCATATTTCACAAGCAAATCCGAAAAATCCTCGGGGTTTTGGTCCGGATTCAAATCCCGGATGTAAACACCCGGCTTGCATTCCTTGAGCCCGCCTTCTGTATTCTGATTTGTCTGGGTAACATCGGTGAACACCACAAAGGCCCCTGTTACCTTGTTTTGGCGGGTCATTTCTATGATGTAGGGAGAGATTTTCTCCAGCAGGTAATTGGTTTTTTCATCGTTTACCTGTAAGTCCTGCGTGCTCATCTGGTTTCTCTGCAGATATCCCTCAATGGAATCGTTCATGCGCTTTTGCACCAGATAAAAATCACTCCAATGCTGAATCATGCGGTTTTGGATGTAATTTTTGCGCTGTTCGGTGTGCTGCCACAGGCTGTTAATGGCATCGGTACGCATTTGGTCGATGGTTCCGCCGAAAATCAAAAATCCCATGAACAAAGCACACTGCACTGCCAGCAACAGTAGTAAAAACACAGTGATTTGAGTAAAGGCGCTGCGCCGCCCTGGCTTGAATATCTTCACGGATTCATCCCTTCTGTGATGTTATTTGGTCACCCGTTTTCTTCGTTTTTGCCTTCCTCTAGCTTAAAGGGCAGGCAACGGTGCCGGAGACCGTGGGGTCGAGCCCCATTTTTGCAAGTCTTTTCTATTATACGGTCTCAACATGCCTGCGTCAAAGCCTATTTTTTTGCACCTGCAAAAACCGTGTATTTCACCAAAAAGGATTGTTTTTTCTATGCCTTTCACTGGTTTGCGTCAAATAACGCACGGGAAAAGTGCGCAAACTGCCTGGCGCAAAAAAATCCCCGCCTTGCAGCGGGGATTTTGAATGCATTGCAGCATTGCAGCCGGACAGCATACACAAGGCTTTTCAGCCCGGCCAATCTGCTAAAAGGATGGGCTTTATTCGGCCGTCTCCTCATCCTCCACCGGTTCCTGGGCCTGGGCGGCTTCCTCCGCTTCCAGGGCTGCCAGCTGCTCGGGGGTGAGGGCTTCTTCCGGTTCGTTTTCCGGCTTGGCCACTTCCTCATCGTCGGAATGTTCGGTGCGGGCTACGGTAACCACCCGGTCGCCTTCACCCAAACGCATGACCCGGACACCGCTGCCGTACCGGCTTTGCACATTGATGTCGGCAGCGTGCATACGGATGATGATGCCATCCTGGCTGATGAGGATGATGTCGTCGTCCTCGTCCAGCACCTTGATGCCGGCCACCTGGCCCAGGCCATAGTTGCGGATACCCTTGCCGCCACGGCTTTGCAGGCGGTAGTCCTCCACCCGGCTGCGGCGGCCCTTGCCGGACTCGGTAACGGTGAACACGGTAGCGCCGGGCTTTACCACGCCAACGCCCACCACATAGTCCTGAGGCTGGAGCCGGATGGCACGAACGCCATGGCCCAAACGGCCCATGCTGCGGGCATCCTGCTCGTTGAAGCGGATGGCCAGGCCATCGTGGGTGGCAACAATCAGCTCATCGCTGCCGGTGGTAATCTGGGTCCAGGCAAGGCTGTCGCCCTCGTACATACTTACCGCCAGCAGGCCGTTTTTGCGGATGTTTGCATAGGACTCGATGGGGGTACGCTTGATGACGCCCTGACGGGTGACCATAACCAGATAGCCCTGGGCCCCTTCGGCGGGCATACGCAGCATGGTGGTGACCTTCTCGCCATTTTGCAGCGGGAGCAGGTTGACGATGTTGGTGCCGCGGGAGGTGCGGCTGCCCTCGTAAATCTGGTAGCCCTTGAGCCGGTATACACGGCCCTGGTCGGTTACAAAGAGCACAAAGTCGTGGGTGGAGCCAATGAACAGTTCCTCCACAAAGTCCTCATCCTTGCGGCTCATGCCGGAGATGCCCCGGCCGCCCCGCTTCTGCACCTGGTAGGTGTCCTTGGGCTGGCGCTTGATGTAGCCGTCGTGGGTGAGGGTAAAGACACATTCCTCCACGGGAATCAGGTCCTCAATGTCCACCTCGCCGGATACATGGGCAATCTCGGTGCGGCGCTCATCGCCGTATTTATCCCGCAGGAGAATCAGCTCCTCCTTGACGATTTCCATGGTTTTGGCCTCGCTGGCCAGGATGGCCCGCCACTCGCTGATTTTTTCGGCCAGCTCTGCCAGCTCGCCCTCAATCTTGAGGATTTCCAGACCTGCCAGCTGACCCAGACGGAAGGCACAGATGGCTGCTGCCTGGGGTTCGTCAAAGCCAAATTCGTCCATAATGGCCTGACGGGCTTCCGCCTGGCCGCCCTTGCAGCCACGGATGGTGGCAATGATGGCGTCCACAATGTCGGTTGCTCGCTTCAGGCCTTCCAGAATGTGGGCCCGCTCCTCGGCCTTTTTCAGGTCGAAGGAGGTGCGCCGGCGCACCACCTGCATCTGGAATTCCACATACCGCTGAAGCATCTGCTTGAGAGTCATGGTTTTGGGCACGCCCTTATCCAATGCCAGCAGGTGCACGCCTACGGTATCCTGCAGCTGGGTGTAGCGGTAGAGCTGGTTCAGGATGACCTGGGGATTGGCGTCCTTTTTCAGCTCGATGACGATACGCATACCGTGACGGTTGGATTCGTCGTTCAGATCGCTGATGCCCTCCACCCGCTTGTCCTTCACCAGGTCGGCAATGCTCTCAATCAGGCGGGATTTGTTCACCATGTAGGGAATTTCGGTGACGATAATCTGGAACCGGCCGTTCTTCTTTTCCTCAATTTCGGCACGGCCCCGCAGGGTAATCTTGCCCCGGCCGGTGGCGTAGGCTGCCCGGATGCCGCTGCGGCCCATGATGATGCCGCCGGTGGGGAAGTCCGGGCCCTTGATGTGCTCCATCAGCTGGCCCAGGTCGATGTCATCCTGCTCGATGAGGGCAATGGCCCCGTTGATAACCTCGGTGAGATTGTGGGGCGGGATGTTGGTGGCCATGCCCACGGCAATGCCGGTGGAACCGTTTACCAGCAGGTTGGGGAACCGGCTGGGCAGCACGGTGGGCTCCTTTTTGGTTTCGTCAAAGTTGGGGCCAAAGTCCACGGTGTCCTTTTCGATGTCGGTGAGCAGTTCCACCGCCATCTTGCTCATGCGGGCTTCGGTGTATCGGTAGGCAGCGGCGGGGTCGCCGTCCACGCTGCCGAAGTTGCCCTGGCCATCCACCAGGGGATAGCGCATGGAGAAATCCTGGGCCAGGCGCACCATGGCGTCGTACACACTGGCGTCACCATGGGGGTGGTAGGAACCCAGCACCGCACCTACGGTGTCCGCACTTTTGCGGTAGGGGTGGCTGGGGTCGTTGCCACGCTCGTACATGGTGTACAGGATGCGCCGGTGCACCGGCTTGAGGCCGTCCCGCACATCCGGCAGCGCACGGGACACGATGACCGACATGGAGTAGTCCAAAAAGGCCTTTTCGATTTCGTCCTTGATGTCCCGGACAATCAGATGGGTGCCCGGATTGAGGTTGTTTTCTATCATTGCTTATCGGTCCTTTCCATCAAACATCCAGCGTAGCGTACTCGGCATTCTTCTCGATGAACTGGCGGCGGGGCTCCACCTTATCGCCCATGAGGATGGTGAAGGCTTCGTCTGCCTTCTGGGCATCCTCGATGGAAATCTGCACAATGACCCGGTTGTCCGGGTTCATGGTGGTTTCCCACAGCTGTTCCGGGTTCATCTCACCGAGGCCCTTGTAGCGGCTGATCTTGACGCCCTGGCCCATCTCGGCACTCAGGCGGCTCATCTCTGCATCATCGTAGGCATAGCGCACATCCTTGCCTTTGGCCAGCTTGAACAGGGGCGGCTGGGCAATGTATACATAGCCGCCCTCAATGAGGGGACGCATGAACCGGAAGAAGAAGGTGAGCAGCAGGGTGCAGATGTGGCTGCCGTCCACATCCGCATCGGCCATGATGAACACCTTGTGGTAGCGCAGCTTGCTTACATCGAACTCCTCGCCAATGCCGCAGCCCAGGGCCAGCACCACCGGCATGAGTTTTTCGTTGCCATAGACCTTGTCCAGGCGGGCCTTTTCCACATTCAGCATCTTACCCCACAGGGGCAGAATGGCCTGAATGTTGGAGTCACGGCCCTGCTTGGCGCTGCCGCCGGCAGAATCACCCTCGACGATGTACAGCTCGGTTTTGGAGGGGTCCTTTTCCCGGCAGTCCGCCAGTTTGCCCGGCATACGGCTGGTTTCCAGGGCGCTTTTGCGGCGCACCAGGTCACGGGCTTTGCGGGCGGCCTCACGGGCACGGGCAGCCTGGGTGGCTTTTTCGTAGATGGCTTTGGCCACACCGGGATTTTCTTCCAGAAATTCCTTGAGCTTCTCGTAGACCATGCCGGAAATCAGGCTGCGCACCTCGGTATTGCCCAGCTTTGCCTTGGTCTGGCCCTCAAACTGGGCCTCGGTGAGCTTGACGCTGATGACGCAGGTAAGGCCCTCACGCACATCGGTGCCGCTGAGGTTCTCGTCCTTTTCCTTCAGGTAGCCCTTTTCCCGGCCAAAGTCGTTGATGACACGGGTGAGGGCATTTTTAAAGCCCTCCTCGTGGGTGCCGCCGTCCGGGGTGTTCACATTGTTGGCGAAGGAGAGAATCAGCTCGTTGAAGCCATCGTTGTACTGCATGGCCACCTCGGCAATGATGTCATCCCGCTGGCCCCGCAGGTGAATCACCTGGGGATGAAGCACGGTGTTATCCCGCTTTTTTTGCAGGTAGTCCACAAAGCTGGAGATGCCGCCCTGGTAATGCATACTCTCCTGCACAGGCTCCTCGCCCCGTTCGTCGGTGAAGGTGATGCGCACCCCAGCGTTCAGGAACGCCTCCTCCCGCAGGCGCACCAGCAGGGTCTCGTAGTCGTAGACGGTGGTTTCGGTGAACATCAGGGGGTCTGCCTTAAAGCGCACGGTGGTGCCGGTGGTGGTGGCAGGGCCCAGGATTTGCAGGGGAGCATCCGGCACGCCCCGCTGGAACCGCTGGTAGTGCTCCTTGCCGTCCCTGCGGACGATAACCTCCAGCCACTCGCTGAGGGCGTTTACCACGCTGGAGCCTACGCCGTGCAGACCGCCGGCCACCTTGTAGCCGGAGTTTTCGCCGCCGAATTTGCCGCCGGCGTGGAGCACGGTGAGCACCACTGTGACCGCAGGGATGCCCAGCTTGGGCTGGATGTCCACCGGAATGCCGCGGCCATTGTCGGTTACTTCGATGACATTGTCCTTCTTGATGGTGACCTCGATGTGGTTGCAGTAGCCTGCCAGCGCCTCGTCGATGGCGTTGTCCACAATTTCGTACACCAGATGGTGCAGGCCACGGGGGCCTGTGGAGCCAATGTACATACCGGGCCGCTTACGCACCGCCTCCAGGCCTTCCAGGACCTGAATCTGGCTGCCGTCGTAATCTTCGGCCTGGCCCACCTGCTGTTTGTTGATTTCCTGTGCCATTTCTTGCCTCCTGTGTTGCGTAACGCACCAACCGGACCCCTTGCCCGGTCAGGCGTTGTGATAAACCGGTGCCAAGTCCGCTGGGGACTGCTGCCGGATTGATTTCGTTGGTGTGGCCGCCCTCTGAGGGCGGCGGAGCTTACCGCTCGTTGATGCCCAGCTGGTCCAGCCTGCCGCAGCGCTTTTCCAGCGTTTTGGACGATATGGGGCTGATGTAGACCGTTTCACCGGGAAAGTCCGTTACCACAAAGCTTTTGGGCAGCTCGTCACTCAGGGTGACCACCGCACTTTCCTGCTCCGCATGGCGCAGAAAGCCCCGGGTGTGCTTGGAGATGGTGGTGGTGTCGATGTCAAATATGCCGATGATGTCGTCGGTATGGACCACATAGTCCTGCCCCAGGTGAAGGTACATTCTGCCGCACTCCTTTCGCATAGGGCCCGAGGGCCCGGTATCAGAGGGGACGCAGGGTGCCCTGTTCCATGCACACCATGACCCCTTCGGTTTTGTGAAACAGACTGGAATCGCAGGCGGTAACGATGGTCTGCTTGCCCCGCATCCGGGTGAGCAGGTATTCCTGCCGTACTGCGTCCAGTTCGCTGAGCACATCGTCCAGCAGCATGACCGGATGCTCCCCGGTAATCTGCTGGGTGCAGCTGGCTTCGGCCAGTTTTAGGCTGAGCACCGCACTGCGCTGCTGGCCCTGGCTGGCATACAGCCGGGCTGGCTGGCCTGCCAGAAGGACCTCAAAGTCCTCCCGGTGGGGGCCGGCCGTGCCAAAGCCTGCCCGCAAATCGCTGCTGCGGGCCTGGTCCAGCAGCTGGGCCAGCTGCCCTGGCTCGCAGCTGGGTTTGTAGTGCAGCTGCAGCGGCTCGCTGCCCCGGGAAATCTGGGCATAGTTTTCCTGGGCAAAGGGGATGAGCAGCTCCATGTACCGGCTGCGCCGGGCCATCAGTTCTTCCCCATGGCGGGCTAGCTCCTGGTCGAACACATCCAGCATCTCCCCTGCACCGGGGGTGCGGTGGTACTGCTTGAGCAGGGCATTTTTTTGGGCCAGAAGCCGGGCGTACCGGCGCCAGGTGGCCAGATAGCCAGGGTAGAGCTGGCAGAGGGCCGCATCCAGAAAACGGCGGCGCCCTTCCGGGCTGCCCTTGATCAGGTTCAGGTTGCCCGGCTCAAATACCACGGCGGGAAAACTGCCCGCCAAAGCCGCAGCCCGGCCCAAATCCACTCCGTTGCGGCGGGCGCACCGCCCCGGCCGGGGGCTTTGCTTGCTGCCGATGGTGAGGTGAATGCGGTTTTGCTGGCCCTGATCCGTTTCGGTGACTGCTTGCAGTGATCCAAAGGGCTGATCCCGCTGAATCAGCTCTGCGTCCTTGGAGCCGCGAAAGCTTTTGCCGCCGGTCATGAGCCAGACTGCCTCCAGCAGGTTGGTTTTGCCCTGACCGTTGCGCCCGCAGATGACCGTTAGCTCCGGCCCCGGCTGAAAATGGGCCTGCCGGATGTTGCGGTAATGCTCCAGCTGAAGGTCGGTGATCCGCATGGACTCAGCCGCCAATCGCCACGGTGCGGCCATCCAGGGTAACCTGGTCGCCAGGACGCAGTTTTTTGCCCCGCATCAGGCAAACCTCGCCGTTTACCTGCACCTGGCCGTCCTGGATAAGCACCTTGGCTTCGCCGCCGGTCTCCACCAGACCTGCCAGCTTGAGCAGGGCGTCCAGCTTGATGTATTCCGTGTGAATGTGAATCTGTTCCATGGGTTGTTTCTCCTTTTGGGGTCCTGGCCGAACCGTAGTGAAGTGGGCTTTGCTGCCCGCTGAGAAGGCTCTGGGCCGTTTGTGGGCTGCCATCCAGTTGCAGAGAGCAGTTGAGGACCAACAGGTCCGGTTTTTAGGGGCGTTGGCGCCCGTTGAGGACCGGTTTTTGAGGGAAGGTCTTCAACGCAGGACGGAAAAAGCAATGAAATTTGCACAATCGTCCATGCTGAGGGGATGGCGGGGCGGGAGTTGAAAAAGGGTGCAAATCCGCCTTGTATGAATATTCGCTGTATTTTTATGCATGCAAAAGGGAAGGATTTGCCTGTTTAGGTTGCAACAAAAGTGCATATTGGAAGGTCAGTCGTTTTTGAAACGCACCGGCAGTACCAGGTAGATGAAGTCATCCCCCTCCGCAGGCAGAATTTTAACCGGGCTCAGGGGGCCGTTCATCTCCAGACGAACCCGCTCGCAGCGGGAATTGCGCAGCGCATCCAGCAGGTAGCGGTTGTTGAAGCCAATTTCCACCGGATCGCCCTGGATGGAAGCAGGGAATTCATCCACCACTTTGCCAAGGTTGGTTTGGCAGCGGACGGTTACTTTTTGGTCGAAGAGGATCCGAAGGGGATTTTTCAGCCGTTCGGTGATGATGAGGCTGGCCCGCTCGATGGTTTCGATGAAATCTTTGGTTTCCAGCACTGCCTGGGTTTTGCTTTCGGAGGGGATAACGGTGGCATAATTGAGAAATTCGCCTTCAATCAGACGGGATACGATGGTGTAGCTGCCAGCATGGAATACAACAAAACGGCGGTTGGCACTGATGCGTACATCCTGGCTGTCTTCACCCAGAAGTTTGTTGACTTCGGTGAGGGTTTTGGAGGGAATGATGATGCGGATGCTTTTTTCTGCCTGGACCGGACGCTCCACAATGGCAAGCCGGTAGCCATCCAGGGCTACTACGGTGAGACGGTCCTGCTCGATGGAGAAAAGTTCGCCGGTGTGGGCAGGTTTTTTGTCGTCCTGACTGACGGCGTACAGGGTTTTTTCAATCATTTCCCGCAGAACACCTGCTTTTAGGGTGAGGGTGTGGTCTGCACCGGGGGTGGGAAGATCCGGGTAGTCGGAACTGCTCATGGCAAGGATGTCGAACTCGGCTACGCCGCCCTTGATGGTGGCATTTCCGGATTCGTTGGTGCAGATGGTGATTTCGCCACTGGGCAGACGGCGGACCATATCGCCTAATAGTTTTGCAGATAGAACAAGTTCACCCGGTTTCCGTACATTGGCTTCGATGGTGGTGGTGATGGCCATCTCCAGGTCGTAGCCGGTGAGGGTAAGTTGGAAACCATCGGCTTTTAGGAGGATGCCTTCCAGTGCAGGGATGGCTGAACGAAGGGTGACGGCTTTGGACACACCGTCAATGGCACTGGAAAGAAGGGATTTATCGCAGATGATGTTCATGGTGTTTGCTCCTTTCGGTGGAAGGGAAGGTGAGAAATCGATTATGAAAAAACATAGTTTCGGTAGCCGTAGTAATAGGGGCTGTTGAAACTGTGAAAAAGTGAAGGGAATGCCCACACAGCCTGGGGAAAAAGGGGGTGTGGAAGTGTGGTTTTGGAGTTGAAAATTTGTGAATAAGTGTTTGTTGAAGGATTGTCCACATGGGTGGTGGAAAAGGGTTTGTTAAATGTTGAAAAGTTCGAGAAAAACTTTGAGAGGGAAAAGGGGTGGTTTTTTCCAGTTTTTTAAGGAAAAACAGGCCAGATGCAGTGGTTTATTCCGGGCTGTATAATCCCCATTATGTCACATTTCGTGTCATAATGGGGACACAAAAGGGCGATTTTCCTGGCAGCAAAAAAAGAAAAAGGCCCTAAAAAGCCGTAATTTTTGCAAAAAAACGCTGCCGGAAAGCCGCTGAAAAAACAAAAAAATAATAAGGAGGGAAAAACCCTCTTTGAAATGGTTGAAAAGGAAGAGGCCAGCGGATTACCAGAAAAGCAGAAGATACCCACTGCCTGCTGGCTGCGGCCCAAAAAACCGGGGCCAGGATAGCCTGACCCCGGAAAGGGACCGGTCAGGAACGGACATTCTTGATAATGTCCTCCACCGTTTCTTTCAGGTGACGGTCGTTGTTCAGATTGTTCTCCATGGATTTAAGGGAGTACACAATGGTGGAGTGATCCCGGCCGCCAAACTCCTTGCCGATGTCCTCCATGCTCATGCCGGTAATCTCCCGCACCACATAGATGGCGGTTTGCCGGGCTGCGGAGATGTTGGCTGTACGGCGCATGCCCCGGATTTCGGCAGGGGTTACATTATAGGTACGGCCTACCTCGCCAATAATCTTTTCGATGGTGACGGGTACCGGCTGGGTTTCGTTGAGAATATCCTTAATGGCATTCTGCGCTACCCCAATGACAGGCTGGATGCCCTCCAGCATATAGTAGGCGTTCAGCTTTTTGACGGCACCCTCCAGCTGGCGGATGTTGTTTTTGAGGTGGTTGGCAATGAATTCTGCCACCTCGTTGGGCATATCCAGGTTGAAAAGCTCTGCCTTGCGGCGGATGATGGCCACGCGGGTTTCAAAGTCCGGGGGCTGGATGTCCGCAGTGAGGCCCCATTCAAAGCGGGTGCGCAGACGCTCCTCCAGACTTTTGATCTCCTTAGCGGGCCGGTCGCTGGCCAGCACAATCTGCTTGCCTGCATTGTGCAGGGTGTTGAAGGTGTGGAAGAATTCTTCCTGGGTGCTTTCCTTGCCGGCGATAAACTGAATGTCATCCACCAGCAGCACATCCGCTGCCCGGTATTTTTGCCGGAACAGCTCGGTGCTGCCCTCCCGGATGGCGGTGATAATTTCGTTGGTGAACTTTTCGCAGTCCACATAGACAATGTTAAAGTCGGGATGATTTTTTTTGATTTCCACCTGGATGGCATTCAGCAGGTGGGTTTTGCCCAGACCCGACTGGCCGTAGATGAACAGGGGGTTGTAGGCGCCGGAGGGATTGGAGGCCACCGCCTGGGCTGCCGCATAGGCGAACTGGTTAGAGGGGCCTTTAATGAAGTTTTCAAAGGTAAAATCATATTTGCCGCTGGGCACCGCTGGTGCCGGCTGCGCCGCAGGGGCTGCCGGTTTTTCGGGAGCGGTGGCTGGCACCACAAGCTCCACCTCCACCTCGAAACCCAGCACGGCAGCCAGAGCTTCCTTGAGCAGGGGGGTGTAGCGGTCCCGGACGATGGTGCAGATAAAGTCGTTGCGCACGGACAATACGACCTTGCCGCTGCCCTCAAAGCTTACTGCTTCCAGACCGTCGATGTAGAGGTTATAGGTTGCATCCACAAGGCGCTCTTTGCAGTATTCTTTTGCTGCGCTTAAAACATCGTTGAAGGAATCCATAGACACAAAACGCTCCCATACCGAAAAAATTTGAATCTGTTTCATTATAGCATAAAAAAAAGGGTGTGACAATGAAAAACGGTCTTCAAAGGGGAGAAAAGCCCGGATAAGCCCAGCTATACATCTATAATAGTAAAAGAAGAATGGTCCTGTTTGCTCCCTTCGATACCACCAAAGGGCCGCACAAAGCCAAATTTCTTGATTTTGGGTGTTGACAAAGGCAAGGAATGTCCAGTATACTTTTATGTTGCAAGGCCATATCCAATATTGGTTAGGCCGCAACCGAATTAATCATGCCCCATGCGGGGCCTTTTGGAGGAACATATTATGAAAAGAACTTTTCAGCCCAAGAAGCGTCATCGCAGTGGTGTACATGGCTTTCTGAAGAGAATGTCTACCAAGAACGGCCGTAAGGTCATTGCTGCTCGTCGTGCCAAGGGCCGTGCGAAGCTGTCTGCCTAATAATCAAACGACGCCCGCCGCTGCGGGAGCTTAGCAGAACAAGGCCACACCAAAAGGAGTGGCCTTGTTTTTCCATACGAGGAAAAAAGATGCGTTATCGCCCCATTACCCGGAACAAGGAGTTCAGCCGGGCTTATGCCCGGGGCAAGGCCTTTGTTCATCCCAAACTGGTGCTGTATGTGGTAAAAAACCGCCTGGGCAAAACCCGTGTGGGCATTACAGCCACCAAAAAAATCGGCAACGCTGTGCAGCGAAATCGGGCACGGCGGGTGATTCGTGCTGCACTTTACGAGATTCTGCCCTACCAGGTGGGAGGGCTGGATCTGGTGTTTGTGGCACGGGGTCAGACGGCCCGCTGCAAAAGCGGGGAAATCCGGCTGGCGGCCGAACAACTGCTGAAAGACGCGGGACTGGTCTGATGATCGCCCGCGTTTTCGTGCTGCTTATTCGAGGGTATCAGAAGTATATTTCTCCCCATCTGGGCGGCAACTGCCGTTTTCGGCCCACCTGCAGCCAGTATGCCCTGGAGGCCATCCAGCTGCATGGAGCGGCAAAAGGCTTGTTGCTGGCGGTGTGGCGTATTTTGCGCTGCAACCCCTTTGGAAAAGCAGGCTATGACCCGGTACCCCCAAAAGGGTGCTGGAAAAGCAAGGAGCGCAAGCTCTACCGGCCCCGGTAGGCTTGCCGGCACAAAACCCCTCATGACGGTCCTTCGTTGCGCAGGGGACTGTCCTACGCTACAACTAGATTAACGAAGCCCTGGGGCGCAAGCGGGGCGGATAGGAATTGAATATGGGATTTTTAGGAATTCTCGGCCTTCCTCTGGGGTATGTGCTCCAGTGGATTTACGAACTGGTGGGCAACTATGGTTGGGCCATCATTCTGTTTACTGTGGCAGTTCGATTGGCGTTCTTCCCTTTGCAGATTAAGCAGCAGAAGAGCACCGCCCGCATGGCTGCCTACCAACCCATGATTGCGGAAATCCAGAAAAAGTACGCCAAAGACCGGGAAAAGCAGAACGAAGAGCTGATGCGGATGCAGCAGGAGTATGGCTACAATCCCGCAGCGGGCTGCCTGCCGATGTTTTTGAACCTCTTTGTGATTTTTGGTATCATTGAGGTGGTGTACCGGCCCTTGCAGTACATTCTGCATCTGCCCAGCGAGGTGATTAACCAGGCTGCCCAGGTCATGGGCCTGGCCGCCAGCAACTACACCACCCAGAGCCAGATTGTGCAGCAGGTACAGCGGGACGCCAGTATGTTTGCGGATGTTTTTAGCGCAGATCAGCTGGCAGCCATCCAGGATTTCCATGTAAACTTTATGGGCATTAACCTGATGGATAAGCCCGGCATGGCTTTGAATGCCCTGTTGGTTTTCCCCCTGCTGAGCATTGTAACCATGGCCATGCTGAACGTGATCACCATGAAGATGAGCGGCCAGCAGATGCAGGGCAGCATGAAGCTGATGCCCTGGATGACCAGCCTGATGTTTGTGTGGTTTGCCTTCCAGGTTCCCGTTGGTTTTTCCCTGTATTACACTGTTTCCAACCTGTTCCAGTTTGTGCAGAGCGTAATTTTGCGCAAGATGTACGACCCGGAAGAACTGAAAGCGCAAATCCAGGAAGAAATTGAGCAGAAGAAACGGGAAAAGAAGCAAAAAAAGGAAGTAACCGTTGAGGAAAATGGAAAAAAGACGGTGAAAAAGGTAAACGAGGCTGAACTGAACCGGCTTCGGCTGGATATGGCCCGCAAGCTGGACGAGGAAAAATACAAGGATGAGCGCACCGTACCCCTGAGCCAACTGAGTAAGGAGGAATAAATCATGCGTGAAGTGATCGTCACCGGCAAAACGGTGGAGGAGGCCACCGAGGCTGCCTGCCAGCAGCTGGGCCTGCCCCGTGAGGAAGTGAGCATCGAAATTTTGGAGATGCCTGTGCAGCGGCTGTTCAAGCGTGTGCCTGCCAAGGTGCGGGCCCAGGCGCTGGAGCCTCAGCTGGACCCCATCCCCACCCAGGAGCCGGTGGTGGAGCCGGAGCCTGTTTGCCAGCCGGAGCCTCAGCCTGCTGCCCAGGAGCAGGCGGATGCGCCCCAGGCAGAGGAGGAGAACGCAGAGAGCAAGCCCGTGGACACGGCAGCCAACCCCAAGCTGGCTGCTGCCATGGAGTACCTGACCCAGGTATTTGCCCTGATGGGCGCAGAAAATCTGACCATCTGGGCAGAGCAGCAGGGTGAGGCCTACATCATAAAGGTGGAGGGCGATGAAGTGGGGGTTCTGATTGGCCACCGTGGTGAGACCATGGAGAGCCTTTCCTACCTGGCTGGCCTGGTGGCCAACCGCCTGGAAGGGGATTACCTGAAGCTGGGCCTGGATGTGGCCGGTTACCGGAGCAAGCGGGAAAAGGACCTGGAAGCACTGGCTCAGCGGCTGGGTGCCAAGGTACTTAAAAATGGCCGCAGCCATTCCATGGAGCCCATGAATCCCTACGAGCGGCGCATTATTCACAGCGTGATTGGCGCCATGGAAGGGGTACACAGTGAGTCTAAGGGTGAGGGCACCCAGCGCCGTGTGGTCATCTACCCCGATCAGCCCCGGCAGTCTGCTGGACGCAGCGCAGGCCGCTCCCGCAGCCGCAAGCCCGGCCAGCGCAGCGAGCGCCGCAGCCAGGTGCCTGGCCGTACCTTCGCCCAGGAACAGCGGGATGAGAATGCAAAGCCTGTTGCGCCCAAGCGCACCCAGGTGATTGACGATGCAGAGGGGTTTGCATTGTACGGCAAAATTGAACTGTAAGGGTGAGATTCACCTGATAAAAATGCCCGGTTTTTTCCGCCCAAGGGAGAAAGCCGGGCATTTTTGAATGGATGGAGCAGCAAATAGCTGCCCCAAAGGAGAGGAGTAAGAGAAGGATGGAACTGAAGCGGATGAGAGAATGGACTCACCCGGAATTTGAAGGGATTTGGGCGTTGTATGAGCGGAGCTTTCCCGGATTTGAAAAGCGCAATCTGGCAGATCAGAAGCGAGCTATGGAGCAGGCGGCGGATTATGCCGTGGATCTGATTTTGGAGGAAGGTGCTGTGCAGGGGTTTGTGATGTACTGGCAGCACCAGGACTTTTTGTATCTGGAGCATTTTGCGGTGCTGGAACAGGCCCGGAACAAGGGGTATGGCAGCCGGGTGCTGGAGGCTTTAAAGGCGAAAGGCAGCAGGATTGTGCTGGAAATTGACCCCCCTGAGGATGAAATTTCCCTGCGGCGAAAGGGCTTTTATGAGCGGTGTGGGTTTGTTGCCAATGACTACAACTACATCCACATTCCCTATAAAAAGGAACAGACGTGGTACCCCCTGGTGCTCATGACCTGGCCCCAGGCCATTGATGCCCAGCAGTACCAGAGTTTTTACGATTTTATGAAAGGCCATGTGGCCATTTATGGAGAGAATCCTCCCATTATCCAGTAAATTTTCGCAAAGCCCCCTGGGCCCTTTAAGGGCCCAGGGGGCTTTGGTTTTGGAGCAGAGCAAAGGTGCTGCTTACAGCCCAGCGCAAAATGCTGCACTTTGTGCTGGGAGCATGGCATAAGAGGGGAAAGCAGTCCTCAACAGTGCAGAGGGTTGGAGGGGCCGGACCGGGGAAATAAGGGGCAGGTGTGGAGGAAGAAAAGGGGAGGAACGCTGGCGGCAAAAAAGAGCGGGCGGTGTGGGTTTGTGCAGGGCTTTGCCTTGCCCTTGCCCGGTGGGTGTGATAAAATAAATCGAATTACATTGCACCGTTGCAAGACGGCACAAGGAGGTATGTGGATATGAACAGCACAATCGTGGCATTGGCCACCCCACCCGGCGCCGGTGGCATTGCAGTGGTGCGGCTTTCCGGCCCGGAAAGCTATCAGATTGGCGGGAAGGTGTTCCGGCCCAGAAACCCGGAAAAACAGGTGGAAAAGGCCAAGGGCTACACCGCCTTATACGGCCGCTTTGTGGATGGTGAGACCACCCTAGACGAGGGCGTGGCTTTGTTTTTTAGGGCTCCCCACAGCTACACCGGCGAGGATGTAATTGAGCTGAGCTGCCACGGGGGCATGGTGATTGCCCAAAGCCTGATTCAGGCCTGCATCGGGGCAGGAGCTGTGCCGGCAGGGCCCGGTGAGTACACCAAGCGGGCTTTTTTGAATGGGCGCATCAGCCTGACCCAGGCAGAGGGCGTGATGGATGTAATTGCCGCGGCAGGGCGACAGGGCGCAGCCCTGGCAGAAAGTGCTTTGAACGGCAGCCTGGCGGCAGCCATTGAGGGCTGTAAAACCACTCTGCTGGAACTGGCGGGGCACCTGGCAGCCTGGGTGGATTTTCCCGAAGAAGATGTGCCGGAACTGGAAGAACAGGCTCTGGGACAGGCCTTGTGCGGCGTAAAGCAACAGGTGGAGAGTCTGATTTCTGGTTATGAGGCAGGTGCGGTGCTGCGCCATGGCGTGGATGCAGCCATTGTGGGCAGCCCCAATGTGGGCAAAAGCACCCTGCTGAACCTGATGTCCGGGTTTGACCGGGCCATTGTGACTCCCATTGCAGGTACTACCCGGGATGTGGTGGAGCAGGCAGTGATGCTGGGAGGAATCCGGTTGAATCTGTTTGATACCGCCGGTATCCACCACACGGAAGATGTGGTGGAGGCGGAGGGAATCCGCCGCAGCCACCGCAAGCTGGAGGAAGCAGGGCTGGTGCTGGCTGTGTTTGATGGTTCCCGCAGCGTAACCCAGGACGATTTGGAGCTGGCCCGGCGATGCAGCGGCAAGCGGGCCATTGCCCTGATTAACAAGGGAGACCTGGAGCGCCGGTTTGACACGGCCCAGATTGCAGATTGCTTTGACCAGCTGGTGCACATCACCGCAGGCCAGGGCCAGGGCTTGCAGGAGCTGGAGCAGGCGGTGCAGCAGGTGCTGGGCGTTGCCCAGCTGGATTTGAATGCACCCTGTCTTGTGAGCCAGCGGCAGCTGAGTGCAGCAGTGCAAGCCAAGGAGGCGTTGGAACAGGCCCTGGAAGCCATGGAGGCAGGGTATGGACTGGACGCTGTGAGCGTGTGCGTGGACGATGGCCTGACGGCCCTCTGCCAATTGATGGGCGAGGATGCCAGCGAGGCTGTGATTGAAGAAGTATTTTCCAAGTTTTGCGTGGGTAAGTAACCTGTGCAAAATGGGGCATAGCAAGAAGGAAGCAAGGATAGCATGAATCATTTGGGAGATTATCAGGTTGTGGTCATTGGTGCGGGCCACGCAGGCATTGAGGCGGCCCATGCGGCAGCCAAGCTGGGGGTGTGCACCGCCCTGTTTACCCTGAGCCTGGACGGCATTGGAAATATGCCCTGCAACCCCAGCATTGGCGGCACCGCCAAGGGGCATTTGGTGCGGGAGGTGGATGCGCTGGGCGGTGTGATGGGTCTGGCAGCCGATGCCACCACCCTGCAAAGCCGGATGCTGAACCGGGGCAAGGGGCCTGCGGTGCATTCGCTGCGGGCGCAGATTGACCGCACCGCCTACCATGCCTACACCAAGCATCTGATGGAGCAGACCGAGCATCTGGACATCAAGCAGGGCGAGATTGTGGAGCTGGTGCTGGAAGAAGGCAAGGTGTGCGGAGTGCGCACCCGGTTAAATGGCTACTACACTGCCCAGGCGGTGGTGCTGTGTACCGGCACCAACCTGGGAGGGCGTATTTTTGTGGGGGATGCCAGCGTGGAGAGCGGCCCGGACGGCCAGCACGCAGCCAACCAGCTGACCGAAAGCCTGCGCAAGGCGGGGCTGCCGCTGCGCCGGTTCAAAACCGGTACCCCTGCCCGTGTGCACCGGCGGAGCGTAAATTTTGCAGTGCTGGAGCGCCAGCCCGGCGAGGAGCCGCCCGAACCCTTTAGCTTTTTGACCCCTGAGGGTGCTGTGAAAAATCAGGTGGATTGCCACATTGCCTACACAAATCCCCGCACCCATGCGGTGATTCAGGAAAATCTGCATCGCTCGCCCTTGTATGGGGGAGCCATTGAGGGAATTGGTCCCCGATACTGCCCCAGCATTGAGGACAAGGTGGTTCGGTTTGCAGAAAAGGAACGGCACCAGATTTTTGTGGAGCCCTGCGGACTGGACACCGAGGAGATGTACCTGCAAGGCATGAGCAGCAGCCTGCCGGAGGATGTGCAGAATGCCATGTACCGCACCATTGAAGGGCTGGAGGATGTGGAGATTTTGCGCCCGGCCTATGCCATTGAGTACGATTGCATTGACCCCACCGCCCTGAAGCTGACCTTGGAGACCAGAGCGGTTCGGGGTCTGTATGGTGCGGGGCAGTTTAATGGAACCTCCGGCTATGAGGAGGCGGCAGCCCAGGGCCTGCTGGCAGGCTTGAATGCTGCCCTTCAGGTGCTGGGCCGGGAGCAGGTGATTCTGCCCCGTCACACCTCTTATCTGGGTACTTTGGTGGATGATCTGGTAACCAAGGGCGTAATGGACCCCTACCGGATGATGACCAGCCGCAGCGAGTACCGGCTGACCCTGCGCCAGGATAACGCCGATGAGCGGTTGACCCCCATTGGACGGCAGGCTGGCCTGGTGGATGATGTGCGATGGGAAGCCTACCAGAAAGCCATGGCGGTGAAGGAGCAGGAGCGCAAGCGACTGGAACAGACCAGCATTAAGGCAAACCAGCTGAATCCGGTGCTGGAAGCTGCGGGCATTGCCCCCGTGGAAAAGGGAGGAACTGCCGCAGAGCTGCTGCGCCGCCCGGAACTGGACTACTCTCTGATTGCCCAGGTAATTGGCTGGGGCGAAGGGGTAGACCGGCGGATGGCAGGTCGTATTACCACCGAAATTAAGTATGCGGGCTACATCAGCCGCCAGATGCGCACCATCAAAGAGGTGAAGCGGCTGGAGCACATTCCCATTCCGGAAGATTTTGATTACCAGCCCCTGAGTGGCCTGCGGCTGGAAGCAAGGGAAAAGCTGGGCAAAATTCGACCGGTGAACCTGGCCCAGGCTGGACGGATTCCCGGCGTATCGCCGGCTGACCTTTCGGTGCTGAGTGTGGCAGTGGCGGCAGCCAATGCGGAAAAGGAGAAACAAGCATGATTGAACAAAGTCGTTTGCAAGCACGCTGCCGGGAATATGGAATTGAGCTTTCGGCCTTGCAGCTGGACCAGCTGGACCGCTACGCTCAGATGTTGGTGGAGTATAACCAGAAGGTGAATCTCACCGCCATCACCGACCCGGAAGGGATTGAAATCAAACACTTTTTGGACAGCCTTTTGTTTGCCTCCCAGCCCCAGGTGGCTGGCCGGATGGTGGATGTGGGCTGTGGTGCAGGGTTCCCTGGTTTGGTGACCAAAATCTACAAGCCCCAGCTGGAACTCACCCTCATGGAACCCACCGGCAAGCGGGTGGAGTTTTTGAAGTATGTTTGCAGTGAACTGGGGCTGACGGGCGTGGAGTTTGCCAAGGAGCGGGCAGAGGAAGCAGCGCGCAAACAGTGGCGGGAAGCCTTTGATGTGGCCAGTGCCCGGGCGGTGGCGGCTCTGCCGGTTTTGGCCGAGTACTGCCTGCCTTTGGTGAAGCAGGGCGGCGTATTTATTGCCTTGAAGGGCGCATCCGCCCAGGAGGAATTGCAGGCTGCCCGTGGTGCCATTGCCAAGTTGGGGGGCAAGTTTGCAGAGAGCAAGGAGTTTCAGCTGCCAGGTGGCGATGCCCGAAGCTTGATTGTGTGCAAAAAAATATCGCAAACTCCCCCTGCATATCCCCGAAACGGTGGAAAAATTGCAAAAGCTCCCTTAAAGTGATGACAGAACAGGCGAAAAAATCCAGAACCTTGTAAATGGAATTTTCTGGTGCGTACAGCGCATTCATGGTATACTTTGGAAAAGGCTGCGGCTAAGCTTTCAGAGAACCAGGAATGTGCTGTTTTTTTGGTCCTGAAAAGGTGTGCCGCAGGGCTGTTTCGGGCGGGAAAGATTGGTCCTGAAACAGGGAATATAAAACCACTTGGGAAAGGATGAGGACTTGATGATACTGCCATACAAAAAACAGGGAAAAGGAAAGGTACTCATGTTGCCCATTGACCAAATTCAGCCCTGTCCCTTTCAGGCCCGCACACAATTTGAGGAAGAGGAACTGGCGGGATTGGCCATGAGCATTTTGGAAAACGGTTTGTTGCAGCCGGTAACGGTGCGCAAACGAGGGCAGAAGTATGAGCTGATTGCGGGAGAACGAAGGCTGCGGGCCTGCCGGATGGCCAAATTAAGCCAGGTACCTGCCATTTTGTGTGATTACCAGGACGAGCAAACCGCTGCATTAAGCTTGCTGGAAAATTTGCAGCGTCAGGATTTGAATGCTTTTGACCAGGCGAAGGGGATTAAAGAAATGATTGCGCTGTGGGGCTGTACCCAGGAAGAAGCAGCCCGCCGCCTGGGGATGGCACAGCCTACCTTAAATAATAAGCTTCGGCTGTTGGCACTCACACCGGAAGAACAAGCCTACTGCCTGGAGCAAAATCTCACCGAACGCCACGCAAGGGCAATTTTAAGACTGCCTGAAGGCCCCCAAAGGAAACGGGCGCTGGAGCAGTTTGCCCAGCAGGGCTTAAATGCCAGGCAGGCGGATGGACTGGTGGAACGGATGCTGACCCAGCCACCCCAGAGGCGGAAGAGAATTCCCATGGTGCGAGATGTGCGTATCTTTGTAAACACCATCAACAAGGCGGTGCAGCTGATGGTGGAGGCAGGAGTACCAGCGAAGGCAGAAAAAAAGGAGGAGGAAGGCTATCTGGAATACACGGTGCGCATTCCGGTGGAAGCTGCCAAGGTAAAGGAATATAGCCAGACTGTTGTCCCTTAACAGCAGGGGATTTTATGGAAAGCTCGAAAAATGTTCCACGTGGAACATTTTTCGAGCTTTTGGTTTATTCGGTTTTTTTGAACACCACCGCAAGCGTTTGATTTGGTATAAATTAAAATGGACGGATAATCCTGGAAAAGCGGATGGGCACTAACCGTGGTTACAAAAACACTGATTGATTTTAGGCAGGACGGCTGTTGGAGACTGGAAGTGCCGGAGAAGAACATCGGATTATTTGAAGAACGAAAGGAAAGATGCTTTAATTCAGGAAGGGCAAAATTTTTTGAAGATTTAATTAAAAAGTGGCGGAATGGTTGGAGACTGATTTTTGCATGGTGAAAGAAAAAAGCATAAAAGGCTCGGCTCGGCAAGTGTAAACGAAAAAATCGAAGTGCAACAATGCCATTGATTTGCTAAAGGAGTTAAGATGCCCTGAAAACAAATATAAAATCAGTTTGAATCAAAAAGAGAAGATTCGGTGGCTAGAAAGACAATCAGGAGTTGTGAAACAGCGTGCAAAATGTTCCACGTGGAACATTTTGCGAAAAACAGGCGGTTTGGGGCAGAAAATGATGGGCGATACTGTCCAGAAAGAATAAACTATGCTATAATACACAAAGAAGCCTGGTTGCAGACGGTATATTGCAAGCAGAGCCAATATTTACTTATAGAACAAACGGAGGGCGCAAGCGTTGGGTAAAATCATTGCAGTAGCGAACCAGAAGGGTGGCGTTGGTAAAAGTACCACCGCCGTGAACCTGGCGTCCTGTGTGGCACAGGAGGGAAAACGGGTTCTGATTGTGGACCTGGACCCTCAGGGCAATACCACCAGCGGCTATGGCATTTCAAAACGAAATGTAGAATATAGTGTATACGATTTATTGATTGGTCAGGTAAACACCAAGGATGTGATTCTGCACACAGAATTTCATGTGGATGTGGTTCCGTCCAACATTCAGCTGTCTGGTGCAGTGGTGGAACTGGTGAACATGGAGCGGCGTGAAAATCGCTTGCGGGAGGCATTGGCTCAGGTGAATTCCGATTACGATTACATCTTTATTGACTGCCCACCCAGCCTGGACCTGCTTACCTTGAACGGCTTGTGCGCCAGCGACTCGGTACTGATTCCCATTCAGTGCGAATACTATGCACTGGAAGGTCTTTCGGAGTTGATGAGCACGCTCAAAACCGTGCGCAAGCTGTACAACCGCTACCTGGAAATTGAAGGCGTGGTATTTACCATGTACGCAGGCCGATTGAATTTGACCTTGCAGGTGGTGGAGCAGGTGAAGAAATTTTTTGGGGACAAGGTGTACAAAACCACCGTGCCCCGCAATGTTCGCCTGTCGGAAGCACCCAGCTATGGACAGCCCATCAATTACTACGACCCGTCCAGCAAGGGCTGTGAGGCATACCGTGCCATGGCCCAGGAGCTGCTGGAGAACAATCGGTAAAGGAGTGGTAACATGGCAGTAAAAAAAGGCGGCCTTGGCCGGGGTCTGGAAAGCCTGTTTGAGGAGACCGTCCGGGATGTGGGAAATGATGTAATGACCCTGCCCCTGCGGGATATTGAGCCGGACAAGGAGCAGCCTCGCAAGGATTTTGCAGAGGAGCCCCTCAACGAGCTGGCGGCCAGCATTGCAGAACATGGCGTGCTCCAGCCTATTACCGTGCGCCCCTGCGCCACAGGGGGATATAAAATCATTGCCGGAGAGCGGCGGTGGCGTGCAGCCCGTCTGGCAGGGCTGACCGAAATTCCCGTGGTTATCAAGGATGTAACCGAAGGGGAAGCCATGGAACTGGCGCTGGTGGAGAATCTTCAGCGTGAGGATTTGGACCCGGTGGAAGAAGCCTTTGGTTACAAGCAGCTGATGGACCGGTGCGGCCTAACCCAGGAACAGGCCGCCAAGCGGCTGGGCAAGAGCCGAAGTTCTGTAGCCAACAGCCTGCGTTTGCTGAACCTGCCCCAGCGTGCGCTGGAGTGGCTGCAAACCGGCCACCTGACCCCCGGCCACGCCAAGGCCATTTTGGGCTTGGAAGAACCGGAACTTCAGGAAAAGGCTGCCCAGCAGGTGGTGGAGAACGATTTGAATGTTCGCCAGACCGAAGCACTTTGCAAAAAGCTGACCCAGCCGGAAAAGGAGCCCAAGGAACAGCCGGTACAGTCTACCCTGCCCAGCGAGGTGGAAATTGCCTTACAGCAGGTGCTGGGCAATGAGGTAAAGGTTGCTTACAAAAACGGACGGGGCAGCCTGACCGTGCATTTTTATTCCGACCAGCAGTTGACCGATTTTGCCAACCTGCTGGGCGCTTACCAAAAGGAACAATAAAAAAGAGGAGAGATACCCTGTATGTTGGATCTGCGTTTTGTACGAGAGAACCCTGAAGTGGTAAAAGAGAACATCCGCAAAAAATTCCAGGACAGCAAGCTGCCCCTGGTGGATGAGGTGATTGCGCTGGATTTGGAAAACCGCAACACCGTAACCGAGGCCAACACCCTGCGTGCAGACCGTAACCGTCTGTCTAAGGAGATTGGTGGCCTGATGGCTCAGGGCAAAAAGGAAGAGGCCGAGCAGGTAAAGGCTCAGGTGGCTACCCAGGCAAACCGCCTGAAGGAGCTGGAGGCCAAGGAAGGCGAGCTGGAGGAAAAAATCCGCAACATCATGCTCACCCTGCCCAATATCATTGATCCCAGCGTGCCCATTGGCCCCGACGACAGCCACAATGTGGAGGTTGAGCGTTTTGGTGAGGCTGTGGTACCTGAATTTGAAATTCCCTACCACACTCAAATTATGGAGAGCTTTAACGGTATTGACCTGGACAGCGCCCGTCGGGTATCCGGCAACGGTTTTTACTATCTGCTGGGTGACATTGCCCGGCTGCATGAGGGAGTGCTGGCCTATGCCCGTGATTTTATGATTGACAAGGGCTTTACCTATGTAATCCCTCCCTTTATGATGCACGGCAGCGTGGTGCAGGGCGTAATGAGCTTCCCCGAAATGGAGGCCATGATGTACAAAATAGAGGGCGAGGACCTGTACCTCATCGGTACCTCCGAGCATACCATGATTGGCCGCTTTATGGATCAGCTGATGCCCGAAAGCCAGCTGCCCCAGACCCTGACCAGCTATAGCCCCTGCTTCCGTAAGGAAAAGGGCTCCCACGGCCTGGAGGAGCGTGGTGTATACCGCATCCATCAGTTTGAAAAGCAGGAGATGATTGTGGTCTGCAAGCCTGAGGAAAGCATGGAATGGTACGAAAAGATGTGGAAGTACAGCGTGGAGCTGTTCCGCAGCCTGGATATTCCTGTGCGCCAGCTGGAGTGCTGCTCTGGTGATTTGGCCGACCTGAAGGTAAAGAGCTGCGACATTGAGGCCTGGAGCCCCCGCCAGCAGAAGTATTTTGAGGTGTGCAGCTGCTCCAACCTGGGCGATGCCCAGAGCCGCCGCCTGAAAATCCGTGTAAAGGGTGAGGATGGCCGCAACTACCTGCCCCATACCCTGAACAACACCTGCGTGGCACCTCCCCGTATGCTGATTGCCTTCCTGGAGAACAACCTGCAGGCAGACGGCACCGTAAAGATTCCCGAAGCACTGCGTCCCTACATGGGCGGCAAGGAGCTTTTGGTACCTGCCAACAAGTAAGGCAAGAGCAGGCACATTGCCAAGGGGACTGATTTTTGAACGGCGAAAAAAGCCAAGAAGAAAAAGACTGTTCCCCAAATACCGCAACATACAGCGCTGTTTTAACCACCCCGGTTTCGTAAAACCGGGGTGGTTTTTTGCAGGGCAAAGCAAAACAACAGGAAAAACAAAAAACCATAAATTTCCATTTATTTTTTTAAAAAACTTTTAAAAAATCGTTGACAAATCCATCATGATTGAATATAATATAAAAGCACCCACTTGAGGGAGCAACATACATGGCGGTATAGCTCAGTTGGCTAGAGCATTCGGTTCATACCCGAAGTGTCACCGGTTCAAATCCAGTTACCGCTACCACTTAATACAAGGTTTAGCTAGGATACTTGGGGGTTGCCCGCAATAGTGGGTGATGAAGTATGCTTGCTGTTTTAGCTAAACTTTGTATTTTATAAGGCCCATTGGTCAAGCGGTCAAGACATCGCCCTTTCACGGCGGTAACCCGGGTTCGATTCCCGGATGGGTCACCAAAACCCGAATCTGCTCCCAAAAGCAGATTCGGGTTTCTTTTTTGCAATTTATCGCGCATACAATAGTAAAACAGAAGCAGCCGGAAAGCCGCTTCAACCAAGAAAGGGGATTGTTTGATTTTGGAGAATAACAAGCAGCAAAAAAATCTGTTCAGCCTGCTGTTTCAGGTGTTTCAGGGAGCACTTATTGGTTTGGGTGCAGTTTTGCCGGGTATTTCTGGCGGTGTGCTCTGTGTGATTTTTGGAATTTACAAGCCGGTGATGGAGCTGCTCTCCAACCCGGTGCGGAACTTTAAAACCCATGTGCCTCGCTTGATTCCTGTTATTATTGGTATGGGCATTGGCTTTTTGGGCGTGGCAAATGTTCTGGCGTTCTTTTTGGATCAATACCCTGAACCTTCTGTTTGCGTGTTTGTGGGCCTGATTGCCGGTATGCTGCCCAGCCTGCTGCGTGAAGCAGGCCAGAAGGGCCGCACCAAGGGCTCTTATATTTCCATGGTAGTAGCCTTTGCAGTGGTTCTGGGCCTGCTGGTGGGTCTGGAGACCTTCTCGGTGAAGATTACTGCAAACTTTGGCTGGTATCTGTTCTGTGGATTCTGCCTGGCTCTCAGCGTAATTGCCCCCGGCATGAGCTTTTCCACCCTGCTGATGCCTCTGGGCCTGTACACCCCCTTTGTGGAGGGTCTGGGCCATCTGAACCTCAGCGTGCTGATTCCGGGCGGTATTGGTGCCTTGGTGACAGTAATCTGCCTGGCAAAGGCCATTGACAGCCTGTTTGAGCATCATTACTCCATTGCGTTCCATGGCATTGTGGGCATTGTGGTTGCCGCAACCCTGGTGATTGTACCCTACAACAGCTTTGCAACCTCCTCCAGCATGGTAGTTAACCTGATCTGCCTGGCAGTGGGCGTGGCAGCTGCGCTGGCACTGGACCGCTTCAACAGCAAATTTGAAAAAGAATAATGCGTTTTTTCGGCACCTGCAAAACACGGCAGCATCGTGTTTTGCAGGTGCTATTTTTTGTTGCAAAATATAAAACATAAAAAGCCATTGACTTTATCCACTAAAAGGAGTAGATATGTAGGTACACAGCAACAAATCAAAAGGAGACAGGCAGGCCCAAGGACGATGCGCTGGCGGCTTGCCCTTTGTTGTGTGAAGACGAACAGAAAATAAAAGGAGGAAACAATGCAGCAGATACAAAAACATACAGCCATACCAATCAGTGCGGCTGCGGCATTGGTGGCCATTGGTGTGGTGTACGGCGATATTGGCACATCGCCCATGTATGTCATGAAATCCATTATGGCCGGAAACGGGGGATTGGCGGCAATGAACTCTCAGCTTGTGCTGGGTTCACTCTCGCTGATTATCTGGACGCTCACCTTACTTACCACCGTAAAATATGTTCTGGTGGCCATGCAGGCAGACAACCATGGCGAGGGCGGTATTTTTTCGCTGTACAGCATACTGCGCAGAAATGGAAAGCACCTGGTGTTTTTTGCAATGATTGGCGGCGCCGCATTGCTGGCAGATGGGGTGCTTACCCCCGCCGTTACCGTAACCACCGCCATAGAAGGTTTGCGAAGCATTCCGGCGCTGGATGCCCTACTGGGTGTGGGGCAGGGCAGAATTGTGCAGATTACGCTGCTGATTATTGCGGTACTGTTTTTGATTCAAAGGGCAGGAACAAGCTCCATCGGTAAGGCTTTTGGGCCGGTGATGATGGTTTGGTTTTTGTTTTTGGGTGGCCTGGGCATCTACCGCATGGGCATGGATTTGAGCGTGCTGCAGGCACTGAATCCCTTACTGGCGCTGCATGTGCTGGTGGGCCCCTATAATAAGATGGGGATTTTTATTTTGGGCAGTGTGTTCCTGGCCACCACCGGTGCCGAGGCGCTGTACTCGGACATGGGCCATGTGGGCAAAGGGAATATTTACATCAGCTGGCCTTTGGTAAAAATCTGCCTGATACTCAACTACCTGGGCCAGGGCGCATGGCTGATTCAGCACCAAAACGATGCCAGCTTGTATGAGCTGGAGGATTTGAATCCCTTCTTTCAGATGATGCCCCAGGGGATTCGTCCCGTAGCAGTGCTGCTGAGCACCTTGGCGGCCATTATTGCTTCTCAGGCATTGATTACCGGTGCATTCACCATGGTGGCAGAGGCCTGCAAACTGGATTTGCTGCCCCATATGCAGGTAATCTATCCTTCCCACACCATGGGCCAGCTGTATATTCCTTTGGTGAACAGCTGTCTGTGGGTAGGCTGCTCGCTGCTGGTGCTGTATTTCCAGAGCAGCCATCGCATGGAGGCGGCCTATGGCCTGGCCATTACCGTAACCATGCTGATGACTACCTTACTGCTGTTTGTGTTTTTAAAAACCATCAAAAAGAAAACGGTTACGGCTTATTGCTTTTTGGTGTTGTTTGGCGGCCTGGAGCTGATGTTCCTGTTCTCCAGCCTTACAAAGTTTTTGGATGGGGGATATGTGGCAGTAACGCTGGCAGCACTGCTGTTGGCGGTGATGTACATTTGGCATCGGGGCACCCAGGTAGAGGAATCCCAGGCTATTTACCTAAGTGTAGATAAGTACAAGGAGACCCTGAAGCGTTTGCGTGGAGATGAAACGGTGCCCTGCTTTGCAGATAACCTGGTTTACCTTACCAAAAGCCGTTACTGCAATTTTGTGGAGCGGGACATTCTGTATTCTATTTTGGAAAAAGGCCCCAAGCGGGCCAAAGCCTATTGGTTTGTAAATATCCATGTGGAGGATGTACCTTATAAAAAGGAATATTCGGTGGAGAGCTTTGGCACCGATTACATCTTTCGGGTACAGCTGAATCTGGGCTTTAAGGAAAACCAGCGTGTAAATGTGTATCTGCGGCAGATTGTGCAGGAATTGATGCGCAGCGGCGAGCTGCCCCACCAGCAGCAAAATTATGCGGTACAGACTCCAGGCATTGTGGGAAGTTTCCGTTTTTGCATCATCCGCAAAAGAGTAGTGCCGGAAAGCGAGCTTTCGGTATCGGATCAGAACATTCTCACCGCAAAGTATGCAATCCGCCATGTGGCAGGATCTCCGGCCCGCTGGTATGGCCTGGAGAACTCGGTGTTGGCAGTGGAGTATCTGCCCTTGTTTGTAAAGATGAAGGCAAATGCACCCTTGCTGCGCAAGGAAGCTGCGCATAGAGAGCCTGCTGAGCCGATAAAAGAGCATACTGTAGGATAATCACAAATCCATAAAAATAGGCCTATTATTATAAAGTAAGATTAAATCCAACATTCGATTTGGTTCGCTTTGCCCCCGGAGCACATTATAATGTGCTCCGGGGATTGTTTTAAGTAAGCCGTTAGCAGAGTTTTAAGGGCAAAAAAGGTGATTTTCAAATAAATCACACTTTTTTGAAAAAAGGTGTTGACTTCTAGGCATGGAATGTGATATTATAACTGAGCCGCAGATAACGCGGTTGTCGCTGAAAAGCTGAATAAAAAATCTTGAAAAAGTACTTGACAAAGCACTGAAGACAAGATATAATAAACAAGCTATCTCGCAAGAGAAAAGCGACCAGGACCTTGAAAATTGAACAATATCAAGAAGCTTGAACGGAACCTTAATTGTGATGGAAAATCACATTAAACAATTCCAAA
>CALWNE010000013.1 GCA_944382705.1 uncultured Allofournierella sp.
CACAAAGTGTAAGTGCGGTGACGCATTCAGCTAGTGTGTACTAATAGGTCGAGGGCTTGACCACAAGTCTTGATGGTACTCCTAATATGCTAGCAGTTATTGTTCAGTTTTGAGGGTGCATCCCTTATAAAAGAGAATATATGAAGGCTGAAAACAGCGAAAGCAAGAAAGCTTTCATGTAGTACGGCCGGTGCCGATGACGCAGAGGTCCCACCTGTTCCCATTCCGAACACAGTAGTTAAGCTCTGTTGTGCCGAAGATACTTGGTTGGAAACGACCTGGGAAAATAGGTAGGTGCCGGCTTTTCTCTTTTTTATGATAAAACCCCTTTTCCATTTTTGGAAAAGGGGTTTTTCTATGTCTCAATTCCATCAGCTGATTGTAGAGTGGTTTATCAAACCTCTGTGAAAACATCTAGGGCCAAAAAACTCTTTTAAACCATGATAGAGGATTTAAAAAGAGAATTAAAAATAAGAGCGTTACAGAAGACTCGCTTCAACAAAATTATCGTTTAAGCCTTACAAAAAGGTGCATACCAAGATGCCGTGGAAACCAGACCAGAATCCAAATCTGAAAGAAAAAAGGAAGAAGCAAAGGGATAGGCATTAGGAACAAAGAAAAACGGTACATTTCTGAATTGAAGATGTACCGTTTTTAAAGATAAAATTATGCAGAAACCAACTCATTCGTCCTTAGGTAATTCCAGGCCGAGCAGTTCTGCGATTTCTGCCGGTTTTAAGCCGTTTTTCTGGGCCAAACGAAGCAGCTCCTTCATCTGCTGTGCTTTGGTCTTGCGGGGTTTTCGCTTTTTGGGATTCAGCAAATTTTTTTTGCGCTCGTTCAGTTTTGCAATTTTTGTTTCTACTGTTTCGATTTTTTTATCAAACGCGGCCGCGCTGGCGGCTTTCTTTTCCTCAATAACCTTGATGGATTCTCGCAAGGCAGCAATGTCTTCATCAATTGCACAAATCATTTGTTCTGTTGTACGGCGTACTCGTTTTTCCTCTGCCATAATAGGTTCTCCTTTTGCTTTTGCAGAATTTATCACCATGATATCACGAAGAATAAAGCAGAACAAGGTGGTTTTTGCGGGCGAATTGATTTTCCACACAAAAAGAACAACATTGTGGAAAATCGATTTTGCAACAAAGGCCAATCAAACCAAGAGAGATTAGGCAATATGGAAATTATAAAATAGATATAAAAACCGCCCGTCCTCTTTTTTGAGGAAGGGCGGTTTGCTTGTTATAGGCTATATTGTGAAAGGCAGTTTATTGCTGAGCAAAATTAGAAAAACAGGTCCTTACCAGGGTACTGAGGCTCGGAAGTAATTCGCAGGCCCAGTTTGCGCAGGGTACCTTCGTCACCAGAATGGAGCATCTGGGTGGAGTGCAAATCACAATCCCGCAGCAGGGCCAATGCGGCCATAGCCTTTGCTGCCACTGGTTCGGTGGCGGCGCTTACAGCCAGACCAGCCAGAACATCGTCTACCTTCAGAACACTGGAACGGCTGCCCAGATAATCAATTTTCAGCCGCAGAATAGGCTCCAGTACTTCGGGACGAATCAGCATAATGGAATCCTGAATGCCGGCCAAAGTCTTTAGGCTGTTCAGCACAGTGGCACTGCAAGCGCTCATTAAATCGCTTGCTTTGCCTGTTACAATGCGGCCATCCGGCAACTCAATAGCGGCGGCAGGGTATCCAGTTTGCCGCTGCTTGGCCAGGGCAGGAGCCACAACGGCACGGCTTTCGGCGTTTACATCCAGCTGCTGCATAATGTTTTCAATCTTATGCAAGCTGGCTTCGTTGGCCTTGCCCTGCTTTACTTCACAGGCAGCCTTGTAATAGCGGCGGAAGATTTCCTCGGTAGCTGCTTTGCGCACGACCTCGTCATCAAAAATGGCATAACCGGCCATGTTTACGCCCATATCGGTGGGGCTGCGGTAAAAGTCTTTATTGCCGGTGATACGAGCCAGAATGTTTTGCACAATGGGAAAGGCTTCCACATCCCGGTTGTAGTTGATGGTGGTTTTGCCGTAGGCCTCCAGGTGGAACGGATCGATCATGTTCACATCGTTTAAATCGGCAGTGGCAGCCTCATAGGCCAGGTTTACAGGGTGCTTAAGGGGCAGGTTCCAAACAGGGAAGGTTTCAAACTTGGCATAGCCAGCCATGATGCCCCGCTTGTGCTCGTGGTAAACCTGGCTCAAGCAGGTGGCCAGCTTTCCGCTGCCGGGACCGGGAGCGGTTACGACCACCAGGGGTTTGGTGGTTTCTACATAGGGGTTGGAGCCGTAGCCCTCGTCGCTGCAGATGTAATCCACGGCCAGGGGATACCCCTCAATGGGCTTGTGGATGTAGTTTTTAACGCCCCGCAGAGTGAGTTTTTTCGCAAAGGCGTCGGCAGCACGCTGGCCGGTATACTGGGTAATTACAACGCTGTTAACCTGAATGTCCATGGCGGTAATGTCGTCAATCAGACGCAGAACCTCCATGTCGTAGCTGATACCCAGATCAGCACGCATTTTGGTTTTTTCGATGTCGCCAGCGCTGATGCAAAAGATGATTTCAGCCTTATCCCGCAGCTCATGCAGCAGCCGGATTTTACCGTTCACATCGAATCCGGGCAGTACACGGGCAGCGTGATAGTCGTCAAACAGTTTGCCGCCGAATTCCAGGTACAGTTTGCCCTTAAATTGATCGATACGGGCAAGAATGTTTTCGGTCTGCTTTTGGATATAAAGGTTGTTGTCAAATCCGAACTGCATACAGATCCCTCCCAGGTGATAAAATGGCCCGGAGCCCTCCAAAAAAGAGGGCTCCGAAAGCGGTGGTTTGCTTTTAACTTAAAAATAATACCATAGCTTTATGAGGGATTGCAACTAAAAAGCCAGAATCTGTACATAAAAAATACTGGAAGAAAATCAGAAAAAATGGTTGATTTTTTAAAAGACCAGTGTTATAATAAATTTTGTTATGGAGGATTAGCTCAGCTGGTTAGAGTGCCTGCATCACACGCAGGAAGTCTGGGGTTCGAGTCCCTAATTCTCCACCAAAAAGAACTCCGAACCTTGTACAAGGTTCGGAGTTCTTTTTTGCAAGCCGGGAAGAAAAGTCAATTGGGGTGAATCATAGTCCGCTGGTGGAAGCAGACGGGCCAAAACAAGGGCGGCTAGGGGATAAATGCCACCGCAAGGGAACCATTGACGGAGGTCTGCCTTTTTGGTATAATAAAAAACGATTCAGGTGATTTTGGGTTGTGAAACCTGGAAAGAAACCAATCAATCATGGAGATGTACCCAAGCGGTTGAAGGGTCCGCACTCGAAATGCGGTAGGCGTGTAACAGCGCGCGAGAGTTCGAATCTCTCCATCTCCGCCAAACAAAAACAGCACGGTGATTGCTTGCAATCACCGTGCTGTTTTTGTTTAGATATGCAATGACAGGAAGCAGCCATATAGCCATAAGCGCACGATGGGGACTATTGACGCAAAGAATGGGGGTGAAGCCTGGCTGATATGGGATACTTAGCCAATGGGCAGGAGTTCGTACACATATTCCTCGATGGAGACAACGGACCCCTGGTTCAGGTTGGTGCAGCGAAGCACATTGCCCTGGTCATCCAACTGGTATTGGTGCTCCTCCTGCACGGCAGAACCAGCACGCTTGCCGGTAAGCTGGGTAAGATGACCATAGTCATCGTAAGCATACGAGAGGATAATTGCGCCGCGGGCTATGGTGGTATCCTTTTCAAACACAGGCTGCTGGTCCACTATGCGCAGATGGCGAATTTTTGTGCCAGAAGTATCCGCCCGTGTAATGGTTTCCAGGTACAGTTCCGGCTCGGGAACGCCTGGCTTGCGCACGCACTGCTGTGTCAAGTTTCCTTGAGCATCCCGCACCAGTTCCTCCACCGGCAAAGTAAAGCTGGAATCTTGGCTATAGGTGTAGGTGGTGGTACTGGTTAAGGTGTCATTTTCGGTGGTGTCCATCCGTGTGACCCGGCCCTGGGAATCGTAGGTATATGCATAGGTTACGGTGCGGATGACTTCTCCGTTGGAAGTACTGATTTCCTCAATGGGATTGCCGTGGTCATCCATGCGAATCTGCTGAACGGCCGTGTCGCTGTTTCGGCTGCTGAAGGTAATCGTTTGCTGTGTCAGGATATCGTCCGCACTCCACTGCTGTTCCACCACACGGGAGGAATCGGGCCCAAAGGTGGTTTCTTCGGAACGCACAAGCCGGCCCTTGGCATCGTATTCAAATTGACTGGTTTGCAAAACACTGCCTTGCGGGTCGGTTTGGGTGCGGCTGGTCATCCGCTTTGCCTGCTGACTGGGGGCAGCGCTTACCTCAGGCGAACTGCTGGAGGAAGCAGGCTGGCTTTCAGTCTGGCTTTCGGCCTGGCTTTCGGGCTGACTGGAAGACTGGCTGGCGGCAGAAGATGCCGCAATGCTGGAGGAGGACACCCCGGACGAACTGGAAACAGGGGTGCAGGCGGTAAGGCAGAGAGCGGCCAGCACAGCGGCCAGCCCAAGGTAGCGAGCGTTCATAAATACAGCACTCCTTACTGAAAAACAAAATTCAAACAAGATAGTCTCCTTTGAGCAAGGCAAGAACACCGCAAAGGATGTGGTACTATTATTATACTATAAAGCCAACAGAACGCAAAGACAAACAGCAAGCCGCTCCACCAAGGTTATTCTGGCGGGGCGGCTTGCTGTTTGTTTGTGAATAGGTTTTTTAAAGGATAGGCTGTGTTATTCCTCGGTCAGCAGGAAAGTGCAGCTAAGTGCAGGCAGTTCCAGCGTGCCGCTGGCAGCAACAGGATTCATGGAGGGCAGCTGGAAGTTTTCCCCCAATACCAAGGGCGTGCCGTTGCACTGCATAACGGCGCAGCGAGAACTTTCGGCAGTGAGCTGGTAAACCTGAACAGTGCCGGGCAGCTCCACCTGAGTGGGCTCGGTCATGGAGTTGTTAATCACCAGATAGGCCTTGCCGGCTTTTCCGTCCCGGCGGGAGTGAGCATACACATGAGCACCCTCACGAATGGGTTCGCCGGCATCATATACGGTGGTACCCATCAGGCGGTTCCACAGTACAACGGCAAAGAAATTTGGCCGAGGGTCAAAGCATTCCGGCTTCAGGTAGCCGTAATCGCTGGAGGCCAGGGTGTTGTGAAAGATAATGCCATCCGTAATGGTGGCAAAGCTGCCCAGCTCGTTCAGGGTGCGCAGCACATCCAGATAGGTGGAAGCCCAGGTGTTTCCGCCGCCGCCTGCATCGCCGGATTCGGTAACCCACATCTGGGCACCGGGAACATACTTGTCCCGCAGGGGAACATTGGCCCGTGCCATGGCAGGAGCAACTGCCAGATACGCTTCGGTATGGGCTTTTTCCGCAGGCCAATGAGAATTGGGCATCAAAGAGGCCAGACGCTCGGAAATGCCGTTGTAGTAGTGGTAGCTGTATACCTCCATGGGTTCGGTGGAGCCATGGAGTAGATCCTCGGTATCAACCGACACCAGCCCATCCGCAATGCCGCCGCCCAAGGCATCCTCGTCCTCTGTCATGGAACCAGCAATGGTGGAGCAGGGGCCCACAGCCATACATTCAGGGTAGTGCTGATGCAGCCAGGCGTTGAACAGATCCTGGTCCCGTACAAAATCCTGGGCAGTATAGCCTTCGGGGGCGCCGCTCACCGAAAGGATGTTTGGCTCGTTCATAAATTCAGCAGCCAGGATGGGAACGCCGTATTCTTTGCTTAATGCAAAAATCTGCTCGGCCTGGCTGGGGTTCCAGGGTTCGTGGGCGCTGTGCAGTCCCTCGCAGTTGGCTACGGAAATCATCAGCTTTGCGCCAATGTCCCGGCAAAAATCCAATACGCCCAGCCACTGTTCCTTGGTGAGCACGCTCTGGTAGCCAGCAGGGGCTTTGCCGCCGGTGCTTCCGTCAAAATCATAGTAGGTTTTGGTGGACCAGGTGCCCGATACACGAACCCAGGCGGGGCCAATGTCCTTGGCCAGCTTGCGCAGCTTGGGGCTGGTCAGGTCGATGGGAGGATAGTACTGCATCAGAGAAGTCATTGCAGTGTGGTTGGTAAGGCTGCCGGTGGGCCCATTGAACGCCTCGGTGCCGGCAATCTGGCCGGGTGTGTATGCCTTCCAAAAGGTGCCTCCGGTTACCTCGGTCATCTCCACATTGTAAGAAACCAGCCGCTCGTCCACGGTGCGCAGAGTGGGCAAGCTGCCAGATTTCAGTTTTACGAATTGTGCCATAAGTACCTCCTAATAATTTAATCAGGTGTAATGCAGGCCGAAGCCGTATTCATAGTAGTTGCCCTGGCTGTCCCGGTAGGCATAGGCCTTGCCGTTTGCATCCTTGAGGGAATCGGGCAGATACAAGTCTTTATCAAAACCGGGAACATCGTTGGGGCTGATGCACACGCCCTGGGCATCCACCGCCAGCACCTCATCACCTCGGGGCAGGGTAACAGGCAGTGCACCTACCGGAGCAAATTTGCCGGTGATTACATCCACAACAGCCTGGGGGAATGTATCAAAGCCCACGGTGAGGGCATGGCAAAGGGGTTCCAGATTGCCCAGCTGCCAGGCTAGGGTAACATTCACATGGGCGATGACCTTGCCCCCGTGGGCAGCCACGGTTTGGGCAATTTGTCTTACCTCGTTCATGCCTTTTACGGTGGTTTCCAGGTGGCTGGTTTTTAGCGGGCGGCAGTTTTCGTCCACATCGGGCACCGACTTGCCGTCGCACAAGTCCAGCTCAAGGTAGCCGGGGGTGGCAGTGAAGTAGTCCCCGGATTGGGGGTACACAAACAGCAGGGCATAGTCTGCCTGAGCGGGGTCATCGGTGAGGGTGTAGTGGCTGAACAGGCTGCGCAAAGTCTGGGTGGTTTGAGGCGAAAGCCGCTCGTCCTTGTGCCAGGCCTGCACAAACAGCGTTTGGGAGCCGGGAGCAGGCAGGGGGAGAACCCCCTGGTTTTTCAGCAGCACCACGCTTTCGTGGTGTACCCGGTCGGCCTCCTGCCAATGGGCGGGGGTAGACACAATTTCCTCGGCCTGTGCCGCATCCCGGTAGGGGTCATCCACCACCCCTGCCTGGAACAGCTCGGTCAGGGTTCTGGTAACGGCCCGGTCCAATGCCTCGTCGGTAAGCACCAGCTGCTGGGGCTGGAACCCGGCGGGTACAGGGTGGGTATCGTAATAGCCGTTGTGGGCACGGTTGTAGGCTTCCTGGGCTGCTTCCAGCTCAAAAATGCCGCTGATGATGTCTACTCCTGCGTGATTGACGCTAAACCCGATTCGCTCCGGGATGTCCAGCATCTCCACACCCCAGGCCATGTTGCGGGTAATGCCGGAATCCGAGTTGATGTAGCCTTTAAAGCCCATCTGCTGGCGGAGCATGGTGTCAATGAAGTATTGGTTGTAGGCAAAGCCGTAGGGCTCCATGGGTACCGGGCCGCCCTGGCCATCGGTTTGGGGTGCGCTTTTTTCCTGGGAGGGCTTGGAGTAGTAGGGCATAATGGAGGCGGTGTTGCACTCCACAGCGGTGCGGAAGGGGGGCAGGTGGTATTTTTCCAGGCTGCCGGGGGTGGCATATACATTCCACTGGCCTGCCGCATAGTGGGGGTCAAAGCCGTTTTCACGGGCTCCGCCACCGGGGAAGTGTTTGGTGGTAAGGGCCACACCTTCCCGGGTAACGCCCTCGGCACTGCCCTGGATGCCGGGAATCAGCCGCTCCAGAATGGTGCTTACAAGGGCAGGATCCTCGCCGAAGGTGCCGTAGGAACGCTGCCAGCGGGGGTCGGTGATTACATCGGCCATATACATATAACCCTTGCGCAGGCCGCAGGCATTCCATTCCTGCCGTACCGCCTGAGCGAAGCGATCCACCAGCTCCAGCCGGCCGGTGCCCTTGAGGGCAGCGGCAATGCCCAGCGTACCGGGCCAGGCGGCCATCTTGCCGGTGCCGTCGTTCATGCCAAACACAATTTCGCCGTTTTCGTTGCGGGAGTTGGAGGTGACACTCAGGGGGATAAAATGAGTGCACTCCTCACAGACAGCGTTCATCTGGTCTATCCATTCCACCAAATCAGTGGGGGTGGCACTGGCCCGCAGAATCACATGGCGATAAAATTTTTCCTTCAGCATCTGGGTGGAGCCGATGATGTGCTGCTGCCCAAAAATGGTTTGCACATCGCATTCGGTTTCGTCCAGCAGGCCGGTTTCATCCAGCACGGGATTCTCCACCTTGATGGCCATGGGGCCGGTGGGAGGGTATTTGCCCATGCGCCAATCAGCCACAAACAGTTGGGCCAGTTTTTCCTGCACAGTAAGCTGCTTTACATAGGCTTCGGCTCGCTGGCGGGCGGGCAGCCGCCAGTCGTTGACGGGGCTCACCTTACCGGTGCCATCAATGTCTTTGAAATACAGGCCATCCTGTTCCAGCACGGCACGGCTGACGGTGCTGATGCAGGCACCCTGAGGGTTTTGGATGCGACGGAACCGTTCGCTTGCTTTGTTCATAAAAGTTCCTTTCATGCAGTGAAATCAATGGGGGTGTAAAGGTCAGGCTTTGTAATCCCGGGGCAGGTTGGTCCACCGTGCTCTAAACAGGAAGGCGGCATCCTTGGGCTGACGCTGACGGGTAAAGATACCCTTTTTGTTGCCGTTTGCCCGCAAAATGCCTTCGGTGGTCTGGAAGTCTGCAAAGTTCCAAACCAACTCGCCCTGTACAAAGTCGTAGGCATCGAACACCTGATGGTTCATGTCCAGGTACTCGTTCTGGTATTCCTGGCTCCACATAACGCTGGGCAGCTTGTGCTCGCCGGGCAGGGTATCGGCACCATATTCGGTAAAAATCAGGGGACGGCCTTCCAGCACGCCAGCCCATGCCTCCATCTCCTTATGGAAAGCGGCCTGAGCATCCACCAGGGCATTGCCGCCCAGCACATACCAGCCATAGTACCGGTTCAGGCTGATGAAGTCTGCAAATTGCTGGCCTTTGCTGTTGTGGGGCTGGCTCATCATAATGATGGCGTAAGTACGGGGGCGCTTTTGCACATCCAGCTCGTGGGCCAGGTCAAACAGAGGCTTGAGGTATTCTTCGGTGCCCTCGCTGGTACACTGGGGCTCGTTAAGAATGCTCCAGGCAATGACGCTGGCATGGTTTTTATCACGCTGAATCATCTCACGCAGGGCCTGCTTGTGGTTTTCCAGCAGCTGGGCAGTGGTTTCCTTTTCAAAGTAGCCCACAGGCTTGCGGCTGCCCTGGCTGGCATCCAAAAAGTTCAGGGTGCTTTCCATAAAGCCTACGGCAGGCACCTCGTCAATAATCAAAAAGCCTTCCTCATCGGCCAGCTGATACACCTCGTCGGCGTAGGGGTAGTGGCTGGTGCGCAGGCAGTTTGCGCCAATCCATTTCATGCACTCAAAGTCCCGCTTGAGGGTTACCAAATCAAGACCTCTGCCCCGCAGGTCTGCATCCTCGTGCTTGCCAAAGCCCTTCAGGTACACAGGCTTATTGTTAAGCAGGAACCGCCCGCCGGAAATTTCAAAGGTGCGAACGCCAATCTTTTCAAAATATTCATCCAGCACGGCGCTGCCGTCCACAATGCGCACCACAAACTGGTACAGGTAGGAGGCGTGAACATCCCACAGGTGGGCGTTTTCCAGCCGAAGGGTTCCGGTTTTGCCGGTTTGCTGGGCCACCAGGTTGCGCTGGGCGTCGTATACCTCCACCAGACACTCATGCGAACCGTTGGTATCCACCACATAGTCCACAAGGGCATCACGGCCCTCCAGCCGATGGTTTACGGTAAAATCCACCACCTGCTCCTGGGGCAGGCACAGCAGCTTCACCGGGCGCTGAAGCCCTGCATAGTTGTAGAAGTCAAAGTAAGGAGCAGCTACCTTTTTGCCGTTGGTAAGGGTGGTGGTTTTGCCGGCAGGCAGCATGGCCTCGTGCAATTCGTTGTTTACCAAAACCGACAGACGATTGTACTGATTATACCGTACAATATCGGTGGCCACAGCAGAAAAGGGCAAAAAGCCGCCCTCATGCTGGGCAATCTCCACCTCGTTTACAAACACTCTGGCCCGGTGGGTGGCGCTGCCAAAACGCAGTACTACCTCGTTGCCAGCCCATTCGCCAGGTACAAAGAAATCGGTTTCATACCAAAAATCACCGCAGTATTCCCGGCTGTCCTTATCGGTAAATAAATCGCAGAATGCAGAGGGAACGGGCATCAGAATGGGTGCGGGAAGGCCGCTGGCCCAGGATTGGGCAATGCCTTCGCTCTGCGGGTCAAACTGAAAGCGCCACATTCCATCCAGGCTGACCACACGACGGGTGGAAGAGGAAACCGGGTACAGCAAAGAGTCTTTCATAAGTAAAATACCTCCCATTACAGAATCTGATGATTGTTTGCGATGTGCTTTAGCAAACAGACCGCTGGAGTAACTTTAGGATGTGTTTATTATCGCATAAACCAGAAAGGGACAGTTAGTAGAATTTTTGGGGAAATCAGAACTATATACGCACCTTCCAGGCCAGACAAGGGCTGCATAAAGGCAGAATATCCCAAACCGAATTTGGGCAAAAACCCCCGTGCAGCTATGCCTGCTGTGCAGTGCAACCCTTCAAGGCAGCTGCCAGCCGGGAAGGCTGCGGCACCATTAAAAATGGGTTATTAAAACAAAAACAAACAACAAAACAAGATAAAACCATTGCAAATGATTAAAATTATCTGGATGCAGTGCAAAATTTTACTCACCGCAGGCAAGGCCAATCGGCCATAATGGATACAAGAATTTCAATCACGCAACGGAAGCCACAGGTGATTGAAAAAACCATACCGATAAAGGAGAATGAATCATGGCGAATACTCGTACACTTCCGGATCACTTCTACGACAAAGACTATGAAACCAATGGCATCCATCGTGTTCCGCTGTGGCGGATTGGCTGTTTTGCCCTGAACAATACGGCCACCAACCTGTATATGTTTTTACTTATGTATATCAGCTACTACCTGATGGGATTTGTGGGCGTGGGTATGGTTGTAGCCTCCAGTTTTTCTATGTGTATGCGTATCTGGGATGGCGTTACCGACCCCTTTGTGGGATTTTTGGTGGATAAAACCAGTGGCCGGTTTGGCAAAAACAGGCCCTTCATGGTGGTGGGCAATGTGATTTTGCTGGTTACCAGCTTTATCATGTTCCATGTGACCCATCTGCTGCCCCAGGGCGTTCGGTTCATCTTTTTTATTGTAATTTCCTGCATCTACTACCTGGGCTACACCTGCCAGTGCGTGGTGACCAAATCCGCCCAGAGCTGCCTGACCAACGACCCAAAACAGCGGCCGGTTTTTGCGGCGTTTGATGCTGCGTATAACACCGTATTGTTTGCCGGCGTAGCCGTGGTTGCTGCAAACATGGCGAATAATTTGCAGGATGTGGGTGGTTATAGCTCGGTGGAGTTTTTTCATACCCTGTGGCTGTTCACTGCCATTGGCTCTGCCATTATGACCTTGCTGGCCGTGGTAGCCATTGCACCCAAGGATCGCAACGAGTTTTTTGGTACGGGAGAATACAGCAAGATTGGGCTGAAGGATTACTGGGACACCCTTAAAAACAACCGAGCCATCCAGATGCTGGTTCTGGCAGCCTCCTCCGATAAGCTGGCGGCTTCCGCAAAAACCAGCGCCGTAAGCGTGGCCATGTTTGCCTGCATTGCAGGCTCCACGGTGCTGCAAGGCAATGTAACAGCGATTACCATAGTGCCCTCCACCATTATTACCTTTTTGGCGATTTCTCTCATTGCTACCCGTGTGGGCCAAAAATCTGCCATGGTAATTGGCTCGGTGGGCGGTATTATTATCAACGCACTGCTGGGCGCCTTGTGGCTGTTTGGCGACCCCACCACCATGACCAATGACCCTGCCACCGGTAGCTTTCACTGGGGCTACTTCCTGATTTTGCATGTATTGCTTAGCGTGTTGCAGGCTGGTTTCCAGGGTATTTCCGGCAACATCGTAATTCCCATGACGGCGGACTGTGCGGACTACGAGGTATACCGTACCGGCAAGTATGTGCCCGGCTTGATGGGCACCCTGTTCAGCTTTGTGGATAAAATTATTTCCAGCTTTGCACCCATGGTGGCAGGCTTGGTATTTGCAGCTTGCGGCTTTGTGGATCACAACCCTGTACAGGGAGACATCGCTACCCCTGCCCTGCGTTTGGGCGTTGTGTTCTTGGCGTTCGGAATGATTATTCTGGGCCTGGTATGCAACCTGATTGCCATGAAGTTCTATCCGCTGAACAAGGAAAAGATGGCCCAGCTTCAAAACGAAATTCGCATGATTAAGGAAAAGAGCCTGGCTGCGCAGCAGGGCTGAGATTTAAAAACAAAAGCAACGCCGTTGTTTTTGGATTTACGGTTCATTCGGTTGATATGAGGTGATTGCAGTGAAGGAGACCACAGCCAAAAAAGCAAAGGCACTGCCGACGGATGTGCTGGATTTGGCCATTGCCCAGGACCAGCTGAACCATCTGCGCTATGCACAGGGAGACCCCTGCACGGAACAGCACGGCCCCCTTTGGCGGGGGATAGACTACCTGATGAATCTGCGGGAGCGGCGTGTTTTGCAGCCGGTGCAAAAGAGCACCTATCTGAAATTGTGCTGGCTGGGTGCATTTGGCATTCATCGGATGTATGCAAAGCAGTGGTTTACAGCGGCGGTGTATCTTGCAACCTGCTGGACGGGGATTTCCATTGCCATGACCCTGATTGATGTTATGGCGGTGCTTCCCATGAAAGCCGATGAAAAGGGCGCAATTTACTTATAAGGCTGGGGCCAAAGGGTGCAGGTTCAGCGCAGCAATGCCGCTGGCCTGTATGAGTTAAGGATGCGGCCGGAGCCAAAGCCTGACGCACCCCATGCAACCCTTGTGCGGCGCAAAAAATCCATAAAAACAACAAAATGAGGCAACAAAAAAGGATACTGAGGATCAAGAAAATCCTCGGTATCCTTTTGCGTGATTTTGGACATTCCATCCATCACTGTGTTACAATAAGCAAAATTCTTTTTAGGGCAGCGCCCCGCAATCCAGGCGGCGGAAGGCGCCGGAAAATCTTTTGAGGGATGAACCAGAGCACTGGCCAATCCTTGGGGGGCTGGCCAGTGTTTTGCAAAACCATTACAGCAAATTGTAAGACAGTGCGCTGCCCCAGCCTTTGGGCATGGATTGCGCGGTGGTGCCTTAGGATTGCCCAATATAAAGGAAAGGAGTACAGGATGTTATGAAGGTTGATTTAGTTCACCTGATACGCCGATTGATGGCTTCGTATAACATTCCGGTTACACAGGTGCAGGCTCCCTTTGACGAGCTGAAGCGGTTTGACAACGGATTGCGGCAGGCACTGGACCCCATGTTCGAGTGGGATAAGTTTGGACAGCTGATTTTGGACCTTACAAACCCCAAAGAGCTGCTGCTGGTAGAAGATACTTTTGGCCTTCGCTTTGCATTTTTGAGAATTGAAGAAACCGAACAAACGGTATATATTTTAGGGCCATGGCGGGCAACACACATCGAAAGCAAACTCAGCAAGGAGATGGAGCGTCTGCTTGGCAGCGAAGCTGCCCAGGCAATCCGGCAATTTTACAACGGCGTGAGCCAGGTGGATGAAACCTGGATTATGCCGGTGATACGCACCTTGGCATCAGCGGCGTGGCCGGAGGGTGAATTTACAGTGAGAGAGGCACGAGAGCCGCTGCCCCTGAATTTTAAGCCCGACTTACGGTATTTTAACGAACCGGAATTCAAAAAAGAGATTCCAACCGAGGTTTTGGAGCGGCGCTATGCAGGAGAAAGCCGTTTTATGGAGACTGTATCACGGGGGGATGTGGATGCGGCTGTGGGCGCATGGGAGGGAATGACCCGCATACGCATTGAAGGGCGTTTTACAGACAGTCTGTACGAGATAAAAACCATGTTCGTGATTTTGAACACACTGCTGCGCAAATCCATTGAAAGTAGTATGGTGCACCCCTATTACATCGACCGAATCAGCACCCGGTATGCCTGCCGCATTCAGGAAATGACAGCCGAGGACCAGTATCAGCTGGGCGTTGATATGGTGCGGGAATATTGCAGATATGTGCAGGTATACTCCCTAAAGGAGTATTCGCCGCTGGTGCAAAAGGTTATCAACCATATCAATCTGAATTTGGATAGCACCCTGTCGCTGAAATCGCTGGCGGCCATGTGTTTTATTAGCCCAAGCTATCTTTCCAACCTGTTCAAGCGAGAAACAGGGGAAACCTTAATTGACTACATCAATGGCCAGCGCATCCGTCGGGCCTGTCAGCTGCTGGTAAAAACCAAGCTGGGCGTATCGGATGTGGCGGCGCAGGTTGGAATTTTGGATGTGAATTATTTTACCAAACTCTTTAAAAAATCACAGGGGCAAACCCCAACCCAGTACCGAAGGCAGAATCGATAGTATGCCAGAGAGGTATCTCAAAATAGAGCCAATCAAAAAAGGGTGGAAGCCAGCCAAATCAGGCAGGCTTCCACCCTTTACGCTATTGCCTGCCCACCCAGCTGGTGCACCTGGCAGAACAAGCAACCTATGGACAGGGTGTTTTTGGGTATTTTAGAGCCACGCCCCAGTGGGACTGGGTTATAAGCAAACCAGCAAGCAAGAGGGAGCATTGCAGGCGCAAAAAACGCTGCGGAAGGCACAGAAACACAAAAAGAAAACCGCTGGAACCGTAAGGTTCCAGCGGTTTGGTGGTTGCGGAGGCCGGATTTGAACCGACGACCTTCGGGTTATGAGCCCGACGAGCTACCAGGCTGCTCCACTCCGCGATATCTGGCCACTCAACTGAGTGCTTATATAGCATACCATGGGGTTGCGGGATTGTCAAGTGATTTTTTAAAAAAATTAAAAATTAAAAAGCAGATGCCGCCAGCCGGGCAAAAGCTGCCCGGCTGGCGGGGCTGTATCATTCCACCGGAACGGCGCCGGCGTCCTGTGCCAGAAAATCCTCCAGGCCATCGGTGCTGGCCATCTGGGCGTCCTGAGAATCGGCAGAGGCAGCGACGGTCTGCTCTGGCTGGGAAACAGGGCTGTCGGCGCTGGCGGTTTCGGCAAGCTGGCTGTCGGCCTGGGAACCAAACTGTGCAGCGGTGCTCTCGGCCTGTTCATCGGTGAGGGCGGCGGCAGACTGGCTTACCACATCCAGGCCCAGTACCTCGCCGGAGGGCTGGTTCAGCAGGTAGGCCCCCACAGGTTTTTGCTTGTAGACCAAAACCACGCCATAGCAGCTTTGCTCCCCGGCGGAACGGCCCGGGCAGAGCACCGACCATTTTTCCACCGTTTTGCCCTTGCTGCGGCTTAAATCCAGGCCGCTGGCCTTAACCACCGTATTGAAAGCAGAAAAACTTTCGTCCCATTTTTTAGGGATTTTTACTTTGTCCACCGTTGCGCTGGCAAGGTCAATTTCCAGGCCGTACAGCTGAAAAAACTCACTAACCTGGCTGGCTCCCTGAATTTTTAAATCTGCGGCCTGCTGGGGGGCAGACGCCGCCGTGGCAGCCGCCTCCCGTGCATCCAAACTGCGGGTGGCGGTAAACACAGCAGCACACAGCACCACGCCGCACACCGCTGCCGCACCCAAGCGTTTCAGTCCCTTTTTGCCCAATGTAAAAACAAACACCTGTAACTCCTCCTCTGCCGCATGGAGTGCGGCTGTGTGATATGAACGCGGGTTTGTTTTACTTATATGAACCTGGCGGCAGGGCTATGCATAAAATAAAGGGGCGATTTTCACATTTCCCCCACAAGGCGGCGGTAATATGATACTATAAAGAAAAAAACAGGGTTCTGGTATGAGCCCGATGCAACCTGCCCATACAACAATAGCAAGGGGGAGTTACTATGGCTAAAATTTTGATTGTGGACGACGAGCCCCGTATTCGGGATTTGATTCGGGCCCATCTGGAGCATGAAAATTTTGTGTGCGAGGAAGCCAGCGATGGCGGTGCAGCGCTGGCGGTTTTGTCGCTGGGAGGCATTGACCTGGTGATTTTGGATATTATGATGCCCTTTGTGGATGGCATGACCTGCCTGAGAGAGATGCGCAACCGCCGCATTACCACACCGGTGATTATGCTCACCGCACGGGGGGAGGAATACGACAAACTGGCCGGGCTGGAAAACGGGGCGGATGACTATGTGGTCAAGCCCTTTAGCCCCAGGGAGCTGGTGGCCCGTGTGAAGGCGGTGCTCAATCGAACCATGCCCAAGGCAGAGGGCGAGGGGGGCAGCTATGCTTTTGGAGGGCTGACCATTGATTCTGTAAGCCACAGCGTAAAGCTGGATGGCAACGAGGTGGCACTTACCCCCAAGGAGTTTGACCTGCTGGTGTTTTTGGCTGCCAACAAGGGGATTGCCCTCTCCCGGGAAAAAATTCTGCAAAAGGTATGGAACTACGACTACTATGGCGAGGACCGCACGGTGGACACCCACATCAAGATGCTGCGCAGCCATCTGGGCAGCTACCGGGATGCCATTGTGACGGTGTGGGGCATTGGCTACAAGTTTGACCCGGATGCGGTCAAGTAAGGAGCGGTGATCCCCATGCAGAGCAAAAAAAGAGGGTTTTGGAGCCTGCGCTCCCGGCTGATGCTGTTTTTGTGCCTGGCCAGCGCCTTTGTGCTGGGGCTGGTGTGGCTGTTTGTAACCCAGCTGATGCAGCCCTTATACAACCACTACATCTATCAGCAGCTTTCCCGCCAAGTGGATGTGCTGGTGAATATGATTGAAAGCAGCGAGGAGCCCATAAGCACCCGGGCCTTTTTGTTTTCCAACGCTCAGCCCAATGCAGAATTTTGGGAACAGGTGAACCAGGCAGCTGCCCAGGGTCAACTGAATTTTTCCAATGTGTGCATTGATGTGGCAGACTCCACCCAGCAGTATGTAAATGGGGTGGATACCCTTCACCCCTGCCTGCTGCACACCGAAAAAAGCAGCAGCAATCCCTTTAAAAGTACCCAGGAGACCGAAAAGAACGGAGAGCTGATTCGGGCTTTGCGGGCAAAGGTAGCCCAGGACGGAGAATTTCACGGTACCCTGGGCACCACCACCCGGCAGATGGTTGTGGGGCGGGTAGCGCACAATGGCGATTACGATGACTATACCGTGATTTTTTCCACCAACTTGGCCCGCATCGAGGAAGCCGGTCTGGTGCTGGGGCAGCTGATGCCTCTAATCTTTTTGTGCCTGATGGGCTTTTCGGTACTGGCTGCGTGGCTGTTCAGCCGCTGGTTTACCGACCCGCTCACCAAGCTTTCCAAGGCTACCCGCCAGCTGGCGCAGGGGGATTATTCGGTGCGGGTGGATGTGGACCAGACCGATGAAATTGGACTTTTGGCACAGGACTTTAACTACATGGCACGGGAAATCAATCGTGCATCCCAGCTTCAGCGGGATTTGCTGGCCAATGTAAGCCACGATCTGCGCACACCCCTCACCCTGATTAAGGGCTATGCCGAAACGGTGCGGGATTTAACGGGAGATGACCCCGTCAAGCGCAGCAGCCAGCTGGATGTGATTGTGGACGAGACCGACCGGCTGAGCAGCCTGGTGAACAGCGTGATGGAGCTTTCCAAGATGAGCAGCGGAACCGACAAGCCGGAGCGGGTGGAATTTGACATGGCCCAGCTTTGCGACGAGGTAGCCCAGCGGTACGAGGCTGTTTGCGCCAAGGATGGCTGCACCCTCCAGCTGGAGTTGCCAGACACCAACAAAGAATACAAGGTATATGCCGACCCGGCCATGATGGAGCGGGTACTCCACAACCTGCTGGGCAATGCCATGCACCACCGGGGCGAGGATGGGGTGTTTGTACTGCGGCTGCTGGAAGCTGCACCGGGCACGGTGCGCATTGAGGTGGAGGACCACGGCCCCGGCATCTCCAAGGAGGACCTGCCCTATATCTTTGACCGGTATTACCGCAGCCGCAGCAATGCAGGCAAGGAGGGCACCGGGCTTGGCCTTTCCATCACCAAGGCGATTTTGCAAAGCCATGGCTTCCGGTTTGGGGTAGAAAGCACCCTGGGCCAGGGCACCTGCTTCTGGTTTGAAGCCACCGACTGCAAGGAATAACACAAAAAGCAGCAAAACAGGCTGCCTTACAAAGCAAAAGAGCCACCCCGCTGGGGTGGCTCTTTTGCTTATGGTGCCAAAATGCAAACGAGTGCAGTGAACTTGGCTGGTATATCATAGGGTTAGTTAAGCCCACAGTGCAATGGTGCGGAGAGGGGTTAGTGCAGTTTGTAGGATTCAAAGGCTTTGTATACATCCAGATGAACCTGACCAAAGAACAGCACACCCCATACCAGATAGGCAGGGATGGCCAGATAAGGGCCAAACAGTGCCGATAAAACAGCACCCACCAGCATAATACCTGCCCACAAAAACAGGTTGTTGCCAGTATCCCTTGCCAGCCGGGCCTGGTCGTACTGAGCCTGTTCCTGAGGGGACAGGCTGCTGAAGCCGCTTACAAAACGGGCAGCTTTGCTGCCCATAGCCCAAAACAGAACAGCTATTAACCCAAAGCAGGGTACCAGCACGATACAGAACCAAAAACCGATGTTCATAATCAGCCCTCCGATTTGAGATTGTACAGCACAAAAAACTGCTTCCAGCCACAGTATAGTTTCCGAGCAAAGCGGACGCAAGTCACAAGCGGGAAATGGAGTACACCATTCCCGGCGTGTCAAATAGAAACACCTGGAGCCGTGTAAACTAGTGCGCTTTACCATTGGATGGATTGCTGTGCTTGAGGTTACAGGGCAAAATGCGGAGGCAGCCAGCAGAAAACATGATTCACCTGGCGCCGTGTAAAAGCGGGCGAACTGCTCCAAAACAGCCTGTGCTCAGGCACAGATAACACGAAAAAACAGAAACACACGGAGCCGTGTGAAAACAGATGAAACGATGAAAAAACCACAGGCAAGAACCTGAAAAAGGCGTTAAAGCAGAAGCACCTGGAGCCGTGTAAATTGGCTCCAGGTGGGGGATGCGGCTATTCCGCTGGGCTGCCCATGCGCTGATACACCAGCCGCTGGCTGCCGTCCGGCAGGGTGATTTCTCCCCGCTGGACAAAGCCGCAGCGAGCCAGAAGCCGTTGCATAGGCAGGTTATCCCGATGAGTGTCGATGCGCAGACAGGGGTGCTGGGCAAAGCACCACTCCAGACAGTAGGCTCCGGTTCCCTTTACCTGCCCGGAAGAAGCCACCCGATGAATCACCCAGTAGGGCATGGGTTCCGGCAGCCAGCTGCCCTTTTGAATGGTGCGGTAGGTGGGGTCTGGGCCGGGGGCAAACACAAAGGCCGCCAGCAGCTGCCCTTGCTGGCAGCACACATACAGGCTGCCGGTTTGAATGTCCTGGGTAAGCAGAGTGCTGTCCGGGTAGGTGGAGCCCCACTGGGTGGGGTTGCCCCTCTGGGCCATAAAGCGGCGGGCCTGGGCGTAGAGCTGCTCCAGCTGGGGCAGGTCTGCCAGGGTGGCAGGACGAATGTTCACAGCTGCACCCTCTTGCCTTTGCGGAAAAAGTATCCCAGGCAATAACTACAGCTCAACAGCCCAAATACCACCAGGGCAGCTACCGGCGTGAGGTAGCCCAGGGGGCTGATGACTGCCAGCAGCGAGCCTACCGTAAGGCTGTACACCATGCCAAGGGCAACCAGCCCAGGCACCCCCAGCAGCAGGCAGCAAAGAACGCTGGCCAGGCCCCAGCCTTGGAGCATCCAAAAACAGGGCCAGAAGGCCAGCTGCTGCCCGGCGCACCAGCGGCCCAGCACCCACCAGATGCACAGCAGCAGCGCCAGCAGGGCCAGCTGTGCCAAAACCCACAGGGGAGTGGATTGCATCAGCAGCATGGAACCAATGCCAAACACGGTGGGCAGCAGGGAGAAAATCAGCAAATCACGCTGTTTCATACAAAAACAACCTTTCCTAAGAAAAATGCAATAAAACCAGCCCCTTTGTGAGGAGGCTGGTTTTATTGTAACACAAATTGGGCTTCCCGTTGCTTATTTGCCAAAAGCAGACCGGCAAAGGGAGGGCAGTACCGCACAATTTGGGCCAAAAAGCTCAAGGGGCATATTGCGCCAAAAGCTTTCGGGAATTGTTTGCCGGAATGTTTACCAATCCGGCAGGGATGGGCTTGCGCTTTTGGGTTCATGGTTCAAACAATTTTTGCGTGTGCTCCACCACCGGGCATGCTGCCTTAAAAAAACCGCCGCCCATTGGGCGGCGGGGGTTAACTTGATAAAAGGCGCCCAGCAGGGCAATCATTGCGGTAAGGTGCAATCAGCAATCCTGTGCGCCGCTCTCGCTGCGCAGCCGGGTGAGGTACTCATCCATATGGTCGGCCACCTCTTTGGAGTAGCGCACTGCCTCCACCACGGTGCGGGCACCCAGCACCACATCGCCGCTGGCAAAGATGCCCTTGCGGGTGGTGTTGCCCTGTTCGTCCGTAGCCAGCAGGCCGTGGCTGGTGGTTTGCAGGCCCTGGGTGGTGCTGACGATTTTGTTTTTGGGGCCCTGGCTGATGGAAATCACCACGCTGGAGCAGGCCAGCAGCTCCGGCTGACCGCAGGGCACCAGATTGCCTTCTTCATCCGGCTTGCTGTACTGCACCAGCACGCCTTGGTCGGTAATTTCCACCGGGTTTGCGTAGTACACAAACTCCACACCGTCTGCCACCGCATAATCCACCTCACGCACGCTGGCCGAAGGCTTATCCCGCCGGCAGAGCACGGTTACATGGGGCACGCCCTTGCGCAGGGCGGTGCGGGCCACATCCATGGCAGAGTTACCGGCACCCACCACCACCAGATGCTCGCCCAGGTCGTAGGTATCCGGGTTTACCAGGTAGTCGATGGCAAAGTGCACATGGCCCAGGCTTTCGCCCTTGATGCCCAGCTTTTTGGGCCGCCATACGCCGGTGCCGATGAAGATGGCCTGGTAGCCGTCCCGCTGAAGGTCGTCCACCGTGAGGGCGCCGCCGATGGAGGTGTTGGGCCGAATCTTGATGCCAAGGCGGGTAAGCTGGTTTTTGTAACGGTCCAGAATGGTTTTGGGCAGCCGGAATTCCGGAATGCCGTACCGCAGCACACCGCCAATTTTATCCCGGCTTTCAAACAGGGTTACATCGTAGCCACGCTGGGCCAGCAGCACCGAAATGGTAATGCCCGCAGGGCCGCTGCCGATGATGGCAACCCGCTGGCCCTTTTTGGGCTGCTGCTCCAGCTGGAGCCGGTCCAGATGGGAGTCGGAAATATAGTTTTCGATGCTGGAAACATGAACAGGAGCGCCTTTATGGCCAAGGACGCAGTGGCCCTCGCACTGTTTTTCGTGGTCGCATACCAGCGAGCAGATTACGCTGAGGGGGTTGTTTTCAAACAGCATGGTGCCGGCCTGTTCCATCTGACCGTTCAAAAACATCTGAATCATGTCCGGGATGGGGGTATTGATGGGGCAGCCCTTGCGGCACTGAGGGACCTTGCAGTTTAAGCAGCGGCGGGCTTCGTTTACAACATGGATCGCCATAACTAGTCACTCCTGATTTTGAAATTGAACACTGCTCCCCATTATACACGATATTCCGCAAAAAGCCACAAGAAGTTGTAAAGTTAAATAAAAAACATCAAAAAATTGATTAAATAATAACAAACGATACAAAAAGTCTTGGACAGGGGCCGGAACAGTGCAGATTTTGAGACGGATGGCCATAAACCCGGCGGCCGCAAAGGCAGGCCAAGCAGCCACCGCTGCGGCCATGGGGGAGAAGGTCTGCTGATTGACGAGCGGCAAGGGAACTACTATTATTAAAGAAACACCCCTGCACAAAAGGGGCAGACATGGCAGCCCCAAGGCTGCAAAAGGGAGAGAACAGGCATGGAAAAACTAACGGTACTGGGCACAGGCAATGCAATGGCACTGCGCTGCTATAACACCTGCTTTGCACTCCATGAGGGCCAGCAGGCCATTTTGGTGGATGCGGGCGGCGGCAACGGCATTTTAAAGCAGCTTCAGCAGGCGCAAATCAGCTACAACGCAATCCGTCATCTGATTGTGACCCATGCCCACACCGACCATCTGCTGGGCGTGGTGTGGGTGGTGCGCAAAATCGGCACCCTGGCTCTGGAAGGCAGCTATGAGGGCGTGTTCCATATCTGGTGCCACGATGAGCTGGCTCAGGCCATTGCCACCCTGGTGCAGCTGACCCTCACCCCCAAGCTGCAAAAGCTTATGGGCACGGTCATTGTGCTGCACCCGGTTGCCGACGGCCAGCAGGAGCAGCTGCTGGGCCATACCGTTACCTTTTTCGACATCCATTCCACCAAGGCAAAGCAGTTTGGGTTTAGTGTTTGCAAAGAGGGTCAGGTGATTACCTGCCTGGGGGACGAGCCCTACAACCCCCTCTGCCGCCGGTATGTGGAGGGCAGCCAGTGGCTGCTGTGCGAGGCTTTTTGCCTGTACGAACACCGGGACCGGTTTAAACCCTACGAAAAGAACCACAGCACCGTAAAGGATGCCTGCCAGCTGGCCCAGGAATTGCAGATTCCCCATCTGGTGCTGTGGCATACCGAAGATAAAACCTACGACCAGCGTCAGGAGCTGTATACCGCAGAGGGCCACCAGTACTACACCGGCGATCTGCATGTACCCTACGACCTGGATGTAATCGACCTGCAGCCGCAGGGAAAGGAGCAGCAGCAATGAATTCCATGGAACAGGCATTTTTGCAGGAAGTAACCCAAAAAGCAGGCCAGGCCAAACTGGTGTGCGGCTGGCAGCCGGAGGGCTTTTTGGCCCGGCTGGAACGCACCGGCCCCCAGCGTGTTATGGAGCAGGCCGCCCGTCGGGGTGCTGTGAGCGATGGCTTTGAACTGCTGCGGGCAAAGGGACGGCTGGACCTTAGCCCCGAAGCGGTGGTGTGCAGCAGCCAGTATGCCCAGCTGTTTGAGGATGAAACGGTGAATTTTTGTTTGGAAGTGCTGTGCGAAAACGGCTATTTCCAGGTGTAAAAGGAGCGGGACATTTGTATGCAATACGGTTTTGTTAAGGTGGCCTGTGCCACACCCCAGGTTCGGGTGGCGGACTGTGCCGCAAATGCCCGGCAGACCATCCAGGCCATTCTGGCAGCCCATGCCCAGGGGGTGGAGGTGCTCTGTTTGCCGGAACTGGGCCTGACCGGCTACACATGCGAGGATTTGTTTTTGCAGCCGGTGCTCCAGCAGGGAGCGTTGCAGGCATTGAACCAGGTGCTGGAGGCCACTGGGGATTGCCCGGTGCTCTGCGCTGTGGGCCTGCCCCTGGTGGTGCAGGGCAAACTCTACAACTGCGCCGCTGTGATTCAGGCAGGAAAATTGCTGGGCCTTGTGCCCAAAACCTACCTGCCCAGCTACAACGAATTTTATGAGGGCCGCCGCTTTGTGAGCGGGCCGGAGGAGGTTATGTGGGTGGAGGTGCTGGGCCAGCAGGTGCCCTTTGGCAGCAAATTGCTGTTCTGCCACCCTCAAAATGCTGCTTTGTGCCTGGCGGTGGAGCTGTGCGAGGATTTATGGGCGCCGGTTTCGCCCAGTGCAGCCCACGCCCTGGCAGGGGCTACCCTGGTGCTGAATCTTTCGGCCAGTGATGAGCTGGTGGGCAAGGCAGAATATCGGCGCAGTCTGGTGAGCAGCCAGTCCGCCCGGCTGCTGTGCGGCTACCTCTATACAGATGCAGGCAGCGGCGAGTCCACCACCGACCTGGTGTTTGCAGGGCACAATTTAATTTGCGAAAATGGAGCGGTGCTGGCAGAAAGCCCCCTCTTTGCAGACCAGATGGTGGTCAGTGAGGTGGATGTGGAAAAGCTGGCGGCGGAGCGGCTGAAAAACACCAGCTTTGGCCCGCAAAAGCGCCAGGGCTACCACTGCGTTGCCATGCAGCCCACCTGTACCGATTGGCAGCCGGTGCGGCCGGTGGCACCCTTGCCCTTTGTGCCCGCCCAGGACCAGGAGCGTGCCCGCCGCTGCCAGGCCATTTTGGAGATGCAGGCCCAGGGCCTGCGCAAGCGGATGGAGCATACCCATGCAGCCTGTGCGGTGCTGGGCATCTCCGGCGGGCTGGACAGCACCCTGGCTCTGCTGGTGGTGACCCGTGCCTTTGAGCGGATGGGCAAACCCCTGAAGGACATTGTGGCGGTGACCATGCCCTGTTTTGGCACCACCAAGCGCACCCGCTCCAATGCAGAGCTGCTCTGCCGTGCCCTGGGCGTGACCTTGCAGGAGGTAAACATTGCTCAGACCGTGCGCAGCAACTTTGCAGACATTGGCCAGAGCGAGGATGTACTGGATGTAACCTACGAAAACACCCAGGCCCGGGTGCGCACCCTGGTGCTGATGAACCTGGCCAACCGGCTGGGGGGCCTGGTGATTGGCACTGGCGATCTTTCGGAGCTGGCACTGGGCTGGGCCACCTACAACGGTGACCATATGAGTATGTACGGGGTGAATGGCTCGGTGCCCAAAACCCTGGTGCGCCACATTGTGGAAACAGTGGCCTACACCAGTGCCCCCGATTTGAAGGAGGTACTTCTGGATATTCTGGATACCCCTGTAAGCCCCGAACTGCTGCCGGCAGACGGGGAGGGCAACATTGCTCAACAGACCGAACAGATTGTGGGGCCCTATGAGCTACACGATTTTTATCTGTACTATGCCATCCGGTGGGGGTTTGCCCCCGGTAAAATTCTCTGGCTGGCCCAGCGGGCCTTTGGCACTGCCTACACCCGGCAGCAGCTGGTACACTGGCTGGAAAACTTCTACCGCCGCTTTTTTGCCCAGCAGTTTAAGCGCAGCTGCCTGCCGGACGGCCCCAAAGTGGGAACTGTGAGCCTTTCCCCCCGTGGGGACTGGCGGATGCCCAGCGATGCCTGTGCCACCCTCTGGCTGGAACAGGTGCGCCAGCTGAAGGAACAATAAACCAAGAAAGGAATGAATTTTCCATGAATCAAAAGGACTATATGCTCGGCCAGGCCAAGGCCATTCTGGCCATCGACAGCCCCAGTGGCTTTACCCAGGCAGCTGCGGACTATCTGATGGAGCAGTACCGTGCTCTGGGCTACCAGCCCACCCTTACCCGCAAGGGGGGCGTGTTTGTGCAGCTGTGTGAGGGCGACGGCACCCAGCCGGATAACGCCTTGCAGATGGAGGCACATCTGGACACTCTGGGTGCTATGGTGTGCCGCATCAAACCCAACGGCCGGCTGGCCCTTACCCCCCTGGGCGGCATGAACCCCAACAACGCCGAGGCCGAGAATGTGCGCATTTACACCTGCAGCGGCCAGGTGTACACCGGCACCTGCCAGCTGGCCGATGCCTCGGTTCATGTGAACGGCGAATACAGCAACACCAAGCGTGGCTGGGACACCATGGAGGTACTGATTGACGAGATGGTCAGCAACCGCCAGCAGGTGCAGGAGCTGGGCATTGGCAATGGGGATGTGGTCTGCTTTGACCCCCGTACCCAGGTAACCGAAAGCGGCTACATTAAAAGCCGTTTTCTGGACGATAAGCTCAGCGTGGCCATTCTGCTGGGCTATGCCCGCTGGCTGAAGGAGAGCGGTGTGCAGCCCCAGCGTGCCATTTACCATCATGTGACTGTATTCGAGGAGGTGGGCCATGGCGGTTCCGCCTCGGTGCCCCAGCAGGTGGGCGAGGTGCTCAGCGTGGATATGGGCTGTGTAGGCGAGGGGCTGGACTGCCAGGAGCACCAGGTTTCCATCTGTGCCAAGGACAGCGGCGGCCCCTACCACCGGCAGGTGGTGGACGGCCTGGTTCGGGCTGCACAAAAGGCAGGGGTGGACTACGCTGTGGATGTGTACCCCTTCTATGGTTCGGATGCGGAAGCGGCCCTGCGGGCAGGCTGGGATGTGAAGCACGGTCTGATTGGCCCGGGCGTGTATGCTTCCCACGGGTACGAGCGCAGCCATGTAAAGGGCATGATGGCCACTCTGGAGCTGCTGAAGGCATACACCGGCTAATTTTTGGGTTTTTGTAAAAATCCCTTGACAAACCGGGAAAAACATAGTAACTTGTAAAGCAAATCCAAACAATCGCTGTGATAGAGGCGCGGTGCGCATGAGTAGCGCATGGCATTTTGGGGCAGACCACCCCGCCATGTGTGAAAGGGAACACCGCCGAAGGGAAGTGCCCATGTCTGTGGGGCTTTGCCTGGGCCGTCGGAGAAAATCCGCCGGACTGTCACGAACCTCGTTTCGTGAAGCGCTATCAAAAACAGAATCGGTGCGGGCAGTTTTTGCCCTGCCCGGTGGCCCTGGGCCGTTGCGGCCAGCAGGGCACCATTCCGCTGTTTTTGCAGATAGCCGTCTTCCCAAACGGGAGGGCGGCTGTTTTTTTGCGGCAATACGCAGCGATGCAAAACAGGAAGGAAGGTATTGTAAGTGAGAGAAGAAATGAATCGGGCAGCCGGGCGGCGGCTGCCGGGGATGGCGGGTTTGCTGGCCCTTTGCACCGCCTTTTGTCTGCTGGTGGGCCTGACCCCGGCGGTTTATGCCCAGGATACCCTCAGCGACAATGTGCTCACCGTGGCCATGGAGTGTGCTTATGCCCCCTACAACTGGACCCAGCCCACCGATGCAAACGGTGCAGTGCCCATTAAGGACAGCAGCGATTACGCCAACGGCTATGATGTAATGATGGCCAAAAAGATTGCCCAGGAGCTGGGCATGGAGCTGGAGATTCAGCGGCTGGACTGGGATTCGCTGGTGCCTGCCGTGCAGAGCGGCACCGTGGACTGTGTGATTGCGGGCCAGTCCATTACCAGCGAACGGCTGGAGTCGGTGGATTTTACGGCACCGTATTTTTACGCATCCATCGTGGGCCTGACCCGGCAGGACAGCCCTTATGCTCAGGCCCAGGGCCTTTCTGAGCTGGAAGGCGCCACCGCCACCAGCCAGCTGGGCACCATCTGGTACGACGGCTGCCTGCCCCAGATTCCCCAGGGCAACATCCTTGCCGCCCAGGAGTCTGCACCTGCCATGCTGATGGCACTGGAAACCGGCCGAGTAAACCTGATTGTTACCGATATTCCCACCGCCAAGGCGGCTTTGAATGCCTACCACGATTTTGTGCTGCTGGACTTTACCGGCCAGGAAGATAACTTCCAGGTATCCAGCGAGGATGTGAACATCGGTATTTCGGTGCAGAAGGGCAACACCCAGCTGAAGGATGCCATCAACCAGGTGCTGAACACCATGACCGCCGAGGATTTTGAGGCCATGATGGACGAGGCCATCGCCATCCAGCCGATTTCGGACGGTCTGCCCCAGGGCTTTTTTGCCCAGATTGCCTACCTGCTGCAAAATTACGGGGACAGCTACCTGAAAGGTGCTGCCATTACCGTGGCCATTGCGGTGGTGTGTACCCTCATCGGCTGCATCATCGGCCTGGCCTGCGGCGTGGTACAGACCATTCCCATGGAGCAGGGGGACAGCGTTGTTAAAAAAGCCGTTCTGCTGCTGGTGCGTGGTTTGCTACGCATCTATGTGGAGGTGTTCCGTGGTACGCCCATGATTTTGCAGGCGGTGCTGATTTTTTACGGTGCGGCCTTTTTGTTTGGCATGAACCTGGATATGTGGAGTGCAGCGTTGATTATTGTTTCGGTCAACACCGGCGCTTACATGGCAGAGTCGGTGCGGGGCGGCATTCTTTCCATCCCTGTGGGCCAGACCGAGGGCGCAAAGGCCATTGGCATGAACCATCTGCAAACCATGCTGTATGTGGTACTGCCCCAGGCTCTGCGCAACATTATGCCTCAGGTGGGCAACAACCTGATCATCAACATCAAGGATACCTCGGTGCTGTTCATCATTGGTGTGGCCGAGCTGTTCAGCGTGCACAAGGGTGTGGTGGGTGCAACCTACGCCTACTTCCCCTCCGCTGTGATTGAGATGGGTATTTATCTGATTATGACACTGGTTTGCTCTGCGGTGCTGCGCTGGGCAGAACGCCGCATGGACGGTGAGTCCGAGTATGCACTGGTAAAGCAGACCGGCGGCCTGAACGCCCCCCGCCACACCGGCAAGGCACAGGCCAGCGGCAATCTGGATTTGAACAAGAAGGGGGAGTAACCGCATGCGCCAGCAAACCGATACCATTGTACAGGTAAGCCATCTGAGCAAAAAGTTTGGCACCCGTACCATTTTGAAGGATATTAACTTTACCGTTAAAAAGGGCGATGTAACCACCATCATCGGCCCTTCCGGCAGCGGCAAATCTACCCTGCTGCGTTGTTTGAACCTGCTGGAAACACCCAGCGGCGGCCAGGTGAGCTTCCACGGCCAGCCGGTGCAGCAGGGCCGCAGCCTTACCGAGTACCGCACCAAGGTGGGCATGGTGTTCCAGTCCTTTAACCTGTTCAGCAACATGACCGTGCTGCAAAACTGCATGATTGGGCAGGAAAAGGTGCTGGGCCGCAGCAAGGAGGAAGCCCATGCCAAGGCTCTGGCCTATCTGCAAAAGGTGGGTATGGCGGAGTATGTGAACGCAAAGCCCCGGCAGCTTTCCGGCGGTCAGCAGCAGCGTGTGGCCATTGCCCGTGCCCTGGCCATGGAGCCGGAACTGCTGCTGTTTGACGAACCCACCAGCGCACTAGACCCGGAGATGGTGGGCGAGGTGCTTTCGGTCATGCGGGACCTGGCCAACGAGGGTATGACCATGATTTTGGTAACCCACGAGATGGCCTTTGCCCGGGATGTGAGCAACCATGTAGTGTTTATGGCAGACGGCCTGATTTGCGAGGAGGGCACCTCCCAGCAGATTTTTGAAGCACCGCAAAACCAGCGAACCCAGGAATTTCTGGCCCGTTTCCGCAACGGGTAAGGCCAATAACAATACCCTCAAATCCTATAGCAACAAAACCCCTTCTGCTGCAATGACAGCAGGAGGGGTTTTTGCACAGGCAGCACCATACCCAGAAAATGCAGCAAAGTGGCACCGGCAAAAGAGTGCAGTCATAAAGGATTGCATCGGTTTGTAAGGCCCACCCGCTTACAGAACCCCCAAAAGCTGCCGGCAACGCTGAATCACAAAGCCATAGCCAGGTTGAGCAGGGCAAAAAGGGGAGAGTTTTTAACAGGGAAAGAGCTGTTGTGTGGGAAACTTGGCGGCCCTTGCGATTTGGGGCAGAATGGTCTATAATCAGAACCAATACGATTATAACAAAAGGAGCCTTTGCCCATGAAGCTTATTAGCTGGAATGTGAACGGCCTGCGGGCTGTGCTAAAAAAAGGATTTGCCGAAGCCTTTGCCCAGTTGGATGCAGACATTGTTAGTTTGCAGGAGACCAAATGCCAGCCCGGCCAGGCGGAGTTTGAGCCGGAGGGCTATACCCAGTATTTTTACAGTGCCGAAAAGAAGGGCTATTCCGGCACGGCCTGCTACTGCCGCCACCAGCCCCTGAGCGTGCAGTACGGCATTGGCAAGGAGGAGCACAGCCATGAGGGCCGGGCTATTACCCTGGAATACCCGGAGTTTTATCTGGTAAATGTATACACCCCCAACGCCCAGGACGGCCTGGCCCGCATTGACTACCGGATGCAGTGGGAGGATGACCTGCGCAGCTACCTGCTGGAACTGGACGCCAAAAAGCCGGTGATCTACTGCGGAGACCTGAATGTGGCCCATCAGGAGATTGACCTGAAAAACCCCAAAAGCAACCGGGGCAACGCCGGTTTTTCGGACCAGGAGCGGGGCAAGATGACCCAGCTGCTGGACAGCGGTTTTTGCGATACCTTCCGCACCCTCTACCCGGATGCAGTGGGAGCGTACAGCTGGTGGAGCTACCGGTTCAACGCCCGCAAAAACAATGCAGGGTGGCGCATTGACTATTTTATTGTGTCCCAGCGGCTGATGGATAAGGTGCAGGACAGCCTGATTTACCCGGCCATCGAGGGAAGTGACCACTGCCCGGTGGGCCTTGTTCTGGATTTGGAATTTTAAATCCGCCCCTTCGGGGCAAAAAATGCAGCCCCCAACGGCTTTGCCGTTGGGGGCTGCTGTGCTGTATGGGGTTAGTCCAGGCCGGTGGCGGTAAGCAGGGAGACATAGTCGCCCCCCAAAGCGTGCACCTCCTTGAGGGAGCGTTTTAAAAGCCCGGCTGTGCGCACCAGAAAGGCTGCGTTGGGGGCCAGCTCGATGGAATAACGGCCCTCGCTCATTAGCTGATGCAGCTGTTCTAGCTGGGTGAAGGGCTGCTCAAACCGTGTGGCAATGGTGCCGTACTGCACCGCCTGGTGGGTGTCGCTGCCAGCCACCACCGGCAGACCCAGCTCCTGGCCCAGCTGCTGGGTGAGAGCCTGGGTGCGCTGGGCATCCAGGGCCATGTCCTTGCCGTTCAGATCCAAAAAGTGCAGCCGCTCCAGCTGCTGGCGGGGCAGGGTGGGCAGCTGGCCCGGTGCCCGGTAGGGGTGGCCGGCACCAATGAGCACAGGATACTGTTCCAGCAAATCCAAAAGCTGGGCAAAGGGCAGAAAGTTCTGCCGCTCTTTATAGGGTTCCAGCCGCCGGTTCAGTTCCAGAATTGCTTCCAGAGGGCCAATGGATAAAATATGACCGCCTTCGGCCACATCGGTTTCCATGCCGGGCAGGATGTGCAGCCCGTTTTCCAGCACCAGGCAATCCCCCTGGCGGCTGCTGATGGAGGCAACAAAGGAATAGAGCTGGTCAAATTGCAGGGTGTTGAAATGCTCGGTGAGGCACAGACCGTCCAGCCCGGCCCGGCGGGCTTCCTCAAACAGCCAGCGGGTATAAACAACCGAAAAGGGCAGCTTTTTGGCAAGCTTGCCATGGGTATGAAAATCAATCAGCACAACATCACCTCATTTTAATTACACCAGGGTGCTTACCAGAATGACACTGCACACCCACAGGGCAGAAACGGCACAGAACAGCAAATCGTCCCAGCGGATGCGCAGACAGCTGAGTTTCAGCTGCCGTACTGCTTTATTTTCGCCTGCCTGCCGAAAGCCCCGCAGTTCCAGCGCTTCTACGGTGGTACGGGCCCGCTTGGCGGTGTTCAGCATCAGGGGATAAAAGGCCCATACAATCAGCTTAATCTGGTAAGCCAGATACTTTACCTTGCCCCAGAGGGTTGCATGGGAGGGGGGATTGCCCCGCAGCCGGAAGGACAGCAGCACATTCTGGAATTCCTGCATGAGCATGGGCAGCATCCGGTAGGCATAGGAGATGGAAAAGCTTAGCTGATCCGGGCAGCCAAACCACAGCAGGCCGCAGCTGAGACGGTCCGGGTCCAGGCCGGAAAATACCGTAATGGAAGCCAGCGAAACGGTGGCAATTTTAAGACTGAGCACCAGCAGGGGGCCAAGGGCTGTACCGTTGCCCCCAAAGAAAAGGGTGGTTAACAGCAGCAGCCCTGTTTGGGAAAACACACCAAGGCCAAACAAAAACAGCACAAGGCCAGCCACCCGGGCCATGAGGGTGGTAAGTGCCACCAGCAAAAAACAGCCCAGCAAAAAGAATACATCCTGTACAAACCAGGGCACCAGACCAAAAAACAGATACCACACCAGCAGCACCCGGGGATCCAGCCGGGCAATGAATGTATCGGTGTTGCCGTAGGCGTTTTTGAGCACCTGGGTGCGCAAAAATTCCATGGAAAACTTGTCTAAAATATTTTCCGAAAGTTTATTGAGCATGAGCTGCATCCTCCTGCACGCAGTTAATAAAATCTTCCACCGTATAGCACCGAAGCTCCGGGTTCAGCTGCTGGGCCAGACGGAAAATTTCCGGCGGCCGGATGCCCACCTGCTGGGCCAGCTGGACATTGCCGAAAATTTCCTCCCGGCTGCCGTCCGCCACCACCTGGCCCTGGCACAGCACAATGATTCGGTCCGCCCACTGGCAAACCAGCTCCATATCATGGGTGGCAATGATGGCGGTATGAAGGCTGTCCTTCAAATCCACCAGCAGGTTCAGCACCTCCCGGCGGGTGGCAATGTCCAGGTTGGCGGTGGGTTCGTCCAGCAACAGCACAGCCGGCTGCAAGGCCACGCCAATGGCCAGGCTGGCCCGGCGCATCTGTCCGCCGGAAAGCAGCCGGCCATCCCGGTGGGCCAGCGGTTCCAGGGCAAACCGGCGCAGAAGCTCCTGGCAGCGCTGGGGCCACTGCTCCACCTGGCGCACCTCCATGGCATAAGCGATGTCTGCCTGGATGGAATCTTTAATGAACATTTCCTCCGGGTTTTGGTACACAAGGGAGATGGTTTGGGCCAGTTCCTCCGGCTGCTTGCCCAGAATGCTCTCCCCCAGCAGGGAGATGTCGCCCTGGGTGGGGCGCTGAAGGCCCACCAGCAATTTGAGCAGGGTGGATTTGCCCGCACCGTTGGAGCCCACCAAGGCTACCCGCTGCCCTTCCAGAATGGAAAGATCCAGCCCCTGAAACAGGGCACGGGGTTTGCCCTGTACCGTGCTGTGGTGCAGGTGAATGTTTTGCAGCTGGATGGCAGGGGGTGCATCTGCCGCAATGCCGGCGGGGTTTTGCAAATTTTGAGGTGGAGCCAGCCGCAGATGGCCCAGTGCCTGCCGGGCCTGCTGGGGGGTGGTGGGCAGCTCTGCACCGGGATGCAGCAGCCCCCGCTGGACCAGCAGGTGGGCGGTCTGGGTGGTTTGAGGGGGCACAATGCTGCAGCGGCTCAGTTCCTCCACACGCTGGAGGGCCTGCTGGGTAGGCAGCTGCCACTGTACGGCGCCATCCCGCAAAAGCAGCACGCTTTGGCAGTAGTGGGCAATGTATTCGGTGTGGTGCTCAATCACCACAATGGTTTTGCCCAGTTCCCGGTTCAGGTACTGCAAAACCTCATAAATCTGGTCTGCATGGGCAGGGTCCAGCTGGGCAATGGGTTCATCCAAAATCAGAATATCCGGCCCCAGAGCAACAGCCCCGGCCAAAGCCAGCAGATGGGTCTGGCCGCCGGAGAGCTGCCATACATACTCCTGCTCCATACCGGACAGGCCGCACTGAGCCAGGGCCTGACGGCCCCGGTCAAGATAGTCTGCATGGGCGTAGTTCAGGCAGGCGTAGGAAGCATCGTCCAGAACGGTGGGGCGCACAATCTGGTTTTCAAAATCCTGGTACACATAGCCCACCTTCTGGGCCAGATGGCCCACGGTATGCTCCAGGGTGCAAATGCCCTGCACCAGAACCTGGCCTTCCAGCTGCCCGGCGATAAAATGGGGAATTAGCCCGTTGAGAAGTTTGCACAGGGTGGATTTGCCGCAGCCATTGTTGCCGATGATGGCCAAAAAATCCCCCTGCTTTACAGCAAAGCTCACATCCCGCAGGGTGGGGCGGTCCGCTCCGGGGTAGGTGAAGGTAACATGGGAAAGTTGAAGGGCATTCATAGCAAAAAACGATTCCTTTCTGTGTTTAGCAGGGGGTCTTGCTGCGGCGGCGCAGCACCAGCAGTACCGCAACGGCAAGGGCAGCGGCAAAGGTCATGCCCATGGCCAGGGCGGTGCCGCTTTCGGCCCAGCTGGCTTCCCAGCTAAATAGCTCCAGACCGGCGGTAGCGGCCAGTTCTGCGGCGCAGGCGGCGGCAAAGGTGGCCAGGCAGCCAACAACCAGCAGGGGGCTTACGCCGCCCATGCGCTGGGTGCGGGGCTGCATACCCAGCAGGGGTTCCATTTTGCCGTACAGGCGGGGCACCAGGTAAAGGGTGGGCAGCAGGCAGAACAGAATGCCGGAGAACAAAACATCGTTCAAAAAGGCAAAGCCCTCGGTAATATAAACGCTTTCCGGCAGGCCGGCAACGGCTTCAAAGTCCTCCACAGCCAGCTGCACCTTCAGGATGTCCACAATGGTGCCCATCAGCAGCTGCAGTGCGGTGCCGGTAAAGGCGGCAATGCCCACCGAAAGCTTGTTGCGGGGGTCCCGCACCATCCGGCCGGCCACATAAACGCCAATGGCCACCGTTGCAAACTTTTCCAGCTCGCCCAGCCCGCTGAACTGGCCCAGCATAATCTCGCTGAATACCAGCTCGCCGGTGGAAGCGCCCAGCGCTGCGCTCAGGGGGTCAAAGAGAATGGCCAGGGTAAGGGGGATGAACAAAAAGTACTCCACCGAAAATTCCACAAGGCCCACCTGAATTTTGGGGATGAGTTCGGTAAACAGGGTGGCAAGGCCGTACAGAGACATACTAAGCATAAAAATCATTCGTTTTTGGGCAGCAGTGGGCTGGCCGCAATGGGGGGTGTTCATGGTAATTCCTCCTGTCGATGAAATAAAAGGGATTGCGTTTAGTGTAGCAAAGGGGTTGTAAGGTTTGCTTGCAGTACAGCGTAAAAAGCTGGTTAAATTGCCAGCTGGTTTTTAAAGCAACTTGAGGCTCCAAATGCCCTGCCCCAAAAGAAATTGGCTTAATGCTGGCATTTGCTGCTTGTTTGCCCGGCTTGTTATCATGTAAAATAAATGCAAACTGCTTGCGGAACAGAAAGGAGCCCAATGGCAGATAAAAATTTTTGCAGAAGATTGAAGTAGATTGAAGCCCCTCCGTCGTTACATGAGAGAAAGAAACACAGAAGGGAGGTCGGGCGGTGTGACCCATGCACAATTTTCCACCTTGGTGGAGCAATATCAGCGGCTGGTGTACACCGTGTGCTACCAGCTGGTGCGGGACCATCAGCTGGCAGAAGACCTGACCCAGGAAACCTTTGTGTCTGCTTTTGCCCATATGGAAGATTGCCCGCCGGAAAGCTACCGGCCCTGGCTGGCCCGTATTGCCACCAACAAGGCAAAGGATCATTTAAAAAGTGCCTGGAACCGCAGGGTCACAGCACCTGGGGATGAAAAAATGCCTCAGGGTTCCACCGCTGCGGCCCTTACCTTTGAACCCGGCCCGGAGGATTTAACCGTGAGCAAGGCGGAGGCCCAGGCCATTGGCAAGTTGGTACGGCAGCTGAAGGAGCCCTATTTACAGGTTTCTGTGTTGTATTTCTTGGAGGAAAAAAGTGTGGATGAGATTTCCCAGGCGCTGCGCAGGCCGCCCAAAACGGTACATACCCAAATTTACCGGGCCAAAAGACTGTTGCAGCAACAAATCAAGGAAAGGGGTGTTTTGTGAATGCCGGAGCTGTTTTGCAACAATGGACATTTAACAGATGAGGGATTGCAGGCCCTGCTTGCCGGTACGCTGGACGAGCTGCAAAGGCTGGAAGCAGCAGAGCACCTGAGTTTTTGCGATGAGTGCCTGCTGCGGTATACCCAGCTGCTGGAAGAACCGCAGCTGATGGAGCCCTCCACACCCCAGGTTCTGCCGGTAATGCGCAGACTGCTTGGCAGGAAGGTGCGCACGCAGGTGCAGCGTTATGCGGCAGCGGTGGCAGCAGTGGCCATTACAGGGGCCTTCTGGTACAGCGGAGTATTTACCGGGGCGTTGGATACCTTGCAGAAAAGCAGCAATCCCCTGCCCCACACAAGCCAAAGCCAGCAGGTGCCAGACAAAAAGCCCGGCTGGCTGGAGCGGCTGGGGCCGCAGCACCACCCTGATACCCAGCAAAAACAAAACCGACAGCCGGATTTGCAAGGCTGGCTTGCACAGCTATTTGAACGAGACGATTCCATAAAGGAGTGATTTGATTATGCTTAAAAATCCATTGCTTACCCTGTTGTTTGCCTTTGTGCCCGGTGCGGGCCAGATGTATCAGGGTTACATGAAACGAGGCTTGAGCCAGGTGCTGGTGTTTGCCCTGATTATTATGGTGGGGGCGATGTTTATTACCCCCGTATTGGTGCTGTGCGGTGTGGCGTATATGTACAGCTTTTTTGATGCGCTGAATCTGCGTGCACAGATGAAAAACGGCATCTACCCGCCCGATGAGTTTTGCCTGGGCTTGGATCACTGGCAGGAAGGCCTTGAGCTGGCCCGGCGCAAGAACAAGCTGGTGGGCGGCGGTCTGGTGCTGGTGGGCGTTTATATGCTGTACGAAAATTTCATCAACCCCTGGGTATGGTACCTGAGCGACTGGTTTGGTTATGATAACCCTCTGGTAAACATTGTGCGCTCCCTGATTCAGGGGCTGCCCAATCTGGCGGTGGGCCTGGTGTTTGTGGCGGCAGGCGTGTGGCTTATTCGGGGCGGCAGCAGCAAGGACGAAAAGATTGGTGCAGACAAGGAGCCGGACTATATCCCCTACGACCCGGAACAGTAAAGGAGGGCAGATGTTATGATGCAGACGGAATCCATGGCCCAAGGCTCGCAAACACACAGGGCCCCGGAGGCTCCGGTGCGCCGGGTGGGCACCGTGACCATGGGCCTGGCCCTGGTACTGGGCGGCGCAGTGCTTGCGGCCAGCTACTGGGTGCCAGCCATTAATCTGGAGCTGGCGGCAAAACTCTGCCCGCTGCTGTTGGTGGCGCTGGGTATGGAAGTGCTGGTGGCATCCGCCAGCAAAACCAAGGCAAAACTCCGGTACGATATAATGAGTATGTTCCTGTGCTTTTTTCTGCTGTGCGGCAGCATGGGGGTAGGGTTGATTTATCAGTATCTGCGGTATCAGCAAGCCTATGGAACGGCACAGCAGGTGGGGTTAGAGCAGCAGGCCATGGAGATTCTGGTCAAGGAGCTGCCCCAGGACAGCCTGAAGGAATGCAAAGTCAATGTGTGGGCAAGCACGCCGCTGGACGGCACCCAGCCCACCCTGGAAAAGGCAGCGGATGTTACGGTGGACGCGGTTGGGCTGGCCCCGGTGAACAGCGCCCGAGAACTGGCCCAGCTGGCCCAGCAGATAAAACCGGCACTGGAACAGATTCACACAAGGCGGCTGTTTTTGAAAGCAGAAGGGCTGGATGAGCAGGGCCGTGAGGTCATGTACTCGCTGGATTGCAACAGCCAGGTGGAGCTGGGCCTGAGCCTGGAGGGCCTGACCCAGAAAGTACAGGTTGGCTACTGGCAGGATGGCGGCTGGTACAGCCAGCAGGAATTGGAGTCCATGGCACAGGAAGAACAGCAAGAACAAGCCCGCAACGAAGGTTACGAGGAAGGCTTTCGACAGGGATACGAGCAGGCCGTGGCGGAAAATGCCGATGCCCCCTGATGGAATGGTTTTTTAAAAGTGTTCCAGCCGGCTGAACTGCAGCGAGTTCCCGGATTTTAACGCCATATTACAACACAAAAAGCAGCCCCCTGCACCTTGGTGCAGGGGGCTGATTTTTGCAGGTTTGCGCAGGGAGCAAACCCTTGGGCAAAAGGGATTGGCAGAGGAACGCAAAGTTTGTTTGGGGCGGATAAGGGAATATTTTGCGAAAATTTGGTTGTGCTTTCCGGTCTGCCGTGCTAAACTGACTAGGAATCCTTCAAAAAATAGAACTATTTTTCCCTTTGGGGCTTTGGAGAGGTGGAACATGAAAAAGCTTTTGAACGGCTATTCAAAAGAGGAAAAAAGCTGGATGATGTATGACTGGGCCAACAGTGCCCATTCGGTGATTGTGGTTACAATCCTGCCGATTTTTTACAATACGGTGGTGGGCTACATGGCGGATGCTGCTTCTGGCATGAGCACCTGGGGCTATGCCACCAGTGCGGCCATGGGCATTGTGGCCTTGCTGGCCCCGGTGCTGGGTGTTTTGGGCGATTTTAAAGGAATGCGCAAAAAGCTGTTTACAGCCTTTATGCTGGTGGGCGTGGTATCCTGCGGGTTGCTGGCTGCTGCCCCCATGATGGACTTTGTTACCCCCGGCACAGCGGAGCGGGTGGGTATGGCAGTGCTTGTGCTGTACATCCTATCCACCATTGGCTTTGCGGGAGCAAACCTTTACTACGACAGTTTTTTGAGCGATGTTACCAGTGAGGACCGGATGGACAAGGTATCCACCATGGGGTACGGCATGGGCTACATTGGCGGCTCTACCATTCCGCTGCTGGTGTTTTTGATTTTGAATCTGGTGCTGGGCAGCGATAAAATCCTGTTTTGTTTGTCCTTCGCTTTTGGCATGACCGCCGTGTGGTGGCTTGTGTTCAGCCTTCCCATGCTGAAAAATGTCCAGCAGAAAAGCTACACCGAGGCGCCAAAGGGTGCTGTGCGCCGGGCGGTGCTGGGCCTTGGAGGTACGATAAAGGAAATCGTTCGGCACAAGGCCATGCTGGTGTATCTGCTGGCATACTTCTTTTACATCGATGGGGTGAACACCATCATTCACATGGCCACCAGCTACGGCGATACCCTGGGTCTGGACTCCACCAGCATGATGCTGGCGCTGCTGCTGGTGCAGGTGCTGGGCCTGCCCTTCTGCCTGCTGTACATCAAGGCCAGCGAGCGGTTTGGGGCCTGGCGCATGGTGGGTGTGGCCATCTGCATTTACATGGGCGTAACGGTGTATGCCTTCTTTTTAAGAGAAGTTTGGCAGTTTTGGGTGATGGCGGTTTTGGTGGCCACCAGCCAGGGCGGTATCCAGGCATTGAGCCGCAGCATGTTTGGCAAGATGATTCCCGATAAAAAGCGCAGCGGCGAGTTTTTTGGCTTCTATGATATTTTTGGCAAGTTCAGTGCCATCATGGGCCCGGCGCTGGTGGGCGTAAGCAGCTCGGTTGCGGCCAATGTAAAGCTGGCCCAGATGGGCTTAACCCGCAGCCAGGCAGAGCCGGAGGTGCTTAAAATGGTGGACAGCGCTGCCGCACCCTGGGGAATTCTGAGCCTGCTGCTCATCTTTTTTGTGGGTGCCGGTCTTTACTTTTTTGTATTGCCCCGGTGCATCAATAAGCAGCAGCAGACTGCCTGTGGACAGAATGTTTGAAAAAAGAACTCGAAAAGTGTAAAATAAGGGCGGGCAGAGGGGATAACAGCACTCTGCCCGCCCTTTGCAATTAACAGAAATTAGGATAACTTATGTGAGAGAGGTGAGTGTATGCCCGAAGGGTATACCCATGTGCGCACCGCCCGGCAGGCGGCCCAGCTGGCCGAAATCATGGTGCCGGACAGGGAGGCCTTTGCCTGTGGAGCCAACGGACCGGATGTTTTGTTTTGCTACCGGGTATGGCGCAAGGCGGCCAAGCGGGGCGAAAATCTGCCCCTTTTGGGGGACAGGCTTCACGATGAAAATACCGGAGTGTTTTTGCAGAGCCTGATTGAACAGGCCAAGACCCCCCAGGAGCGCAGCTATGTGCTGGGCTTTTTGTGCCATTATGCCACCGACTGCGTGGTGCATCCTTATGTGGTGGCCATTACCCGGCCGGGCCAGCTGTACGGCATGGCGGGGGGGCATGGCTACTTTGAAATTGCGCTGGACAGCGTGCTCCACAAACGGGATACCGGCAAGGGGAGCGTTCCGGTGCAGGACACCACCCCCCTTATGAGCCGTAAGAGCTGTACCCAGGCGGCAGCACTGCTGCAAACGGCGCTGCAAAAGACCTTGGGCCAGCAGGTGAGCCTTGCAGCCTTGCAGGATACCTTTGCCCACACCCGCTTGATGCGCAGCTTGTTTGTGAGCCGACTGCGGCTGAAATACGGGCTGTTCTGGCTGGTGGAGCCGCTGTTTGGCGGCAGAGGTTTCATCACCGGCCATGTAACTCCGGCCCACCTGCGGGGCGGAGATGAGGGCCAGGGTTTGCCCCAGGTATGGAAAAACCCCTTTACCCATCAGCAGCAGACCGAAACGGTGTGGCAGCTGCTGGAGCAGGCTGCCCACCGCAGCGCCCAGTGCATGAAGGCGGCCCAGCAGGTGTGGGACGGCAACCAGAGCATGGAGCAGGCTATGGAGTGCATTGGCTCCAACAGTTACCTGTCCGGCCTGCCGGATGAGCGCAGCGCTCCCGCCCAGCAGGGATAAAAGCCATAGCCGGAGAGTTTGGCATAACAAAAAGAGACAGGCTTTTTGCCCTGCTTGCCCATAACAAAGCGAAACGCCCCTGCACAAAGTGCAGGGGCGTTTGTGATAAATCGGCTAAAAAAAGGCCCGCTTGTGCAAAAGGCAGAAGCGGGCCTTTGCACAGAGCGGGGCAGGGGTCAGCCTTGATGCAGCCGATAGCCGGCTTTTTCCACCGCCTGGGCCATGCTTTGAGGGGATACCTCGCCCTCTGCCTTGAGCCAGCCGGTGCCGGTTTTTGCATCGCAGTGTACCAGGTTTACGCCGGGCAGGGCTGCCAGAGCCTGTTCCACGGCTTTGGCGCACCGTTCGCACTGTAACCCCTCCACCCGAAAGGTGTGGGTGGCCTGGGCCTGCTGCTGGGAGGAAATGCCGCAGGCACCGGCGCTGCTGCATCCTGCACAGCCGCCGCAGCAACCTTTTTTGCCGCCCAAGCGGCCGGTCATGAAAGCCAGAGCCAGAACCAGCAGCAGGGCCAGAACGGCAATTACAACAAAATCCGCAGGGGACATAAAAAATCTACCTTCTTTCTTGAAAAAAGGCATCCGGTAGCCCAGGGGGCTGCCGGATGCCGGAGCACCAGGCCAGCTGGCCGGGTGAACTATTAAAATTGTTTAGCGAGCAGACTCCACAGCGGTTTTAGAAACCGAGCTGCTGGCCTTGTTGGGGTCTGGCCGGAACAGCTGGAACAGCATGCCTGCCAGCACCGCCAGGGCCACCACAGTCCAGAAATTAAAGGATACGGCACCGCTTACCAGGCCGCCCAGTTGGAAAACCATCAGGGCAACGGCATAAGCAAATACATTCTGGTAGATGATGGCGAACCAGAACCACTTGCGGTCCTGCATCTCCTTGGCCATGGTGGCAATGGCCGCCAGGCAGGGGCTGTTGAGCAGGTTAAATACCAGGAAGGAAGCCGCAGCAGCAATGGAGGGGAACCAGGAGTGGATGGCACCGGCCACCACGCTGGTTTCTTCGGCCAGGTCCTCAGATACATTGGCCAGCACAGCCATGGTGGTAACAATGGCTTCCTTTGCGGTGAATCCGGAAATCGATGCGGCCACAGGCTGCCACTCGCCAAAGCCCAGGGGAGCAAACAAAAAGGCGATGAGGCCGCCCAGAAGGGCCATGAAGGAGTTCTGAGTTTCCTCCACCAGCCCAAAGGTGCCGTTTTCCAAGCCGTAGCTGGACAAAAACCACATGATGGCACAGGCCACAAACAGAACGGTACCTGCCTTAATCAGGTAGCCCTTCAGCCGATCCCATACATGCATCAGAACGGTTTTTGCAGAGGGCATATGGTAGGCAGGCAGCTCCATAACAAAGGGAGCGGGCTTGCCGGAAAAGGGCTTGGTTTTTTTGAGCATGATGGCGGAAAGCAGCACCGCAGCCACGCCCACCACATACATGATGGGGGCCAGGTTGGCGGCCAGCAGCTTGCTGCCGGTGGCGTATTCCACCATGACGGCGCTCAGCAGAGCAATCACGGGCAGCTTTGCACCACAGGGCACAAAGGTAGCGGTCATGATGGTGAGGCGGCGGTCACTTTCCTGCTCGATGGTTTTGGAAGCCATGATGCCGGGCACGCCGCAGCCGGAGGAAATCAGCAGGGGAATGAAGCTTTTGCCGGACAGGCCAAAGTGGCGGAAAATGCGGTCCATCACAAAGGCGATGCGCACCATGTAGCCGCAGTCCTCCAGAAAGCTCAGGAACAAAAACAGAATGGCCATCTGGGGAACAAAGCCCAGCACGGCACCCACACCGCCAATAATACCATTGCAAACCAGGTCGATAAGAACCTCGCTTACACCTGCCGAGGCAAACAGGCCAGCCACTGCCTCCTGCACCGAAACTACCAGAACATCGTTGGTCCAGTCGGTGACCCAGGTGCCTACGGTGGAAACGGCAATAAAGTATACCGCCCACATGATGGCAAAAAAGATGGGCAGGCCCAGCACACGGTTGGTAACAATCTGGTCGATGCGGTCGGACAAGGTGCGCTCATTCTGATGGCGTTTTACCACGGCGGCCACCAGCTGCTGGATGTACTGATACCGTTGGTCGGTTACCACGGCATCTGCGTCGTCCTCAAACTGTGCTTCCACCGCCTTGGTAGAGGCCAGGAAGGGATTGGAGTCCTTGGCAAAACCCAGCTGCTCCAGCACCTTGCTGTCCTGCTCCAGCAGCTTAATGGCATACCACCGCTGCTGCTGAGCGGGCACCGAGCTGGGCAGCTGGCTGGTAATCTGACCCAGTACCTGCTCCAAAGCCTGGTCAAAGATGGGGGCGGGCTTGGGGGCCTTGCGTTTTGCGGTTTGGATGGCCTGGTTTACGGCCTCCACCAGGCCGGTGCCCTTGAGGGCGCTGGTTTCCACAATGGGGCAGCCCAGCCGGGCGGAAAGGCCCGGAATATCGATGGTGGTTTTGCTTTTGCGCAGCAAATCGCACATATTCAGAGCAATCACCACCGGAATGCCGGTTTCAATCAGCTGGGTGGTAAGGTAGAGGTTGCGCTCGATGTTGGTGGCGTCCACCAGGTTCAAAATTACATCGGGGTGCTCCTGCAGAATGTAGTCACGGGTAACGACTTCCTCCAGCGTATAGGGAGAAAGGGAGTACACGCCGGGCAGGTCGGTGATGTTGGCGTCCTCCAGGTAGGTATCGCTTTTAAGCTTGCCGGTCTTTTTTTCCACCGTAACGCCCGGCCAGTTGCCAACATACTGGTTGGAGCCGGTGAGGGCATTGAACATGGTGGTTTTGCCGCAGTTTGGGTTGCCGGCCAAAGCAATGGTAATGGTAGTGGCCATGTTGATTCCTCCAAAAAATAATGTGGGGCATAGCGGGTTAGACTTTGCTAACCCACCGGCCCAAGGAGACGCAGCGGGGCGGTCTGCCGTCAGGCAGGCTGCACCTCCACACAGGCTGCGTCGTCCTTACGCAGGGAAAGCTGGTATCCCCGCACGGTGATTTCGATGGGGTCCCCCAAAGGGGCCAGGCGGCGGATGTGAATCTGGGTTTTTTTGGTGATGCCCATATCCATAATACGGCGACGGAAGGCACCTTCGCCCCCCACACTGCGAACGGTTACGGTGCTGCCTACCTTTGCATCTTTCAAGGTCATAAAGGGTGTTCCTCCTTAACAAAACAGGCCAAGCGCTGGGGCAGCAAACTGCAAACCGCCAGAGCTTGATTTGGGGCTCGGCCACAGGCCGAGGGCTGTTGGACAGCAGCTGCTGTGGTGCAGCTGGAAGAGATTCTTGTTTTTAAGTTAGCGGATGCTAACCGCTGTACCTTTAGGGTAGCACTCTAAAGCGTGGTTGTCAATAGAGGTTTGGAGGAAAACCACGGGATTTGCGCTGTTTTTGAAAAAATGGCACAAAAGCACTAGCTTTCTCCCTTGAGCACAAGCAAGCTGGCCTTTGCAGGAAGGCAGGCGGCCCAGTCATCCTCCTGGCTGAGCCAGCCAAAGCCTTCGCAGTTGTGGTCGGGACAGGGAGAGTCCACAAAGGCGATGCGGCCGTCCTGAACCTGCAAATGAATGGTGTAACTGCCGGTGTCAATGTCGTAGCGTTTGTTTTGGTTCAGGGGGATGTCCAGGATGGTTTGGTTGGGGGCATCGCCATAGGTGAGCCGGGCCATGCCGCCGCTGCTGCGCTGGCTGTTGAACCAGAACAGCACCCCGGCGGCGGCCAGAATGATCAGTGCAAAAACAAGATTCAGCCGTTGTTTGTTCATGGAAGAACTCCTTACTATTAAAAATAAACGAAAGTCCGGCCCAAAGACCGGGCACAAAATCCAGGGGGAACCTGTTCAGTATACCATGGGCAGCAGCCCGCCGCAATTGGGCTGCAAGAGCAAAAACTATACCATTTTGCGGCGGTTTGTGCTACAATAAAGCAAACCAATTACCAGGGTGCTTTGCGCCCTGCGGACATAAGGAGAGATGAACCCATGATAGATGTACAGCTGCGCACAGCAGTGGATGAGTTTGTGGAGCGCAACCGGGAGGCTCTGCTGGCCGATATCAAACGCCTGGTGGATATTCCCAGTGTGGAAGGCACTCCGGCCCCCGGCAAGCCCTTTGGCGAAGGCCCCGCCGCTGCCTTGGAAGAAGCACTGAAGATGGCCGCCGAAATGGGCCTGGAAACCAACAACTGCGAGGGTTACATGGGCTGGGCCCAGCTGAAAGGTGAGAGCGACCGGCAGATTGCCACCATCACCCATCTGGATGTGGTGCCCCAGGGCAACGGCTGGACCGCCGACCCCTTTGATATGCAGGTAAAAGAGGACTGGATTATTGGCCGTGGCGTGGCAGACGACAAGGGCCCCAGCGTGCTGTGCCTGTATGCCCTGAAATTTTTGAAGGAGCACAACATCCCCCTGCGTTACACCGTGCGGGCCCTGCTGGGAGCCAACGAGGAAACCGGCATGAAGGATGTGGACTACTACCTGGAGCATTATCCTGCCCCGGCGTTCTGCTTCTCTCCAGATGCGGAGTTCCCTCTGTGCAACGGCGAAAAGGGTGGCTTTAATGGCGAAATTGTTTCGGAGCCGCTGGGTGAGGGCAATCTGCTGGAATTCACCGGTGGCGTGGCCCACAATGTGGTGCCGGACCGGGCCAGCTGCCTGGTAAAGGCCGACTTCCAGACTTTGCAGGAGCGGGAAGGCATTACCCTGGAGCAGGAAAACGGTGCAGTGCGCATTCGTGGCTGGGGCAAGGGCGGCCATGCGGCTATGCCCCAGGGTACCGTGAATGCAATCGGCCTGATTGTGGACTATCTGCTGGACAACCAGCTGTGCACCCCCAAGGAAACCGCCTTTTTGGAGCGGCTGCGCAAGCTGCACCAGGCCACCGATGGCAGCGGTGTAGGGGTTGCAGCCAGCGACGAGGCCTTTGACCCCCTGACCATCATTGGCGGTATGATTGTGCTGAAGGATGGCCGGCTGCGCCAGGATTTAGACAGCCGGTTCCCCACCAGCATCACTGGCCAGGAGATTGAAGCCCGTCTGAACCAGGCTTTTGAGGGCTGCGGCCATGTGGAGGGTGCCAGCTGGCGGGAGCCTTTCTACATCAGCGCTGATGCAGAGCCCATTCAGGTGTTGCTGAAAACCTACAACGAGGTAACGGGCGAGGATGCAAAGCCCTTTACCATGGGCGGCGGCACCTATGCCCGGCACTTCCCCTGTGCAGTAAGCTTTGGCCCCGAGCGGGCCGATACGGTTTTGCCGGAGTTTGGCGGCCCCATGCACGGCGCCAACGAGGCAGCACAGATTAGCCGACTGCTGGAAGCCCTTAAAATTTATATTCTTTCTTTGGTTCGGCTGCAGCAGCTGGAACTGTAACCTATGGAAACAGCGGTCAAACAAGGCCGTAAGGCAAGCCGCCTGCGCACTGCGCAGGCGGCTTTTTTGTTTGCCATAAGCAAGGGTGCAGGCAAAACAGCAAGCGCATGCCAAAAACAAGGCCCAAAGACGCTGGTGCAAGACGCAGGAGCTTTTTTGTGGTGAGCTGAAAGGCTAGGAGAGTCTTAGAAAGAATTGTAAAGTTTCTTTACAATTTGGGAATGGATTTAACAAAACCCTAACATAAATGTGCAAGAGGATTTTTCAAACAAACAGGTATAATAATCTCAGCCCCCCGACAAAGGGGGATAGCAAAACACCAACCATTTTGCCGGCAGAACAGGCCTGATGCCGGCGCACCACAACAACCAAAGACCATACGGTTTGCAATACAACCAAGAGGGAGAGAAACGAACCATGAAGATGAAGAAAGTTTTGGCAATGGCCGCAGCCTGTGCAATGATGATTGGCATGACCGCCTGTTCCGGAGCTTCTTCCGGCGGCGGGGCAGAAGGTACTGGCCTGAGCGGCTCGGTAGCCACCGGCGGTTCCACCAGTGTGGAAAAAGTGATTGGCGCATTGAGCGAAGCATTTATGGAAGCGGACGGTCAGGTAACCGTAACCTATGACCCCACCGGTAGTGGTGCAGGCGTTACCGGTGCCGCAGACGGCACCCTGGACATTGGCCTGTCCAGCCGCAGCCTGAAGGACTCCGAGCTGGAGCAGGGCTTGAAAGAAACTGTGTTTGCACTGGATGGCATTGCCATTGTGGTGAACCAGGAAAACACCGTGGAAGATTTGACCATGGAGCAGATTGCTCAGCTGGCAACCGGCGAAATCACCAACTGGAGTGAGGTTGGCGGCCCTGATATGCCGGTGGTACTGGTAGGCCGTGAGGCTGGTTCCGGCACCCGTGATGGTTTTGAAAGCGTTGTAGGCGTGGAGGATGTCTGTGCATACGAGCAGGAGCTCACCAGCACCGGCGCAGTAAAGGCTGCTGTGGCAGCAAACCCCAACGCCTTTGGCTATATTTCTCTGGCTTCGGTGGATGAAGACACCAAGGTTGTGACCGTAGACGGTATTGTTCCTTCTGAGGAGACCGTGAAGGACGGCAGCTACAAGATTCAGCGTCCCTTTGTGTTCGTGACCAAGGCGGACAAGGAGCTCAAGCCCGAGGCCCAGGCATTCTTTGATTTTGCACTCAGCGAGGATGCAGCAGATCTCATCCGTGCCGCAGGTGCAGTTCCTGTTGTATGAGCGGAAGGCTAAAGGCCTTTGCTTGTGAATTCGTAAGGTCGGTACAGCCGGCGAAATGAAGAAGCAAACAAGGTTTTACCGCCGGAACAACACACTCTCCCTGAGCGTTTTTCCGGCGGTTTTTTTGCAGCGGATTTGTGACCCGCTGCGTTGTGTGTAAAGGATAGACTCAAAACTTTGCTATGGAGAGGGAAAACCAATGAAAGTAAAACAAAGCATTGAGCGCATCATGAACGGGGTGTTCTTTGTGTGCGGCATGGTGTCCATTGCCGCAGTGGCGCTCATTACCCTGTACATGATCTGGGCAGGTTTGCCTGCCATTATCCAGGTAGGTCCGGTGGATTTTCTGCTGGGTACCGTCTGGAAATCCACCGCAGCAGAACCTCAGTTTGGCATTCTGCCCTTTATCCTTACCAGTGTGTGGGGTATGATTGGTGCACTGCTGCTGGGCGTGCCGGTGGGCGTGCTCACTGCTGTGTTTTTGTCCAAGCTGGCCCCGGCCAAGCTGGCCAATGCGGTGCGCCCGGCCGTGGAACTGCTGGCGGGTATTCCCAGCGTGGTATACGGCCTGATTGGTATGATTGTGCTGGTGCCCGCTGTAATGGATTTCTTTAAACTGAAAAGCGGCAGCACCCTGTTCAGTGCCATTCTGGTGCTTACCATCATGGTACTGCCTAACATTATTTCGGTAAGCGAAACCGCCCTGCGGGCGGTACCCCGTGAATACGAGGAAGCCAGCCTGGGCCTGGGTGCCACCTGGATTGAAACTGTATTTAAAGTAAGCATTCCCGCTGCAAAAAGCGGCATTGTGGCAGGCATTGTTCTGGGTGCAGGCCGTGCCGTGGGCGAGGCCATGGCGGTTATGATGGTAGCCGGCAACGTGGCCAACATGCCCGGACTGTTTAAGAGCGTGCGCTTTTTGACCACCGCCGTTGCCAGCGAAATGAGCTATGCAGCGGAGGGCAGCCTGCAAAAGCAGGCCCTGTTCAGCATTGGTCTGATTCTGTTTTTGTTTATTATGCTCATCAACTGGGCACTGCATACTTTTTTGAAACGAGGTGAATGAGGGTGAATCACACTGCAAAGCGCCGCCTGAAGGGCGGCTTGTTACAGGCCATTGTGTATGGCTGTGCCTTTTTGACCGTGGCCGTGCTGGTAAGCATTTTGGGCTATATCTTTGTACGGGGTTTGCCCCAAATCTCCTGGCAGCTGATTTCCACCAAGCCCAGCATTCTGCGGGGCACCATTGGTATTCTGCCCAACATCTTAAATACGGTATACATGATTGTGCTTACTCTGTTGATTGCACTGCCCCTGGGTGTGGGTGCGGCGGTATATCTTACCGAGTACGCCACCAGTAAAAAGTTTATTGCAGTGGTGGAATTTACCACCGAGACTCTGGCCGGTATTCCCAGCATCATTTATGGTCTGGTGGGTATGCTGGTGTTTGTGCAGGTGCTGGGCTTTGGCGTAAGCCTGCTGAGCGGCAGCCTGACTTTGGTGGTTATGATTCTGCCCACCATCATTCGTACCACCCAGGAAAGCCTGAAAACCGTGCCCGCCGGTTACCGGGAAGGCGCACTGGGACTGGGCGCCACCAAGTGGTACATGATTCGCACCATCATTCTGCCCTCCTCCCTCAGCGGCATTATCACCGGCTGCATTCTGGCGGTGGGCCGTATTGTGGGCGAGAGCGCAGCGCTGCTGTTTACCGCCGGTTCTGCCAGCATCATCGCTTCCAATTTGCTGGAAGCTTACACCCGCGGCGGCGGCACCCTGTCCGTTGCCCTGTACATCTACGCTTCGGAGCGAGGCGAGTTTGAGGTGGCATTTGCCATTGCAGCCATCCTGCTGCTGATGGTATTCCTCATCAATGTGGCTACCCGCATTGCACAAAAGAAACTGAATGGTAAGGAGAAGGCAAAATGAGCGAGACCATCTTGCAGGCAAAGGACCTGCACCTGTATTACGGTGAGACCGAGGCCCTGAAGGGCATCAACATCGAGATTCCCGAAAAGCAGATTACTGCCTTCATTGGCCCTTCCGGCTGCGGTAAGTCCACCTTTTTGAAAACCATCAACCGCATGAACGACCTGGTGCCCAATGTGACCATCACCGGCGAGGCTTTGTTCCACGGCAAGAATGTGCTGGCCAAGGATGTGGATGTAACCGAGCTGCGCCGCCGCATTGGCATGGTGTTCCAAAAGCCCAACCCCTTCCCCATGAGCATCTACGACAATGTGGCCTACGGCCCCCGGCTGCATGGCAACCACAGCAAGGCCGAGCTGGATGAACTGGTGGAAAAGAGCCTGCGTGGTGCTGCTTTGTGGGATGAGGTGAAGGATCGCCTGAAAAAGAGCGCCATGGGCCTTTCCGGCGGCCAGCAGCAGCGTATGTGCATTGCCCGTGCCCTGGCTGTGCAGCCGGAGGTGCTGCTGATGGACGAACCCACCAGCGCACTGGACCCCGGCAGCACCCTGCGCATTGAGGACTTGATGGATGAACTGAAAAAGCAGTATACTGTTGTTATTGTAACGCATAACATGCAGCAGGCTGCCCGAATTTCGGATCAGACTGCATTTTTCCTGACCGGCACTCTGGTGGAGTATGGTCCCACCAAGGAGTTGTTCTCCAACCCCAAGGACAAAAAGACCGAGGACTACATCACCGGCCGGTTTGGTTGATGGGAGGATAAAATATCATGCGTAGGAACTACAACAACGAATTACAGGCGCTTTGCGATTCTGTTAAACAGATGGGCCTTGCCATTGAGGACTCCATCGACAAAACCTGGAAGGCACTGCAAAAGGTGGATGTGAAGGCTGCTCAGGAAATCATCCAGGGGGATGATGTGATTGACCAGATGGAGCGCAGCATCGAAAAGGCTTGCCTGGAGCTGGTAATCACCCAGGGCCCTGTGGCCAGCGACTGGCGGCGCATTGCTTCCATCATGCGGATGATTTCCGACCTGGAGCGCATTGCGGACCATTGCAGCGACATTTCGGAATATGTGGTTCAGATGGCAGTAAAGCCTGCTGTGGACCTGCCCGCTCAGATGGAAAAGATGTTCAGCCTGATGAAATCCATGGTGAACAGCACCGTAACTGCTTTTGTGGAGTCGGACGAAGCAAAGGCCCGCAGTGTGATTGCCCAGGACGATTTGCAGGATGATTACTTCCTGCAGGTGGTGGAAGATTTGTGCACACGCATGAAGCAGAATCCGGATGAAATCCGCCAGCGTGTGGATCAGCTGATGATTGCCAAATACCTGGAGCGGATGAGTGACCACTCCACCAACCTGGCTGAATGGGTGGTCTATATTGTAAGCGGCGAGCTGCTGGCAAACTAACCTTTCTCCTTTAATTTTGAGTCATCATACACAGAACCAAGGCCCCCGGCAGCAGTGCCGGGGGCCTTGGTTCGTCTGAACCGGTGAGGCAAAACCCTACGAAACAGGGGGAGACGGTGCAGTCGGATAGACTTTTCCACAGCGGGAGCTGCCAATTGTGGAAAAGTGCTCGGGGTATACCAGCTGGCACTTGCAATTCCTGCTCAGCAAGCCTACAATGAAAACAAACCCAGGAACGAAGGAGCACCGGTGTGCCCCTTCAACCGGCAACATCAGCAACGAGGGAGTAAACAACTGTATGAATGTATTCAATCACAACCGGCGCCGGGCCCAGCAGGCCCAGCGCTACGATGTGGCGGGGGCCTTGCTGGCCTTTTTGGATAAAATGAAACCCATGGCAGCCAATGCCCAGGCGAAGGAATGCGATGCCAAAACTTTTGCACTGCTGCTTAGCGGCGTGGGAGCCCTGCGAAAGGTGCCCGGCGTTGAGGGACCGCTGAGCTTTCACCGGCTGTACCGCTGCCCAGACCAGCCCAGCCGAGATCAGCTGCGCAGCCACTGCAACCGCCTTTATGGAGTGCATAACCTGGAAAGCCTGGAAAAATTTCTGGATAAAGAGTACAACACCCAGATGCAATACGAGCAGTTCAGAACTTTTTGGAAGGGAAGCCCTTGTTTTGATGTGAATGAACTGAAGCCAGAGGGCCGGTTTTTGTTTGAAGCCTGCCGGGACTTTGCCCAGCTGCTGGCTCCCATTGCGGGCCGCCAGGGCTTTTTTGCCTTTGACTGTGCCGAGCGGCTGACCCTGCTTCGGTTGGGTTACGCAGCCGGCTGGATGGAGGAGGAGGAATTTTGGCAGCGGGCAGACAAACTGAGCACCGAAGCCGCCCGCCGCTGCCATAGCTGGCTGGAATATGCCGCCAGCTATCTGTGCGGTGCCTGCTACGATTTGTTCCGGGGGGCCATGAAGGACTCCGGCCAGGTGGATAAGGCCCAGATGCAGGAATATGTGGAGCTGAACTGCCGCTTGCTGGAACGGCTGCTCACCAGCCAGGAGGGCTGGCAGGGGTATGCCTGGTACCAGAAGCCCGGCAAACAGTACAGAATACCGCCTTCCCAGATGCGGCCCCTGCTGGTGGGCTACGAAGGAGGCGAACAGGTAGCCTGCCTGGCCAGCGACCGGATTACCGTGGACGGCATGCCGGTGGGATACCTCTACAGGGAGCAGCCGCTGAATCTGCCCGGCGTGGCAGACAGCGGCTGGCGGATGTTTGCAGGGGATGAAAGCCCCGAGTATATGCAGCAGCCGGAACATTTTGAGTTTTATCACCTGAATACCCTGTGCAACTATGATTGCAGCATTCTGCCGCTGCTGAATGCCGCCAGCGGAAGCGCCTTTCAACGGCAACCGGATGGCCGCTGGCAGGCCCGCCGTACCGGTGGGCAGAGCAATGCTTGACAGCCAGGCCGCAAACCGGTACCATAAAGTTATTCCAAAATTATGCAATACAGCGGGGAGCAAGCTTTGTGCCCCCAAGAAAGAGGGGATACCCGATGCTGAAAAATCTATACATCCTTAGCGGCACGGACGCTTTTACAAAGGGTGGGCTGGACAATGTGGCTCTCACCGAAAATGCCGTATGCCTGGAACAAGCGGCAGGGGGGTATCTGCAATATGGGTGCTTTACCTCGCCGGAAATCCGCTTTCCTGCGTTCCGGCAGTTGGGCATCAGCTGGAATGCACAAACACCACCGGGCACGGTGGTAGAGGCCCAGGCTCGTGTTCTGGTGGATGGGGAGTGGACCGGCTGGCTGAGCTTTGGCAAGTGGAGCCCACATATTGCCCGGGAAAGCATCCAGCAAGCCCAGGCAAAGCCTGCCTATATAGAGGGGGACACCCTGCATATTCCCGCAGGACGGGCCACGCAGGCCCAGATGCGCATCTACCTTTACACAAGTGATGTGCACATTACCCCCCTGGTGCGGCTGCTGGCAGCCAGCGTGCGCCCTGTTGAGTGGCACCACCAGGAGGCCCAGCCCTATGGGCGGCTGCTGCGGCTGCCTGCTTACAGCGAAAAAAACCGGGATCCTCACTTTGAAGGCACTATGAGCGCACCCATTGCCCTGGCCAGCATGATCAACCGCTGGGGCAAGGATGCCTTGCCGGAGGAGCTGGCCTGGGGGATGTACGACCATGGAGCCGGCAATTGTTTCAACCATGCATTTTTGGTGGCATTGGCCAGCAGCTATGGCTACCAGGGTTACCGAGCCTACCTGACGCCGGAGGAAATCTGGAAGCAGGTTAAACTGGGCAACTCGGTGGCCGTTCGGGTGCGTTATGCAAGCAGCCCGGAACAGGCGGCAGAAAAAGGGCTGCCCTATCTGCCGGGGTCCTTTGAAACAGCTGTGGATCAGTGTATGTCCATTCGTGGGTTTGAGCTGGAGAATGACAAGGTCTATGTGCTGGTAAACGACAGCCTGGCCCCCACCGACCGTCAGGCCGAACATCGTTACCTGGCGCAGGAATTTTGGGCGGTATACACGGGGGATGCGGTGGTAATTACCGGCAAGCAGAAGGAGCCGGAGGTTGGCTGTCCTCATCGGCAGCATTGCCATCTGCGTATACTGGAACAGGCAGGCTGCTATGCCTTTGAGGACCTGGAAGGGGAGCTGCTGGAGCTGCCTGCTTCCCAAAAGGGAACCTTGGCCTGCACCGTGGCAGACGGCGTGGCCCGTGCAACCACAGGACATAAAACATTCCATTACCTGGAACAAAGTCCCGAAGGAGCTGTGCAAATTCCCGCCCAGCTGCTGGGACAGGGCAAAATCACTGTGTATTCCATCGATTCCGCCGGCAATGCCCTGGTGGCAGAGCTGAAGGGGTCGTAACCCATAATCCGGCGCTCTGCGCTGGGTCGGGATAAAATAAAGGGGGTTTTTGTATGAAACGCAGAATCATTACCATCAGCCGGGAGCACTGCACCGGAGGACTGAACATTGCGCGCCGTGTGGCACAGGAACTGAACATTCCCTTTTACGACAAGGAACTGATTACCATGGCGGCCAGAGAAAGCGGCCTGTCCGAGGAGTCGGTGGCTGCGGTGGAACGGCGGCACACCACAAGCCTGCTGTACAATCTGTACACCATGGGCAGCGAACTGCCCCTCAATGACCAGGTGTATATTATTCAGGCCCGCATCATTGAGGATCTGGCAAAGCAGGGACCCTGCGTGATTGTGGGCCGCTGTGCAGATTATGTGCTGCGCCAGCGGGAGGATGTACTGCGGGTATTTTTGCACGCACCCATGGAGTACCGCAAACAGTTTGCGCTGGCTTGCGGTGATTTTGCCCCCGGCACAGAGGACCGTGTGATGGAGCTGGCCATCAGCAAGGAGGATAAACGCCGGGCCGGATACTACAACTACTACACCCAAAACCGCTGGGGTGAGGCCCGCTACTATGATCTGTGCCTGAATGCGGCACTGGGCGAGGATGTTTGCACCAAAATCATTGAGCAGGCTGCCCAGATGCAGGATTGACCCAGCACAGCAGCTATTGCAGTGATACACCAAAGGGGCGGGGCGCAGTTTGCGCCCCGCCCTTTTGATTAAAGCGGAAGGGAAGCTGCCAAGGGGTTGGAGCGGTGCAGCAATCCGATGGAGAACCAGGTATACCATCCTGGACGGCTTCGTGGTATAATAAAAAACAGAGTGCACCGAGCCCATGGGGCCACGGTACAGAATGAATGGTATAAAAGGAGATTTGAATATGGTACGCATCACCATGGAAAACGGCAAGACCATCGACCTGGAGCTGGATGCCCAGGCCGCACCCATCACCGTAGAAAACTTTTTGAAGCTGGTGAAGGAAGGCTTTTACGACGGCCTGACCTTCCACCGCATTATTCCCGGCTTTATGATTCAGGGCGGCTGCCCCGAAGGCACCGGCATGGGCGGCCCCGGCTGGCACATCAAGGGTGAGTTTGCCCGCAACGGCTGGCAGAACCCCATCAAGCACACCCGTGGCGTAATCAGCATGGCCCGTGCCATGGACCCCAACAGCGCAGGCAGCCAGTTCTTTATCATGCACGAGGATGCTCCCCACCTGGACGGCGGCTATGCAGCCTTTGGCCGTGTGGTAAATGGCATGGATGTTGTGGACGAGATTGCTAATGTGCGCACCGGTATGCAGGATAAGCCCGTGGAGCCGGTGGTTATCCGCTCCATGGAGATTGTGGAAGCTTGATGGAACAGCTGAAAAAGCTGCTGGTCACTTACAGAGAGCAAATCAGCTATCTGTTTTTTGGCGGGCTTGCCACCCTGCTGAATGTTGTGCTGGCAGTGGTGTTTCGGTGGATGGGCCTGTCCACTGCCGTTAACACGCTGGTGGATAACATCCTGTGCATTCTGTTTGCTTATGGAACCAACCGAACCTGGGTGTTTTGCAGCACCAGCAAGGGCATGGAGGCCCTGCGGGAATTTGGCTCCTTTGTGGGCTGCCGGCTGGGTACCATGGTGATGGATGTACTGCTGATGTGGCTGGGAGTGGACATCATTGGCGCCATGCTGGTGCCGCAGGCCTGGCAGAACCTGTGGTTTTTGCTGGTAAAGCTTACGGCACAGGTGCTGGTGATTGTGTTCAATTATATTTTTTCCAAGCTTATTATTTTTAAAAAGCAGTAAGATAACCCCCACCCTTGCGGCATAACCGATGGTGCTGGTTACAGCAATCGCTTTATACACCCCCTGCGCTTTGCGCAGGGGGTGTATTTTTGTGCAGAAGCGTTTGGAGATAAAAACTATTTGACACAGAATATTATATGAAATATAATATAGTTGCAATTATAAATTTAAGGGGGAATGGCTGTGGCCTTCAATATTGGGGCGGCACTGCTGGATGCGTTAGTACTGAGTGTTGTGGCAAAGGAGCCCAGCTACGGGTATCGCATCACACAGGAGGTGCGCAGTATTATGACGGTGAGTGAAAGCACCTTGTATCCAGTGCTGCGGCGGCTGCAAAAAGAGGGGTATCTGGATACCTACGACCAGGAATATGCAGGGCGTAACCGGCGGTACTATCGTGTGACCCTTGCAGGCAGCCAGGCCCTGGAGCAGTATCGTGCAGAATGGCAGGAATACCGGGCGCAGATTGATCAAATGCTTTTAGAGGGGGATGTGGTCCAATGACAAAACAGGAATTTTTGAATCGGCTGAGCCAGCTGCTGGCAGACCTTGCACCGGAGGAGCAGCAGGAGGCCATGCAGTATTACAGCGAATGCTTTGAGGAAGCTGGCCCCGAAGGAGAGCAGGAACTGATTGAGCAGCTGGGCAGCCCCGAAAAGGTGGCTGCAATTATTCGGGCCAATGTGCCGCAATGCAAACCGGAAACGGATGGAGCACCAGGTGCTCCGGTACAGCCTTCGGCAGCGCCCGTGTACAATCAGCCTGCAACCAGCCCAATCAAGAACTTGAAGTCCCAAAAAGGGCTTATGATTTTGCTGCTGGTGGTGTTGTTTCCCCTTTGGATTGGCGCAGCAGCTTGCGTAGTTGGTATAGCGCTAAGTGTTTTGGGAATCATTGTAGGGTTTGCTGTCTCTGCACTGGGGTGCTTTGCCGGCGGCATTGGAGCACTGATTCGGGCATTCCTAAGCATGGACCAGGGGTTTGGCACCGTGCTTATGACCATATCCATGGCGTTTTTTGATTTTGCGCTGGGCTTTGCCATGCTGGGGCTTACAACCCTTGTGGTAAAAATTCCGTTGTGGATTTGGCATAGGTTGAAAAACTGGCAGAGCAAACGCCAGGCCGAAAAGGAGGAAAGTGGACATGAAACGATGGATTAAGGGCATTTTATCCGGAATGGTTGGTTGTTTTGTACTGGGCCTTGCGTTTTTGGCCTTGGGGGCGTTTTTTAAAGCAGACTGGATGCAGGCGCTGGCCAACAACCGCATCATCAGCGTAGAGGATGCAGCAGATGAGGGAATTACGGTTTGGGTTGGTGGACTGAATACCACCCTGGGCAAGCTGACAGGCCAAACCCAGAGCGCCCAGGAGCTGTTTGTTCCTTCTGGATTTTTGGGGCAAATTGAAGTTTCCGGCAAAAAGGTCAAGGTGGAAATTAACCAGGGGGAGGCCTTTGCATTAAAAGCTCAGGACATCCCCACCGAATACATTAAAAGCAGCTTGCACAAAGGAACCTGGGAAATTAAGGTGGACTCTAAAGCAGATCCAGATGGCGTGCTGTATCTGACCCTGCCCGCAGGAGAGACGATGGAACAGGTGGAGCTGAAAACAGAAACAGGAAGCATCCATGCCGACTCCATTCATACACAAAAAATGGAGATTGAGGCAGGCCTGGGCCAGGTAGTGGTGGATGATCTGCAAGCAGTTACCCTAAAAGTAGAATCGGATATGGGAGAAGTGGATCTGACAGGCAATGTTGTCTCCTATGTGGAACTGGAAACGGATATGGGCCAGGTGAAACTCACCATGCCAAAACCTGCTCGTTACAGCTGGGAGTGCAAAACAGAATCTGGAATGGGTGCAATCCATCTGTTTGGTGCCGATGTGGCGGATAGAGGCAGCTATGACGGTGAACAAAGCAACGGGAACTACGGGGACTGGGTGCAGTTTGAGCTGGAAACAGAAATGGGCAGCATTGAGATACAGGAATAAATTTTTGTTTTTGAAAGAACAGCATAAAAAAAGACCGGTTTTACAAACCGGTCTCAGCCTGTCGAAAAAGGTCGCCAAAAGGCGGCCTTTTTCTCGTATCATGGAAGAAAATGGGGTATAATGGTGTAGGGTGATAAAAATGCTGGTAAAGAACACAGAAAATCGAGGACAGCTGGAAT
>CALWNE010000014.1 GCA_944382705.1 uncultured Allofournierella sp.
CTATGACATTGAGTATGAGCCCTGCATTCTGACCCAGAGCAACGCTCAGCGCACCCAGGCGGTGCGGGTATTTTTGGAAACCATCGAGCGTGCGGGATATTACGGTATGCTGTATGCCAGCACCGACTTTGTGAAGAATAAGCTGGACTATAAAAACCTGTCCCGCTTTGACGTGTGGGCGGCCCAGTACGGCCCCAAATGCACCTGCCCTATGCCCTATGGCATCTGGCAGTACACCAGCACCGGCAAAGTGGACGGTGTGCGAGGCAACGTGGACCTGAACGAGTGCTACAAGGAGTATCCCTCTATTATGCGCAGTGCTGGCCTGAATGGCTTTGCCAAGTCTGCCGGCATGCCTGCCGGTGATGGTTCCGGTGCAGCACAGACCAGACCCCCGGAACAGCAGGAGCAGCCCAGCACTCCTGCCGCCCTCAGTACCATTACCATCGGGCCGGTGAGCCCCGGCGACTTTGCGGTGCTGCATAAGCTGGTGGCGGACAAGGCTGCCCAGCTGGGCAACATCCCGGTAAAGGTGGCATAAGGAGGGAAGTAATGACGAATAATGCAGCAAGCGCAGTGGGGGCAGTCTGTGCTGGTATGATTACTTACCTGTTCGGGGTGCGGGACGCACTTTTCAATTCCCTGTTGACGGCCCTGGTGCTGGACTATGCAACCGGCGTGGTGGCTGCCTACCTGGCAGGGACACTATCTAGCAAGGTGGGCTTTAAGGGGTTGGCTAAGAAGTTCTTTATTCTGTGCATTGTGGCAATGGCAAACATCTTGGACAATGCCACCGGCGCAGGTGGTATGATGCGGAACATGGTGCTGGGTTTCTACATTGCCAATGAAGCGTTGAGCCTTGTCGAAAACGGCGCACGGCTGGGAGTGCCGATGCCCGAAAAGCTGAAGGACGCCCTGGCGCAGATTAATGGCGTCAATTCAAAATAATTTATAGCCCAAACGAACTCACCCCTCGAACCGTCCAGAATTGCCTGACGGTTCGAGGGGTGATGTGTTTTTTAGAAAATTATTTACTTTAGCTTGCGAAAGTAAAATAAAAAGTGTGTTAGTAAGTGTGTCAGTAAAAAGAAAGAGTGCTTGTAGAATGGCTCTACAAGCACTCTTGTGCTGGCTCCCCAAGTTGGACTCGAACCAACGACCCTGCGGTTAACAGCCGCATGCTCTACCGACTGAGCTATTGAGGATTATGTTGTGCACTCGTGAGTGCTTAATTAATATACCACATAGTTTTTTGTTTTGCAAGTGTTTTTTAAAAAATATTTTATTATTTTTTTGGCCTTTGGTATAATGCAAAAGCGGGATTTGCAAAAAGTCCCAAATTTTGCGTCGAAACGAGGAATTACCCCCATGAACGATTGGATGACATCCCCTGCAATCTGGTGGCTGGCGGCGGCTGTTCTGCTGCTGGCCGGCCTGGTGGTGCAATGGCTGATTGCAGGGCGAGAGCGGTACCCCTACCAGGCAAAGCCTCTGCTGACCCGGCGGGAGTACCAGTTTTATAAAATACTGCGCCGGGTGGCCTGGCAGCACCAGTGCATTGTCTGCCCCAAGGTGGGCCTCAAAGACCTGCTTTCGGTAAATACCCGCAAGGATTATATGAAATACTTTAATCGTATTTCCCAAAAGCATGTGGATTTTGTGGTGTGCGATTATCAGCTCCAGGTATTGTTTGCGCTGGAACTGGATGACAGCACCCACGACACGCCCCATGCCCGCAGGAAGGATGAATTTAAAAATCGGGCATTCCGGGCGGCGGGCATTCCCCTTAAACGAGTGGACCACATCTCACAGGAGGAAGTGGAACGCCTGTTTGAGGATTTGTAAGTTCGGCACCTGCAACCGGGCAGCGGTGCACAGAGTAAACATGGAAGCTGGCGTTGTGGGATGTGCTCACTGGGCCAGCACCTGCTGCGCCAGCTGCACCATCTGCTCAAACTGCTGTTCCTGGGGGTGGCCCGGCAGCCATACGCCATGAAAGGAACGGGCCAGCACAAAGTCCTGCAAGGGAATCACCTCCAGGCGGCCTTCTTTTAAAAGGGATTGGGCCGCTGCCTCGTAGGCAAAGGTAATGCCCCGGCCCTGGGCGGTGAGTTCCAGCAGGGTGGGAATGTGGTTGATGGTGGAGCAGGTGGAAAAATCCGAAGGGTCCAGGTTTCGGGCCCGGCATTCGCTTTCAAAGATGTCCCGTGTGCCGCTGCCGGTTTCTCGCAGCAGCAGGGGAGCATCCAGCAGCTGGGTGAGCTGGGTACAGCTGATCCAGGGGCTAAAAGGTGCGCAAAGGCCCACAAAACGGCTTTGGCAAAAGGGCCGATAGGTGTATTCGTGGTGGGCGAAGTTGCCCTCCACAAAGGCTAAATCCAGCTGGCCGTTGTCCAACTGATGCAGCAGCTGGGCGGTGTTTTGCTGGTTTAGGTGCAGCTGCATGGGGCAGAATGCATCCAACAGGCGTGGCATGAGCTGGGCCATACAGCCATGGGCGATGGAGAGGGTAACGCCCAGTTGCAGGCTGGTTTGGCTGGCCTGGCGCATCTCCCGGTGAATCTGCTGGTCCATGGTGTGCAGCCGCTGGCACAGCTGAAACAGCCGCTTGCCCTGGCTGGTAAGCACCAGGCGGCGGCCTTCCTTTTGAAACAGCTTGGTGCCATACTGGGTTTCCAATGCCTTGATGTGCTGGCTTACAGCAGGCTGGGTGAGATGCAGCAGCCGGGCACATTCCAGGGTGGTGCTGCACTGGGCCAGCTGCAAAAAAGTATATAGCTTGGTATCCAGCATACAAAAAACCTCCTTCAAAAACAATATATAAGAAAAATTTATTGATTGACCGTAAAAACTAATTTGATTTTATACAAAAGCGGCGCTATAATCAAGTGCGGAACAAAAAACGAATCTCTGCCAAACAGCCATAACGCAGGCAGGGCAAAAGGGAGAAACAACCATGAAACAAACCATTACCAACAATGCACCGGGCTTTTTGGTGTGCCTGGTAATTGCAGTGATTGCACAGGGCATCGCCGTGCTGTTTCCGTCCATTGGAGCGGCACTGTTTGCCATTGGACTGGGCATTCTGTGCGGCAACACCTTTTTAAACAAAAGCTGCTTTGAAAGCGGCACAAAATTTTCTGAGCGAAGCCTGCTGGAGTATTCCATTGTGCTCACCGGTGCCACCCTCATGCTCAGCGATATTCTGGCAGTAGGCTTGCAGGGCGTGGGCTTTATTTTGTGCCAGATGGGTCTTACCCTGCTGGTGGCCTACCAGATTGGCCGGCGTATGGGCTTTGGCAAACGGTTCAGCCTGCTGATGGGTGCCGGCAATGCGGTGTGCGGTTCCTCGGCTATTGCAACGGTTTCTCCGGTGGTGGATGCAGACAGCAAGGATAAGGGTATCTCTATTACTATTGTAAATGTAACAGGTACCCTGCTGATGATTCTTCTGCCGCTGGTTACCGGCCTGGTGTATCAGCATGAAGTGATGCACACCTCCGCCATGATTGGTGGTACCCTGCAATCCATCGGCCAGGTAATTGCCTCCGCCAAGCTGGTCAGTGACCCGGTGGTGGAAAGTGCAACCATCTTTAAAATTATCCGAATTGTATTCATTGTGCTGGTGGCACTGCTGTACTCCCGTATGGATGTAAGCAGCGACAGCACCCCCCTGTTTGGCAAAAAGAGCTCCGATGCATCTGCCACCAAGGTGAAGGCTGGTGTGCCCTGGTTCATCATTGGCTTCTTTATCCTGGCTGTGCTTCATAGCCTGGGACTGATTCCCGGCGTGGTAAGCCATGGCGCCAAGCTGGTGAGCCAGCAGTTTGAGATTATTGCCCTGGCGGCCATTGGTATGCGGGTAAAATTCCGTGACTTGGCAGCAGAAGGCCCCAAAGCACTGCTGTACGGCGCAGGGGTTGGCACCTGCCAGGTGGTTATGGCTTTGGTACTCATTCGCATCTTTTTTGGTGCATGATAAAGGATTTGCGGTAGTAAAGTGTGCAGAACCGGATTACAAGCTCTAAATCGAACAGGCGCACATAGAAACGATTGCATAGACAGAAATAACAAATTCAAAGCAGAAGTGGCGCAGCATTAGCTGCGCCACTTCTGCTTTGGGTTTGTTAGGCTTAGCGAACGGTGCTTCTTGGTTTGCTCAAGTTGTTTAGCGAATATCGTCTTTTAGAATTTGTTCAAGGTAGCTGTTATTGAGCCAGAAGCATTGCTTGGTCATTTTCCTACCATCTGGTAGAGGGTAGGTGTCGCTTGCGTTTCGCCCGTGCGGGCGCACATGGGACACACGATTTTCAGATGATTTTGGTAGATTGTTTCGCATGGCATAACCATCAAAATGAAGCTCTACACCATTGCGAATAATTTTGACTGTGCGTTCCCAAACCTTTCTGACTTCCTCCAAATCTTCCGAGGGGATATTCCAGAACTTCACACGGGAAAACACATACTCGCCTTGCTCAGATTCTTCGAATATAACGAATAGAAACTTCGTTGGCTCTAAATAATTACGCAGTTCAGAATCTTCCCATGTTTCGTTTATAATTTGTGTGAATCGAAATGTGGGGAAGGACATAGATTCCTTGATGCGTCCATTACGCTGGATTCGTATTGTTTTGGGGACAATACTTGCGTTTTGGAATTCATTCGTGTATGCAATTTTGCCGCGAATCCCGAGCATTTTTGCCAACAAGACCTCGTTCAAGTTTTTTGCCTTTGAGTCGACTACAAAGTGTGCCTTGAGTTGCTCTTGTGTCATACCAAAATATGGGCGAAGCATACCAATGATGTGGTCTTCAAAAGTATGTTTAGTAAGCGCTCGCCAATCTTTGATAATATGTTCATCCTCTTGATTGCCAAACACGAAATTTTTTAATATCCGTGTCATATAAGATGATTTTAAGGAGTATGCCCGCTGCTTGGCTCGGATAGAATTGAATGGTTGTTGGCGGACCGTAGCTGCTGTTGCACCTTTCGTACAAGCGGCTAGATAAAGTGTATCGCCCTCTGTAATTAAGTGAGCTTGGCCGGCGCGAATTTTATCCATTAGTTTCATCCAGTCCTGTTGGATAATAATCAAATCCTCTATCGGGAAACTAAAGAGAATCGCTTTGTCAATATAGAACTCCTCTTTGGAGACTCCTGTTCGATATTCGTAAGACATGATTAGCATAGTTTGACATTTGCGCCAGAAATCACTAGTGCCAAATGTTTTTTCATACTCTGTCATGTAATTGATGATGTTGCAGACCAAACGCTCCTTGGCTCGTATTCCATTTTTAGTTCGAATATACGGGGTAGCTTTTAGTTCTACACCAGCTTCCGGGAAATCTGGTTCAGACTCGTTGTTGGGAGTGTAACCAAACCAACTTTCCTCAAGAACTGTTCCGATGGCCCCTTTACCTGTTTTTATACGCCCGGTTTTATCGATATCTTTCATTGGGATATTGATGGCATCTTGTGCACGGCGCAAGACGGCTTCTTTGGTATTGTATATTGTGTTTTTCATAAGGCTAGCCCCTTTCTGAAAAAATGGTGTATGAGTTGTACAGATTTAAAAAGTCTTAGCCCTAAAGGAAAAGGTGTCGGAATTACAGAGCTAACTTGACGAAAAAGTCTTGATCTTTTTGGTCGAATATGCTATACTCCTTATCTGTGATACATATACTTTAAGAATAACATAAAAGAGAGGACGAGTAAAAGTGGAAAAGAATCAGGATATCCGCATCGTTGAACTTTTTGCTGGCGTTGGCGGGTTTCGTGTCGGCTTTGAGCGGTGTTCCTCTCGATTTAAGACTATCTGGGCAAATCAGTGGGAACCTGGACAGAGCGGCCAGTGGGCATACAAATGCTACTGCACAAATTTTGGAGATGACGCTAATTGCTGTAATAAGGATATTGCTACTGTTTTGGATCAAGTTCCGGATCACGATTTATTAGTCGGAGGGTTTCCTTGTCAGGATTATTCTGTTGCCCAAACTGGTGCACAAGGAATTGAAGGAAAGAAAGGTGTGCTTTGGTGGTCGATACATGATATTATCCGTGCACATCATCCCAGATTTATCTTGCTCGAGAATGTGGACCGCTTATTAAAATCTCCCGCCAAGCAGCGCGGCCGTGATTTTGGAATCATTCTGCGTTGCTTGGAAGAAGAAGGTTACCTAGTAGAGTGGCGTGTGATTAACGCTGCCGATTATGGAAATGCTCAACGCAGGCGGCGCACTTTCATTTTTGCAGTCAAAAAAGAGACGGTAGATTACCATTGCTTGGAGCAAGATGAGTTTGAAGATGCAGCTTTTGAGTGGATTACAAAGAGTGGATTTTTTGCTGGGGCTTTTCCGGTGGAAGTTATGCATAATATAAATCGCAAGGTATCGGTTTCTGATGTGAATAAGTATGAGAATCTTGTGGATTTAACAGAGAATTTTGTTGCAGCTTTTTATAATGCAGGTGTGATGCTGGATGGCAAGGTATATAGTGAAGAATTGATGCCTAGCCACACCCCTGCCATCACATTGTCGGAGATTATAGAGGATGGGCCTGTAGATGAAAAATACTACATTACAGGTGAGGCATTAGAAAAGTGGACCTATCTGAAGGGGGCCAAAAAGATAGAACGAACGAGCAAAACGGGTTACTCGTACTGGTTCAGTGAAGGGGCTATTGCATTCCCTGATCCATTAAATCGCCCCGGGCGAACTATGCTCACCAGCGAAGGAAGTCTTAATCGTAGCACGCATATTATCGAGGATAAAGGTAACGGTAAAAAGCGGAAGCTGACACCGATTGAGTGCGAGCGCCTCAATGGTTTTCCAGATAACTGGACTAATACTGAGATGCCGGAGCGTCAGCGTTATTTTATTATGGGAAATGCGCTTGTGGTTCCGTTAATTACTAAAATGGGCGAGCAAATCTTAAAGATGTTTTATGCTTGATTCATGTAAGGAGTGCAACATAAGACCCAGTGAAGATACGGAGAGCGAGACTAGGCATCTAGCTGCCATTGGGAAGGGTTTGATTCAGAAAAAGCTTTAATTGTTACAAGAGAAAAGTATAGGAAGTGTCTTTTGAAGTAGTCGCAAAAACAATATTGTTTCAGTACTTAAAAAACTATATTGTCAAACAATGAGAGATTCTTACTGGAGATAGATAATAAAGTGTATCAGGTTATGTAGACAGTAGGAAAAGTCACTGAGGTGGAATATTGTGTTTTGGCAGGAGTGGAGCAGCGTAAGCAGCACCACTCCTGCTTTGCATTGGATATTGTATTTGGGGTTGTAAGCGCTGGGTCTTTGAGAGAGTCTTTTTAGGGCTTCTTTATTGACTTGGATTAGTATCCAAAGCAGTTCCTGAATACGGCGGCAATCTTTTTTGATTATGGAAGGAATCGTTAATGTGTTTGATTTACCCAATATTAAGAAATTTTTGCCCAATGCTTCTTTTTGGGGTCGCTTCATGCTGGGCCCGGTCTTTTCTTTTATCCATTGTTTATGCTATAATAAAGCATAATTTGTCAGTAAGGCAGGTGACGGCATGGGACAGGAACAGGAGCAGGAACTGCTGCGGATGGAAGGCACCATCGAGCATGTGATTTTTGAAAACCGGGATACCGGCTATGTGGTCTTTGAAGTGAATGTAGCCGGGGAGCTCCATGTGGTTACCGGCAACCTGGGCGAGGTGAATGTGGGGGAAAGCGTCACCGTATATGGGCGGTTTGAAAACCACCCCACCCACGGGCCCCAGTTCAAGGGCGTTTCCTGCGAGGCCAGTATGCCACAGGATTTGGCGGCTACTCTGGCCTATCTGTCCAGCGGTGCGCTGCCCTACATTGGGCCTTCCACGGCAAAAAAACTGGTGGAAACCTTCGGGGCGGACAGCCTGGAGGTGATTGCCAACGACCCGGCACGCCTTACGGTACTGCGGGGCATCAACGAGCAGAAGGCCATGGCCATCAGCAACGAATTCCGGCGGATGTTCGGCGTGCGGGAGGCGGTGGCCTATCTGGGCCGGTTCGGGATTGCCCCGGTAAAAGCGGTGGAGGTGTACCGCAGTTTTGGCCCCGGCACAGTGGAAGCCATCCGCAACAACCCCTACCTGCTGTGCGGCGAGCCTTTGCGCATGAAATTTGCCCAGGTGGATGCCATTGCTGCCCAGATGGAACTGGCCCAGGACGGCAGTTTGCGGGTGTGGGCAGGGCTTTTGTATGTGCTGCGGCACAACGGCGGCAACGGCCATACCTGCCTGCCCCGCAGCCAGTTGCTGGATACCACCGCCCGCTTTTTGCAGATTTCCAGCGATGTGGTCAGCACCCAGCTGGACGAGGCACTGGCCCGGGAGGAGGTTTGCCTGCACCAATGCCAGGGCAAGGAGTACATCTACCTGCCGGATATGCTCAAAGCAGAGCAGGACATTGCCGCCCGTTTGTGGGAGCTGACCCGCTATCCTGCCACCCAGCCCAAGGAGCTGGAACAGAACATCCAGGTGCTGGAACGCACCCAGGGCTTTGCCTATGCGCCGGAGCAGCGGTGGGCCATTGAGATGGCTCTGTGCAGCAATGTAATGGTGCTTACCGGTGGCCCCGGCACCGGCAAAACCACCACGGTGAATGCCATTTTGGCCTTGTTTCAGCACCAGGCGGACCGGGTGGCCCTGTGTGCGCCCACCGGCCGGGCTGCCAAGCGGCTCAGCGAGCTGACCGGCCAGAAGGCCCAGACCATTCACCGGCTGTTGGAGGTGGATTATGACCCCCAGCTGCGGCTGGTGCGGTTTATTCACAACGAAAAGAATCTGCTAAAATACGATGTGGTGATTCTGGACGAGATGAGTATGGTGGATGCAAAGCTTTTTCAGAGCTTGCTGGCCGCTTTGCGCCACGGCTGCCGTATTATTATGGTGGGCGATTCCGACCAGCTGCCCAGCGTGGGGGCAGGGAATGTACTCAGCGAAGTGGTGCGCAGCGGCATTGTGCCCACCGTCAGCCTTACCCGGATTTTTCGGCAGCAGAACCAGAGCATGATTGTGGAAAACGCCCACCGCATTGTGCAGGGGCTTGCTCCCTTACGGGGCGATAAAACCAGTGATTTCTTTTTTTTACAGGCCAGCGGCCTGGCTTGCCAGCAGTTGGTGTGCGATTTGGTGGCCCAGCGGCTGCCCCGCAGCTATGGCCTGGACCCGGTGCGGGACATTCAGGTTCTGTGCCCCACCAAAAAAGGCCCGGTGGGCACGGCGGCCCTTAACCAGCGATTGCAGGCGATTCTCAACCCCCCGGCGGCGGATAAGCCTCAGCTGGAAATGGCCGGCCAGATTTTTCGCTTGGGCGATAAGGTAATGCAGGTGCGCAACAACTATCTGATTCCCTTTGAGCGAGACGGCGGAGAAGCCGGGGTAGGGGCCTTCAACGGCGATTTGGGCATTATTTTGGGAGTAGACCCAGGGGAACGGGCCCTGCTGGTACAGATGGATGACCGCAAGCTGGTATACACCGCCGAAACCATTCCCGAACTGGAAATTGCCTATGCGGTTACGGTGCACAAAAGCCAGGGCAGTGAGTTTGCGGCAGTGGTAATGCCGGTGAGCGATTTGCCGGAAAAACTTTGTTACCGCAACCTGCTGTACACGGGGGTGACCCGTGCAAAAAATCTTTGTGTGCTTACCGGGCGCACCGATACAGTGAGCCGCATGGTGGAAAATGTGCGGCAGAATATGCGGTACAGCTGCCTGGCAGATTTGCTCTGCCAGGGTGATAGTCTATGATTGCCCCCAAAGGGGCGGAGCATCATCGGATGGTGATTGCAGCGCTGGTGTATCCCCGGCGATGCCCCTTTTGTGAGCGAGTGCTGGGGATGCTGGTTCAGTGCCCCCACTGCCAGCAGCAGCTGGCGTGCCACAAGCGAGTTGTGCCCCGTCTGCCCGCAGGGGACCACTGTTTGGATTATCTTTCCGGGGCGGCCAGCGTATACCAGTATGATGGCTGCGTGCGGGGCTGCATTCTGCGAATGAAAAATGCTGGCCGGGTATGGTACGCCAGGGAGCTGGGTGTTCTGATGGCGAGCACGCTTTTGGGTTGTACTTTCCGGCAAAGGCGTGGTATAATCATACAGGAAAGCGGCCCGGTGCTGCGCAGCTGGGACCTGGTGATTCCCGTACCGGGGGACGACCGGACCAGGGGCTACAATCTGCCTGCCCATCTGGCGATACCGATTGCCCAGTCGCTGGATTTGCCGCTGCTGCCCTGCGGCCTGTGCAAAACAAGGCCAACCCAAAAGCAGGAGGGCAAAACGGCCCAGCAGCGCATGGAAAATGTGCGCAATGCCTACGGCGTGCCCCAGCCCCAGCAGGTGGAGGGTAAGCGGGTGCTGCTGGTGGACGATGTAATCACCACCGGAGCTACCGTTTCCAACTGCGGCAAGGCGCTGCGCAAAGCGGGCGCAATGGATGTGTTCGCTGTTACCCTGGCAGCTACTCCGCTGCTGTAATTTGGCCAGAATAAGGGCCAGGCTGGCCCATGAGTTTAGAGCAAGAGAGGATTTTACCGTTATGGCACAATACGACATCGGCATCGACCTTGGCACCACTTCCATCATTGTGGCAGTGGCGGGCAAGGGCGTGGTGCTCAACCAGCCCAGCGTGGTTGCGCTGGACAACCGCAAAGACCAGGTGTTGGCTGTGGGCGATGAAGCCCTGGCCATGGTGGGCCGTACCCCCAACTACATCTCGGCCATTCGTCCCCTTAAAGATGGCGTTATCTCCAACCACATGCTTACCAAAGAGCTGATTTGCCGGTTTGTGAACAAGGTGTATGATTCTCGGCTGATTAAGCCCCGTGTGGCGGTATGTGTGCCCGCTGCCATTACCGGCATCGAGAGTGACGCCGTGGTGGAGGCTGTGGTGGCCGCCGGTGCCCGGCAGGTATTTTTGGTGGACGAGCCGCTGGCAGCAGCCATGGGCTCCGGCATTGATGTGCGCCAGCCCTCTGGCCACATGGTGGTGGACATCGGCGGCGGCACCACCGATATTGCGGTCATCAGCCTGGGCGGCAAGGTGCGCTCCACCAGCGTGAATGTGGCAGGCAACACCTTTGACGATGAAATTGTGCGCTGCGTGCGGGCTAAGTTCAATGTGGCCATTGGCCTGCGCACTGCCGAGGAGCTGAAAAAGCAGGTGGCCTGCTGCCAGCCCGGCGTGTTCTCCGGCTCCATGGAGGTAAAGGGCCGCAGCCTGCTTACCGGTCTGCCCCAGAAATTTACCGTCTGCACCGAGGATTTGGCCGAGGCCATCAGCCCTCTGGTGGAGCAAATCACGGTGGCAGCCCACCAGGTGCTGGAAAAAACTCCGCCGGAACTTTCTGGCGATATCTTCACCGATGGCATCATGCTTACCGGCGGCGGGGCTATGCTCAAGGGTCTGCCGGAATACATGAGCCAGCGGCTGAAGGTAAATGTGGTGGTATCGCCGGATCCCATCAACTGCGTGGCCCTGGGTACCGCCCAGAGCCTGGTCATTGGCGAGGATTTAGAGACTGGCTTTAAGGACGCCACCCCCCGGCTGGGCCGCCGTTAAAGCCCGGTATTTATGAATGCTTACAGCCCCTGTCCCAAAAGACAGGGGCTGTTTGTTCGCAGCGGCAGAAGGTGACTAAGTTCCACAAAAACCACCAAATAGGTGAACTTTTGCGCTGCACCCGCTTTGCGCAGGCTCAAAAGTGTGGTATGATAAAAGACATGATACAATGAACTATGTACGCCCAGGCGGTGTGGGGTTGCCCACCTGCCTGGATTTGGGTTTTGCAGGCCTATGGCGGCACAGCCCACCAAACCAATCAATGGGGAGCAGCTATGACAACGGAGTTTTTACAACTGAGAGATCGTTACATTGAACAGCAGTTTGGCCGTTTGAACCCGGTGCAAAAGCAGGCGGTGTTTTCTACCGAAGGGCCATTGCTGATTTTGGCCGGTGCAGGCAGCGGCAAAACAACCGTGCTGGTAAACCGTATTGCCAACATCATCCGCTTTGGCAAGGCCCATGGCTCCCAGCATCTGGCTGGCCCGGTGGAGCCGGAGCAGCTGGAGGCTCTGCGCCATGCAGTACAAACCAAAACCCAGGTGCCCCCGCAGCTGGAACGGCTGATGCGGTGGGAGAATGCCCGCCCCTGGAATGTGCTTGCCATTACCTTTACCAACAAGGCGGCAGGGGAGCTTAAAAACCGTCTGGCCGCCATGCTGGGCCAGGAGCAGGGGGCGGATGTGAACGCCTCTACCTTCCACTCTGCCTGTGTGCGGATGCTGCGTAAGGATGCAGACCGGCTGGGCTTTCCCACCAGCTTTACCATCTACGACAGCAGCGACCAGGAACGGGCCATGAAGGAAACCTACAAAGAGCTGATGGTGGACGATAAGTTTTTGCCCCTCAAGTCTGCCATGGGGCAGATTGGCCGCATGAAGGACCAGCTCATCAGCCCGGAAGAAGCCATGGAAGCCCCGCAGGACACCAAGGCCGGATTGCTGGCAAAAATTTACCAGAACTATGCCCGGCGGCTCAAGCGGGCCGGTGCCATGGACTTTGACGACCTGATTTATTACACGGTGCGCCTGTTGCAGCAAAACCCGGATGTACTGCAATTTTACCAGCAGAAATTCCGGTATATTCTGGTGGACGAGTATCAGGATACCAGCATTGCCCAGTTCCACCTGGTGCGCCTGCTGGCGGATGGCTACAAAAACATCTGCGTAGTGGGCGACGACGACCAGAGCATCTACCGGTTCCGTGGTGCCACCATTGAGAATATCCTCAACTTTGAGGAGCATTTCCGGGGCGCAAAGGTCATTCGGCTGGAACAGAACTACCGTTCCACCTCCACCATTTTGAATGCAGCCAATGGCGTGATTAAAAACAACCTGGGCCGCAAGGGCAAAACTCTGTGGACCGAAAACGGCCAGGGCCTGCCCATCCAGCATTATACGGCGGAAAATGAGCAGGACGAGGCTTCTCACATTGCCACCATCATTGGCCAAAATCTGCGCAATGGCGCCCGCTTGCGGGACCATGCAGTGCTCTACCGCATGAACGCCCAGTCCAGCCCGGTGGAAACCTACTTTGCCCGGGCAGGTATTCCCTACAAAATTGTGGGCGGCCAGCGATTCTACGACCGTAAGGAAGTAAAGGATATTGTTTCCTACCTGTCTGTGCTGGCAAACCCCAGCGACGATTTGCGCCTGAAACGCATCATCAACGAGCCTGCCCGCAAAATCGGCGGCACCACTGTGGATAAAATGAGCGAAATCGGCAGCCAGCTGGGGCTCTCCCTGCTGGAGGTGTGCGCTCAGGTGAGGGAATACCCCTCCCTCAGCCGGGCCGCAGCAGCTTTGAGCAGTTTTTGGGCCATGTACCAGCGGCTGAAACAGGCCAGCGAAACGCTGCCCCTGGATGAGCTGGTAAAAGCCGTTATGGAACAGACCGGTTACCAGGCCATGCTGGAGAGTCAGGGGGAGGAAGGAGCCTCCCGGCTGGAAAACCTTGGTCAGCTGGTGTCCAGCATCAAAACCTATGCGGACCAGAAGGGCGAGGAAGCCACCCTGCAAGGATTCTTGGAGGAAGTGGCCCTGATTTCCGACCTGGACAGCTACGACGAGGAAACCGATGTGGTGGTTATGATGACCATGCACTCCGCCAAGGGTCTGGAATACGAATATGTATTCCTGGTGGGTCTGGAGGAGGGCATCTTCCCCAGCGAGATGGCCCGCCGCTCTGACGAGGAGCTGGAGGAGGAACGGCGCCTTTGCTATGTGGGCATTACCCGTGCCAAAAAGCAGCTGTATCTTTCTTCCAGCCAGAGCCGGCTGATGTTTGGCCAAACCCGCCGCAACCCGCCCTCCCGCTTTTTGGAGGAAATTGACCCAAGCCTGCTGCAACTGGAGGAAAGCCCCATGGCCACCAGCCGTTCCTACGGCCGGTGGGAGGGAGCCGGCTGGGGTGCAGGCTCCGGCACTTCGGTGGGAATGGGCGGCCAGCGGCCCCAGTGGGGCAGTGCTGCCTTTGGCGGTGCCGGCCAGGCAGCCAGTGCAGCCCAGCCCCGGTTCAAGAGCAGTTCCACCGGCGCACCCAGCGGCCGCTTTGGAAGCTCCACCGTAACCGCAGGGGCCACACCCCCCAAAAAGACCCAGTCCGCTGGCAAGACCTTCCGCCCTGGCGATGTGGTGGAACACAAGGTCTTTGGCCGGGGTGTTGTGCTGAAGGCCACCCCCGCCGCAGGAGATACGATTGTGGAAATTCGATTTGATTCTGTGGGGGTTAAAAAGACCATGGCCAACTATGCACCCCTTACCCTGGTAAAATAAAGTTCTTGGAGGCAGTTCCATGTTTAAGGTATCTTTGATTGCACATACCCCCCAGCCGGAACAGGTGGTGGCCGCAGCGGCAAAGCTGTGCTACTCCCATGTGGGCGTTGACGACCTGCTGGCAGATTTAACCCCCGAAAAAAGCCGTGCCTTTGTGGAAAAACTGGCTAAGATGGGCCACGAAAGCCCCACCGAGCATGTGAGCTTCACTTTTGCCATTGAAGGGGTCTCCCGCAGCTTGCTGGCCCAGATTACCCGTCACCGGCTGGCCAGTTACAGCGTACAGAGCCAGCGCTATGTGCGGCTGGACCAGTTCGACTATGTAACCCCCCCTGCGGTGCAGGATGACCCCCAGGCGCTGGAAGCCTTCACCCAGGCCATGGAGGAACAGAACGAAACCTACAAGCGCATTGCAGCCATTTTGAAGGATGGGCACATCCGCCAGCTGATGGCCCAGGGTATGGACGAAGCCCAGGCTGCCAAAAAGGCTGAAAAGATGGCCATTGAGGATGCCCGCTTTGTGCTGCCCAACGCCTGCGACACTAAAATGATTGTTACCATGAACGCCCGCAGCCTGCAAAATTTCTTCCGGCACCGGTGCTGCGAGCGGGCCCAGTGGGAAATCCGGGCCCTGGCGGATGAAATGCTCAAGCTGGTGTACCCCGTGGCCCCCGCTCTGTTTGCGGCGGCAGGCCCCGGCTGTGCAAAGGGCGGCTGCACCGAAGGCCCCATGACCTGCGGCAAGGCGGCTGAAATCCGCCAGAAATATGCCAGCCTCAAGCAGGAGGCAGAGGGCAAATGAAAGGAAAGCTGATTGCCATTGAAGGGCTGGACGGCAGCGGAAAGGCTACCCAGTCCCAAGCCCTGTGCCAGGCCATTCAGGAAATGGGGCTGCCGGTGCGGCGCATTACCTTTCCGGATTATGAAAGCGATTCCTCTGCCTTGGTACGGATGTATCTGGCCGGTAAGTTTGGTTCGTCCGCTCAGGATGTAAGCGCCTATGCGGCCTCCGCTTTTTTTGCAGTGGACCGCTTTGCCAGCTACCGAACCGATTGGGGAAGCTTTTACCAGCAGGGGGGCATCCTGATTGCAGACCGGTATACCACCAGCAATGCCATTCATCAATGCTCCAAGCTGCCCCCGCAGGAGTGGCCCGCCTTTTTGGACTGGCTGTTTGACCACGAATACAACAGGCTGGGCATTCCTGCGCCGGACCGGGTAATCTACCTGCGGGTGGACCCAGAGGTAAGCCAGCAGCTTATGAGCCAGCGTTACCACAACAACGAAACCAAAAAAGACATCCACGAACGGGATGTGGACTATTTAAAACAAAGCAGACAAGCGGCTGATTACTGTGCTCACACACTGGGCTGGATTACGGTGGAGTGCTGTGAAAATCAGGCTATGCGCTCCATTGAATCCATTCAGGGGGATGTACTGGCAGCCGTGAAGGAGATTTTATGTTAAACTTCAAACCCATTGAACCCCAGGACAGCGAATGGCTGGTGCCGCTGCTGCACGCCAGCGGCTACATGACCAGCACCTACAGCTTTGTAACCCTGTATATGTGGAGCAAGGTTTACAACACCCAGGTGGCTGCCTTTGGCGACCACGCCATTGCCCGCAGCGACCGGGATGGCACCCTTCGGTACCTGTACCCCGCAGGCCATGGAGACGAGAAGGAAGCGGTGGATGCCATCATCCAGGATATACGCCAGCAGGGCAAACCTGCCTTTTTGTACGGTGTTTCGGTGGAGGCAAAGCAGCGGCTAGAGCAGTGGTACCCCGGCTTATTTGAAATCGAGGCAGCCCGGGGAGATTATGAGTATATCTACGACCGGGCAGAGCTGGCAGAGCTGCCGGGCAAAAAATTCCAGAAAAAGCGCAACCATGTTTCCCGCTTTGTGCGGGAAAATCCCGACTGGGAATTTCATCCCCTTACCAGCGAGGCAGTGCCCCAGGTGCGCCAGTTTAACCGGGAGTGGGCTTCTATGCCGGATAACCGGGAGGATGAGGGCATCCAGATGGAGCACGAAGCCATTGAAATGCTGTTTGACCACTTTGACCAGCTGCCTCTGGAAGGCGGCTACATCACCGCAGGGGGCCGCATTGTGGCCTTTTCCTTTGGCAGTGCCATCAACGAGCGCATCTTTGAC
>CALWNE010000015.1 GCA_944382705.1 uncultured Allofournierella sp.
AATAGGTGTTATCCAAAATCCCCACGGCATCCGTTGCTTCAAACTGGGCATACATCCCGTCTATGGTGGGCTGTCCGGTCAGGTAATACCGGCCGCCATCCAGCCATTCCACAAAACCACCCTCCCGAAGGTCCTTCCAGCTGCTTTCGGCTGCATTCTGCCAGGTGAGCCGGGCCATATCGCCCCAGCGCATCCCCCCTGTAATGGTCTGCCCGTACCGAATATGCACCGGGGTGCGCTGCTCAAAGTACTTCCAAATGCCCTCTGGGTTGTCCGGGTCATACCGCCCCACCTGGCTGTCTGTAATCAGGTTGGTGTTGATGGCGGTAAACTTCAAGGTGTCGGTGGGCAGCCGCCGCCCCACCGGGTCAATCTGGGTGAACTGGATTGTTTTACTTAATTGCCCCGGCCCCAGTACCAGCTCCAAACCAAACACAATGCGGCTCACTCTGGCCCGCCGCATCGGCTGACTGGTGCGCTCAAACCCAATCCGCAGCCGGTCAAAGGGCTGCCACAGCCCCTGTGCCACCCACACCACTCCATCTGGCTTTAGCCGGCAGCTTTCCACCTGCCGCCCCTCCTTCCAGGTGTCCAGCGTAATCTGGCTGCACCACTCCCCTGCCACCTGGTCAAAGGCCAGGGTCAGCCCTGGCAGATTCACCGGGCTTGCAAAATCCAAAACCAGCTCCGGGGGCTTTTCAAACCATCCCTCGCTGTCGCTCATCTCCTGGCTCACAAAGCCTTCCGTTAAGGTGGGCTTGCCAGGCTCCGGAGCAATGTGCAGTCTGCCATCCATCTTCCAGCGGCCCGGCTCAAAGGTGGCATAGCTCCGGTGGGGCGCCCCCTCGGTGGCCAGGGTGCTCTCTGCGTCAGACCAGTAAATTCCATTCTCTTTGTCCACCTGGGCACCAGCCGCCGCATCCACATCCACCACCCGCATCTCCAGCTCCACCAGGGCCGGGCCGCATACCGGCCGGGCCAGTTCCTCCCGGTAGGCTGATGTTACAACCTGCATCCTTACACCACCCCGCAGTCAACCACAGAAAAACCGGCATCCCGCAAAAAAACCGGCTCTCCTGTTTCGTTCTCCACCAGTCCTGGGCTTACCTTCACATCCGAAAGATACATCAGCCGGGTCAGCCACTGGCCGGTGTTAAAGTTGAAGTAGTGGCAATAAAAGGTGAAGTGGCCGTTTTCAAACCACCGGTTCATCTCCCACCACAACCGGCAGGAAATTACGCTCCAACCCATCTCCTGCTTGTCGATGCTTCGCCCCACCATCCGGCCCACTACAGTACCCTGAGCGTTGCGGGCACTGTCCACCAGTCGGCTGGTGGTAAAGGGCGCACTGCCCATATCCGGGTAGGGCACCTTCACGCTGTAATTGTTTTTATCCGTGTAGGGGCTGGCCCCCAGATACAAAAAACCCGTGGATTCCTTTAAATCAATAGGCATCTGCAAAAGCACCTCCAATCCGTCTGCCCTGCCTTGCCTGGATTTTACTCATGGCCCGGTACAGCACCTGCCCGTCCAGTGTCACCTCAATGGGCTGGCTGGCGGTGAGCTCCTGGCCGCCTACCTGGGCCAGCACCTCTGCCAGGGCCTGTTTGATGGTATCCAGCGGTGCCTCCACATTGGTGCCCCGCTTCTGATCGCCCACCATGGCCAAAAAGGGCTTATTGGCAGGCAGTACTGCGCCACGGGCCAGGGCGGGGATTTGAACACTGGGCAGCCTGGGCATATTGAACCCAAAACTTTCACCGCCCACTCCCGGCACCCAGCTGGGCACCTTCAGTCTAATGCTGTTTACCAGGTCGGATACAACATTAAACCCATCCACAAATCCAGACAAAAAGGCATTTACCATGCTAACCAAGCCGCCAATCACACCCCTGAATGCAGCGGTTACCCCTTCCCAAATGCCCAAAAAGATTTCCACAATGCCATTCCAGGCCTGAGTCCAGTTACCGCTGAATACGCCGCTTACAAAATTGCAGAGTCCCTCCATGGATCGGATGATACCAGCCAACACATCACAGGCAACACCCAAAAGCGCAAAAAAGGTATCCGCCACGCAGCCTAAAACCTTTTGCACCACCGGGCCAAATATATTCTTCATGCTCTCCAGCAGAGGCATCACTCCGTTGTTCCACACCTGTAAACACATCTGAGCCACTGCCCCAAACAGCAATGCCAATCGGTCCCACAAGGGCTTCAAATGTGCCGACCATAGCTTTTCCACATACTCCATAAGATCCCAGATGACCGGCAGAATCACATCCTCATAGACTCCCTTCACCAGATTGCCCATCCTCTGCGCACCCTCTCCAATGGCCTTCAGCACAGGCTCTCCATAGGTTGCCCAGGCATTGGCAACTCCGTCCAACACATCCAGAACCACCTGTAAAATCAGGTCCATTAAGGGCATCAAAACGGTGTTCATTAGTGTTTCAATCATCTGGCAGGCCAGTCCAAAACCACCGGCCAGATGGGTCATAAACGCAGTTCCCACCTGCGCCACAATAGGAGCCAGCACAACCGAAAACCCGTTTACAATACCGGGCAGCCAGTCCCCCACAAAATAGGCCGCCAACGGCATCAGCGCCCTGTTCCACAGGTCCCCCAGGCTCTGGCCCATCTGTTCCAGTGCGTCCATCGAGCCCTGTTTCAAACTGCTCCATGCCTTCTGCCAGGATTTTACCGCTGGCTCAAACAGCTGCGCCAGCTGCCCTGCCAAAGCCCATAACCTGGCCCAGCCCTTTTCCACCTCACTCTGCTGCTTTTTTACTTCCTCCAGCTCCTGCTGGCCAGGGCTGCTGCTTCCAGAGCTGGCTCCGCTGCTCCCGCCGCTGGTTGCTGTCCCCAATACCACATTCAGTTCATCCAGCGCCAGCATAGTGCTGGCCGCCTGTTTGCGGGTAGTGGCCAGCGCCTTGCTCACCTGTTTTTGCTGAGCTTGCACCTTTTCCGCAGCATCCTCTGTCTTTTTCAACCCCAGCAGTCCAGCCACCGCTGCGGCCACTGCCTGTGCCTGCTGCATCATGCGCTGCATCAGCTGTCCCCATACATTCTCTGCGTGCTCTGCCAACCCCTGCAAAGCCATTTCCTGATAGACCCGTGCATCCTGCCACCCTTCGGTCAGTGCTTTGGCCTGGGTCTGTCCCATTCTGCGGTAAATCGCCGCCAGCTTCATGGCCATTTTGGCCGCGCTTTGCTCCTGCTGCTGTACATACAACTCCAGCACCGGCAAGCTCTCCTGCTTCATCGTCTCCCTCCTTCCGCCTGTTCCAGCATTCTCAACAGCTGCTGTCGCTGCTGGGCTTGCTGTGCAGTCTCACGGGCTTTCAAAATCACCCGGCATCTATGCTGGCGCAGATAGTCTCTCTCCCATTCATCCAGCTTTTTGCCCCGCTGCATCTTAGCCCGAATACCCACCACCAGCGAAAGCTGTCCCTGGCCAATGCACCCAAACCATGCCAAAAAGGTCCACCAGTGAACAAAAGGCAGGGTGCGAACCTCGCACCCTGCCACCCGGTTGATTTCAGCCGCAATCATTCCTGCATCCTGTTCCCAGTCAATGAGCTTTGGGCCAGGCGGATCCTTGTCCTCCCGGCCCCCATTCAAAAACCACAGCATCCAATCCAGCGCCGGCTGGCGCAGCTCAGGCGGCATCTCAAAAAACTCCGGATAAAACCCCGTCAAAGCCAGATAGCCCCGGGCAAAATCGCCTTCCTCCACCCGCTCCAGCCGGGTTAGCAACCCCATCACCTGGCGGAAATCCGCCCGGATGCTCCAGCTTCTGCCTCCCAATTCCACGCACTGGGGTAACTCCCACTGGCGGTTCATTCCTCAAACACCTTGGCAAAGGCCATTGCGCCCTCAGCCATCACAGGCTCCAAAGCTGCAAACAGATTGGTCACCACTCGCTGACCATTCCCCGCCACCGCCATCAAATTTACACCCTCCAGCAGTCGATCAAAATCATTTTCCGGGCCAAACACGCCGGTCAAAATTTCCTTTGCCTTCCGGTCAGCCTGGGTCAGTTGGTCAAACACCCAGGCCGGTGTCTTGGTTTGGTCTGCATCCTGCCCCTCCAGCTCCCTGTGCAGCACACTAATTTCCTCTGCCGCCTTCAAAAAGCGGCCATACACATTGGGGTCTGCCGGATTAAACCGCAAAATCCCCCTCTCGTTCACACGAAACTCCCGTACACCGGTATCAATTTGCAGCTGTTCCATCCCTGTATCCTTTCTTTTGCCGTTTTCGCTTATTCCGCCGGGGTAAACACACCGGTCTCCAGCTTAAAGTAACCCTGACGGGGCTTTCCTGCATAATGCAGGGTAAAGGGAATCTGGTAGCCGGTATTATCGCCGCCATAGCTGGTTACCTCAATCACCGCATCATCCAGCACAGCGGGATAGCCCTTCGTTGCATCCACAGTTTTCCACAGATGCACCTCCACCACGGTGGTGCTGCACTGGTCCAGAATCCGGCAGTGATCCACAATGTCCTGCAGCCGCTCAAACAAAGCTTCTCCCTGCTGTGCATAGTAGGTCTCCACGCTGCCGCTCTTTTCATAGCTGGTCAGTATCACATTGGTCTCACCCAAAATGTTCTGCTTTTTTTCCACATTGGCGCTCAACTCCGGGCTGTACTCCTCCAAATCCTGGCCAATGCGCACATATTTGGGGGTAGACTTCTGGCCCGGCATCGCCGCATCCACATAATGGGCCAGATACTTCCGTTCAATTTTCATTCTTTTTCCTCCTCAAAAACCCGTTCCTGTTCCACCGTAATAATCAGTCGGTAGATTGCCCAGCCTTCCCGGCTCTCCTCCACCTGTCGGCCGTTTTCAGCCCGCACCTGCTGCCAGCATACACCCAAATCCAAGGGCGGTATTTTCCCAAAAACCTCCTGCCGGGTAATCCAATCCGCAAGTTCCTGCACCCTCTGCACCTGACTGGCCGCTCCCTGGGGGTTGCGGCCGTTCTGGGGCAGCCGCCAGTCCAGCCAAAAGATGCGGGCCTCCCGCAGCCGCACACAGCCCAGCACATCCGTGTGCCGGGCCTTTAGGGTGCGGTTTGCAAAACGCAGTGCCGCCGGGTGGGTGGCCGTAATGTTTTGAGCCGCCAACGGCTCCCCCTGCCAGCCAGGCCAGCTTTCCAGCCAGGTCTGCATCCGTTCCATTCCAAAGCACCTCCTTACCAGCGCTTATACCAGCGGGTTTCCGCCTCCAGATGGCTCACCTTTCCCAGCCATCGCTTTACCGCCACCTCCTGTACCACCATCAAGCCTTCCACGGCAAGGGGTATAAACCGTTCCCATTCCTCCAGGGTATCCACCGCCGGCCCCTGGCCCTGCATCACCCGGTCGCCCGGCTGCAGGCAGAACCAGCTGCCGCCCAAAGGCCAGGGGGCACCGGGCGGTCTCCACACCGGGCGTCCAAAGCCATTGGGCAGCACCAAAAAACATCGCTTTTCCTCCTGGGCCTGGCCCTCCTGTTCCACTGCCAGGGTGCGCTGGTCCACATATGCCCCCTCAAACACAATGCGCCTGCACTGAAATACAGGCTCATACTCTGCATGGTACAGGGTCACAGTGTCTGTGCACCCTGCAAAGTTCACGCAGCTGGCTTGTCTGCGCCGCAGCACCGGCTCTCACCTCCCCGAAAAATATCCAGATACAGCGCCGCACACCGAAACAGCTCCCGGCTCTTTGCTTTTTGGCTCAGATCCGGCAGGCTGCCCGCCGCTCGCTGGCTCTGCACACTTCCCAGCTGAATGCTATCGGTCAGTTCGCCGTTGGCCGCTGCCTCAAAAAAATCCAGTGCCTCAGCCATGGCGCATACTGCATAGGCCCTGCCCTCCGGCACCACCTCCTGCACCTGATAGATTCGCTCATATCGCTCCAGCTGCCGCCGGGCCAGCTGTTCCAACCGGCAAAACACCGCCCGCTCCAAACTGGCCCCGCCGCAGCTTTGGTACCACTCGTAGCTTACCGGCTCCATTATGCACCCGCCTGATAGCTGGCGTATACGCCGGCCAGTTTGTTTTTGTATACATCCGCAATGCCCACATTCCGGTAACCGAACTTATAGGCGTCCGCCTCAGGGTTTGCCTCCGGGCGGATAATCTTGGGGGCAATGTGCTTTTCAAACTGAATCAGTGCAGGCTTGTGCAGAATCATAAAATTCAGCTCCTTGCCATCAGCGGCCTTCTCGTAGCCACCTGCTTCCTGGCCGGTACGGCCGGTTTTCTGGGTAATGGCGGTGTAGAATCGGGTCTGGGGCACCTGTACCACGGCGGCAAATCGCTCCAGCACCGCCCGGCTCTTGTTCATGTCCAAATCCTGCACCATACCGTACAGGGTAGGGGTAATAAACAGATACCGCTCCTCCAAAGATACCTCAGCCTCGTCCATCTGGGTGGAAGCCTGACGCAGAGCCGCCAGCACCGCACTGCCATCCTCCAGGCTTTCCTCCTTTTTGGAAATGCCAGCCTTGCTGGCGTAGCTGGCAAACCGGAAAGCATCCAGCTCCGGCACTACCTTGGTGCGGATAAACTCACCGGCCAACCGGCCAAAGGCAAGGCCGGCACTCTCCTCGTTGTCCATCTGATCCACGGTAAACATACGGCCACGGTCAAAGTTGCAGGCCACGGTGGCATTGGTCAGGGTCACATCACCTGCCGCATAGCCGGTGTTCCGGTCGTAGTCACCCAGGCCCTGCATCTCCAGCATGGGCACAATCATCTCACCTGCATTGGCGCCCTGCTGGGCCAGTTCCGCCGCACCATCCAGCACGGCAGTCAGGGATGCAGTCTTGTACACCTCATCCAGCAGCGGTACAAACTTTTTTGCCAGTTCCATCGAATTTGCCATTTGTATGTCCTCCTTAATTCCTGTTGTATTGCATAGCCTGCAAAGCAGGCCCTGACACTTAAATTTTCTTCGGTTTATTCCGTCTCTCTCGCCAGGCCAAATGCACTGCGCAGTACGGTGTCACTGCTGGGCAAACTGCCCACGCCGGTGCCGGGGGCGTAGGGCAAAGGCTTTGCGCCTTCAAACAGATAGGCCTGCTCCTGGCACAGCTGCTCCAAAGCCCGTTCCACTGCCTGCTCCGGCTGGTCACTGGCCTGCAAACCTTCCAAATCCAGCAGCGCCTTAATGGCCGTTGCATTGCGGCCGCCAGCCTTGGCAATCGCCGCCTCCAGTCTTGCATCAAAGCGGATGGCAGCCACCTGGCTGGCTGCATCCTTTTCTGCCTGCTGGGCTTTCTGCTTCCAGTCCTCCACCTCCTGCCGCAAAGCCTCCACATCCAGGCTCTCAAAACGACTGATGGTCTTGTTCGCCTCCTTCAGCTGTTCCTTTAAGGTGGTCGCCTCGGTGTCTTTGGCCTCAAAGTCCGCTCTGGAAACATACCCTTTGCCGATTTCCTCGGCAATCTTCTGTTCCATTTCCTCGGTATATACATCACCGAGGATATTTTTTACCCATTCCAATGGTATCTCCTTTCTTTTTGTAACCCTCTGCAAGATGGACATAAAAAACGCCCCCGCCTCTATTGTTCCAGCATAGCCTCCAGCTGGGGCATATACATCTGCCGCACCTTTTCCAGGTCGGCAGGGGTCTGCCACGGCATATCAAACCGCCAGGCCAGAGCAATCTCCGGCCTTAGCATCCCTTCCCGAACCAGCTCCATGGTTTGCTGCCAGTCCTTCTCTGTGTCATACAGCACGCCATTGCCCCAATTCAGCCGCACAGCCCTCACCGGCTCCAGCTGCACAGCTCCCGGCACCCGGTAACGCTGTCCCAGCTTGCCGCACAGCGTCACCGCCTGGTATACCGTCTGCTGCCACATCCGCTGCAAGTCCTGAATGGTCAGGCTGTAATCTCCCTGGCTGCTGGTCACCTCGGTGGCGGTACGCTGCGCCGCCTCCACCTCGCCCAGCAATCCCCGCTTCAGGCCGATTACGCTCTCAATGTTCCGCAGATATTCCCGCTTGCGGGCCAAAAAGCTCTCCTGCCGCAGCTGGGGAGAAAACACCGTTAAGCCCGTGGTCTCCGGGTCATCGTCCAGTCCTACAAACAGTCCCGGGGGCAGTTCGTACCCTCTTTTACCCCGCCGCAAAAGATCCGCAGAGGCAAACACCCTGCTTTCTCCGTTGTCAAACTCCCGGCTCAGCTGTCGTTCGTTGCGGTTGATGTTCCGTATTAGTCCGGCCGCAGCAGCGTACACACTTACCCCATCCGGGCTTCCATCCACACAGTTTTCCAAAGGTAAGCGCATCCGCACCAGGCCCAGCCCCGCAACCCCCGGCACCCAGCACCGATGGGGCAGCCCTGCCGTTTCCGGCAGGCTGTCCAAAGCCGCCGGGCGGCCAAAACCATGGGGGCCAAACCTGCAAAACAAACGGTTTTCCAGCCAAAATCCATCTCCCTCTGCCCATCTGCGCTCCAGCAGTGTGTACCAGCGTCCTGCCCGGCAAAAGGTCTGCGCCGTGCCAAGGGCGGTTGCCGCTCCATCCAAACCCCGTCCTTGTACTGTGGCCCTGTCTCTCCGGATTACTACAAACCGAAAACCATCCCCTTCCAGCACCGGCTTAAGCCATACCTCGCCCCCAACGAGAGCCAGCTGCATAGCCTGCTCCTTTACCTGGTTCAAGGCCTGCAAAATCTGTGCCACAAAAGGCTGGTCACACTCGGCCCCATACTCCGCAAAGCAGGCCCGGCTCAATTTGTGAACCACCGTATAAGCCAAACGCTGGCAGGGGTCCTCCCGATCGCTCACTTCCTGGTCAAAATACAATCGGAACCATTCCTCCACCGCCCGATGCATTTCCTGGCTGGTGCAATCCTGTACACCCGGGTATGCCTGGGCCATCCATCCCGCCAAACGGCTTATACCCGACTGCTCCATCCACTCATCCATTTTCTGTTACTCCTTTTCTGCCCCAGGCTCCAAGGTCGGCTGTGTCCAGCGGCGGCGGCTCCACCGCATCCCCGCATGGATGCCGCTCACATACGCTTCCAGCCGGTGTACCTCCTGCTGCGCCCGCTCCAGCTCCCGGCGCAGCTGCCGGTTCTCTCCTTCCAGCTGCGCCACCAGCTGCTGTGGCAGCCAGCTGTGGCGCAGCCATTCCAACCAATGTTTCACTTCTCGCTCCTTTCAGCTTCCCCGCCGTTTCCAAATCCGATTGGTAGCATACCGCACCGCATCAATGTGATGATTGTCCCGGTCCGGGTATCCTTCCATCACCTGCCCGGTGGCCTTATCCTGTTCATAGGCATATTCGCTAAATTCACGGGCGGTGTCGGGGCATCGCACCGGATCAATCACAATGGCCTGCAAGCTTTGCAGCCATTTCATCCCTGCACGCACGCTGCCCGGCCCCTTTTCTGCTCCCCGGCAGGGCAATCCCATGGACCGGTAATCCCGGCAGCTTTTTTCCTCTGCGCTGTCTGCCACCAGGCTTTCCTCCCGGTCCGGGTCGCATCCAATCCCCCGGTCCAGCAGCAGCTGAGCCGTGTCCCGGTTGGGTGTTCGCCAACGGGTAGCCTCATCCCAGATGTACAAAATTCTCCGGGCCGCATCGTAGGTACAGCTGTTAAAGGCCCATGGGTCAGGATACCAACCCCAGTCCACCCCATGGAGCTGCCGCTCAAAGCCGGAAATTTGTTCCGCCGCTATGGGTTCCAGCTGCACATTTTCAAACACCTGGCGGGTATTTCCCACCGCAATGCCCAAATACTCATGGCGGTAGGCCCGCTGGTTGCTCTCCCGCAGGTGTTCCGCCTCCTGCAAAAACCGTTTCCCCAACCAGTGGGGAGGCAGCTGTCGGTAGTCGGAATGAAGCACCAGCATCCCTTCCTTGGGCTGGCGAACATACCGGTTGGCCCAGTGTCTTGGGTCTTGGGGTGGGTTAAAACTCTTAATTGTAAGGCTGAACCCCTCACCCCGCAGCAGACTTTGCTCTGCACTGCGCACCTGCTCTGGGCCGGCAAACTGATCCAGTTCCTCAAACCACACCAGGCCAATGTGTCCAAAACTGGGCCGGATACTTTTCAGCTTGGTGGCATCATCCAGGCCAAAACAATAAATTTTCTGCCCCGTAGGCAGGTATACCAGCTCCATCTGGCTCACATTGGTCTGCCAGAGTTCCTCCATTCCCAGCATCTGCGCCGCCCATAGCAGCTGGCTCCAAACACTGTTGCGCAGGGTGCGAGCCACCCTGCGCAGCACAGCCCCATGGCAGTCCGGCCAGCGGATTAGCTGCAACATAAGCTCCACCGCCGCAAAGCTGCTCTTTGCACTTCCTCGCCCACCAGTGAGCACCACTTCCTGGGCCTCTCCCTTACGGATCGCCCGGTGAGCCGGGTAAAACGCCGGCCCAATCAGCTCGCTGAGTCGGCGTTCTTCCTCTTTACAGGTCATCCACTACCAAAGCCCTCCTTTCTCGGCCGCTTCTGCCAGCCGCCAGCATCTTGTGCAGCATCTCCATGGCTTTCAATCGGCTGGCCAGGGAGGGCAGCTGCATCTGTTCCAGTCCGTTCTTGTCGTATTCTGGATAGGCCTTACTGCCCAGCGCAATGCATCGCAGCTCTGCACACAGTTCTTCCAGCATTTTTTGTTCCTGCTCCATGCTCCCTCCTTTCCCAGTTTCCACTCTATCACCCTTTCCGCCGGGCCTTCCAGGGTCAAAGGGGAGCCAGACCCTAGCCTGCCCCCCTTTCCCAGTTTCCACTCTACCACCCTTTTCGCCGGGCCTTCCGGGGTCAAAGGGGAGCCAAACCACAGCCTGTCCCTCCTTTCCCAGTTTCCACTCTACCACCCTTTTCGCCGGGCCTTCCAGGGTCAAAGGGGAGCCAGACCACAGCCTGTCCCCCCTTTCCCAGTTTCCACTCTATCACCCTTTTCGCCGGGCCTTCCAGGGTCAAAGGGGAGCCAGACCCTAGCCTGTCCCCCCCTTTTCCAGTTTCCACTCTATCACCCTTTCCGCCGGGCTTTCCAGGGTCAGGCTGCATTCCCACTTTGCGGCACCTCTCCCGGCAGCTGCAATTTCTCCAACGCTTTGTCATGCAGCCGTCGCAGCCACCGCTCGTCCTGATACAAGGTCTCCGCTGCCTGCTGCCAGGTCTGCCCCAATAGATACCTCACCCGCAGCACACGCTGCAACCGCTCCTCCTCCAGCTGTTCAATGCAGGTGCTTACCTGGTGCCGTGCCTCCAGGGTACGCTCCAGCTGCTGAGTCACCGCCTCCACCGCCTGTTCCAGTCGTTCAGCGCACTCCTCCAGGCGGTGCAAATTGGGCGAGCCCTTGGGCAGGTCGCTGTACAGCGGTCCCATCCGCATCCCCGTTTCCCTCAGCTCCTCCAGTTCCATCATCAGTTCCTTGGCCTTCTGGTGATTCACCTGGTAGCTGGATAAAAACTGTACCTTCTCCTCCTTGGTTGCTTTCATCCCTTACACCCCTTTCTTAAAACATCTGGGCAACAGGCAGATGCCCTCTCCATCTCGCCGCCAGCCACAGTGGCTGCATTGCTTCCAGCAACGCTTTTTTCCCGTTGCGCTTCCTTTTGTATTCTCCTGTTTGGGCTGTTGTGTCTGTTTCATCTGCAGCACTTCCTTTCCTTTACTCCACCATGGCTTCCTTCCAAATCCAATCGCCAGAAAAATACCACTCCACCAGCACGCTGGCAAACAATGCCGCTTCGGGGGCCTCCGGGTTCCAGTGGGTCACCCCGCAAGCACGGCAGGCCACCTCAAAGCCCTGTTCTGCCGGCACCCATCTTCCTCGGTTTGGCCCCAATCCCATCCAGCCCTCTCCTGTCATCTTCATGATTCACACTCCTTCTTTTTGTTGTGTCACATTTCGTGTCTTTAAAGGCGCAAAAAATCACAGGAAAACTTTTCCTGTTCCCTGTGCATCGTATCCTATCACAAGTTCACATTTCGTGTCAACACTTTTTGTGAATTTATTTCTTTACTTTTGCCACGCTTTGTGCTATCATAATCCACACAGACAAGGAGTGACTGATACTATGGGACAATTCGCATCCATCCTAAAACAGCTTCGGATTCAAAAAGGCTATACACAACCGGAGCTGGCCGCCCGTCTTGGCATCAGCCGCAGTGCCATCAGTATGTATGAACGGGGTGAACGAGAGCCGGACACCCAAACCATGGAGGCCATTGCCGCCCTGTTCCATGTGGATATGAACTATCTGTACGGCATGCCTACCGTCACCTTCGACGACTTTACCTACGCACTGCATAACGAAAGCCAGGATCTCACCGAGGAAAACAAACAAAAACTTTTGGAAATGGCGCGCCTGTTCAAGCTGGCCCAACAGCATGAACAAAACGATTCCTGACGCCGCCTGGGAGGCCGCATGAGCACATTATCCGCTGTATACAACGATGTTCGCAGTGAAAATATCCTGTTGATTCCCTATCCCATTGGCTTTACCGATGCCGCCACGCTGGAGATGGAGGGCCGTTACGCCATCTTTCTGGATTTCGACCAGTTTCCCACCGTGGCAGACTACACCGCCGCCCTAGCCCACGAGATGGGCCATTGTGCCACCGGGGCTACGCACAAGGTTTCCAGCCCCTACGATTTGGTCAGCCGGCACGAGTACCGGGCAAACCGGTGGGCCTACGAGCGTTATCTGCCCTTTTCCCAGCTGCAAAGCCTCATGGCTCAAGGCTACACCGAGCCCTGGCAGCTGGCAGAAATCACCGATCTGCCCGAATCCCTCATCCGCCAGGCCATCACCTACTATACTCAATGCCGGGGGCTTTCCCTGTCCTGTGGCTGAGTGTTCCCGCAAAACCACCCCAATGCAGTCTGCATTCGGGGTGGTTTTTTGTCTGTCCTTGGGCCTCCTCAGCCCTTCGCTGCAAAGCGTACAGTTCCCTGCCCGCAGCCGTACACAAAGCAAAGCGCCACCCCTCTGCCCGCCTTCAAAGGCAGCAGATGGGTGGCGTTTTTTATCTGTTGTCAGCCATTCTTTCTGGTGGCAAAGCTTTTCTTGCAGCTGTTTCTTATGCGTACCGGCGCAGCAGCTTTGCAAACAGCAGATAGCCCAGCATCATCCCCAGGCAGGAAAGCAAAATGCCGTCAATATCAAAGCTTCCCAGCATTAGCAGCACCTGTACCGCTTCCTTTGCCAGCACAAAAGCCGCTCCGGCAGCACAGATTTTGCCCAGGGTACGCATCTTGGGCAAAAAATACGGAATCATCAGGCCCAAAGGGATGCCCAGTGCAAAGTTTCCGGCAAAAAACCGAACAATCGTGTCCCGGTTGATTTTGTCTGTCACCCAGGCGTTTACATAATATGTACAGGTTTTTCCAGGCATCCAGTTGCTCCAATCCCTGGCATACTCCCACACCGTTCCATAACGAGCAGTATAGCCCGGCGCGTACCGGATTGACCAAAGCACTTCCAGGGCGCAAATTGCCAAAAATGCAACCCCCAACAGCACCATAACCGTCCAAACAAGCTTTCCTTTAATCATCCTGTACCTCCTTTAAAGTTGGCGGGAATGCCGGATTCGTCCGCTGTTCCGGCATTCCCCTCACGATAAACATCAAAAAAGCTTCCCTCTGCTGCCTCTCTGGTAAGCAAGACTGCACCGGCACTCAATTTCGCTTCCATCCTATCTGCAAGGCATTGCCTCACAAAGTCCATCCACGCACCACAAATAGCGGCTAAGGCTCTTTAACTCTCACGGAAACCAGCGAATCTCCCTTAACAAAAGATGCAATTAAGATAATTCTCCCAGCGCAAAGATTCATCTATGACTCTATCTTATCATGCATTGTTCTGTTATTAAATTGGCAATCTCTGTAATATTCCACCTAATATTTGGATGTTTCAACCAATTTTACACAATAACTAGTTTCTGCACAGCAAAAAATCCCCCTAACGAAAGCTTTCCGCTTCCATTAGGGGGGATTTTTCTGTCATAGCAATGGGCACAGCCTTAGCCGCCGGGTAAGCTTATCTGCGCTGTGCGCGCCGCTCTCGAATTCCCTCCAGGATTTGAAGCCGTGCCTTTGCGGCCGCCTCCTTATCCATGTTGGGCACTCCTTCCAGCGGGTAATTCAGTCCCAAAGTTTCGTATTTCACCTTTCCCATGGTGTGGTAGGGCAGCACCTCCAACCCCTTCAGGTTGGCAAAGCCGCCCAAAATCCGCCCCAATCGGTGCAGATGCTCGGCCCCGTCTGTCATACCGGGTACCACCACATGCCGGGCAATCATGGGCACGCCCGCCTCCTCCAAAGCCTTGGCAAACTCCAAAACCGGCTTTTGGCTATGGCGTGTCAAGGCCCTGTGCTCCTCCTCGGTGCTGTGCTTAAAATCCAGCAGCACCAGGTCGGTCACCTCAAACAAACGAGCAAACTCCTGCTGGCGTGCCGAGCTGTATACGGCACCGGAGCTGTCCAGGCAGGTGTGGATGCCTCGCTTTTTGGCCTCAGCAAACAGCTGGGTCAAAAAGGGCAGCTGTGCCATAGGTTCCCCACCAGTAGCAGTAATTCCCCCGTTGCGGTAAAACCCACGGTTCTTTTCGTACAGCTGCAAAATCTCCTCCACGGTCATGGTCTGGCCGCCTGCAAATTCCCAGGTATCCGGGTTATGGCAGTAGGCACACCGCATAGGGCAGCCCTGAAAAAACACCACAAGCCGAATCCCCGGCCCATCTACGGTGCCAAAGGTCTCCACCGAGTGGATTCGCCCCTCCAGGGGCTGTGTCTGAGGTGCCATGGGTTTGCTCACATCCCTTCGTGGAAGGTCCGGGAGATTACCTCATCCTGCTGTGCCTTAGTCAGCTTGTTAAAGTTTACAGCGTAACCAGATACACGCACGGTCAGCTGAGGATACTTTTCAGGATGTGCCTGTGCATCCAGCAGGGTCTCCTTGGTAAATACATTCACATTCAGGTGATGGCCGCCCTTCTCGGCGTAACCGTCCAGCAGGCTTACCAGGTTATCGATTTGTGCGTCGTTGATGTTCATACTCAATACTCCTTTGTATGGTTCGTTGTGGGTGCGAAGGGCCCGCAAGGCCCCGTTTGCAGGTTGTTTACAGGGTGGCGTTGGGCTCGCAGCAGGCGCAGTCCCGGCCCATATCCAGTTCAATGTCCAGGTCGCCCAAATCCAGTTCGCCCAGCAGTACTTCCTCCTTGCCCAGCGCACCAGGCACAATGGAGAAGGTATTGGAGATGCCGTCCTGTGCATCCGCAAAGGGCAGCTTGGAAACAGAGCTCAAGGATGCCACAGCACCCTTTTTGTCACGGTTGTGCATGGGGTTTGCACCGGGAGCAAAGGCCTCGCCTGCCTTGCGTCCATCCGGAGTGGAACCGGTGTTCTTGCCATATACCACATTGGAGGTAATGGTCAGGATGGAGGTGGTAGGCTTGCCGTCACGGTAGGTGTGGTTTGCCTTGATATGGGTCATAAACTCGTGCACAATGTCGTGGGCAATCTGGTCTACACGGTCGTCGTCGTTGCCGTATTTGGGGAAATCACCCTCCACTGCGTAGTCCACCACAATGCCATTTTCATCCCGAATGGTCTTTACCTTGGCGTACTTGATAGCACTCAGAGAGTCCGCCACCACCGAAAGGCCGGCAATGCCGGTGGCAAACCAGCGGGTCACTTCCTTGTCATGCAGGGCCATCTGCAACCGCTCGTAGCAGTACTTGTCGTGCATATAGTGGATGATGTTCAGGGTGTTTACATACACGCCAGCCAGCCACTTCATCATATCACGGAAGCGGTCCATTACCTCGTCATACTCCAGGTACTCACTGGTAACAGGGCGGAACTTGGGGCCCACCTGCTTCTTGCTGATTTCGTCCACACCACCGTTGATGGCGTACAGCAGGCACTTGGCCAGGTTGGCACGGGCACCAAAGAACTGCATCTCCTTGCCCACGCGCATGCTGGAAACACAGCAGGCAATGGCGTAGTCATCGCCGTGGGTCACACGCATCAGATCATCGTTCTCATACTGGATGGAAGAGGACTGAATGCTGGTCTTTGCACAGAACCGCTTAAAGTTCATGGGCAGCCGGGTGGACCAGAGCACGGTCAGGTTGGGTTCCGGAGCGGTACCCAGATTTTCCAGGGTATGCAGGTAGCGGAAGCTCATCTTGGTTACCAGGGGGCGGCCATCAATGCCCACGCCGCCAATGGACTCCGTCACCCAGGTGGGGTCACCGCTGAAGAGTGCGTTGTACTCCGGGGTACGGGCAAACTTCACCAGACGCAGCTTCATGATGAAATGGTCCACCATCTCCTGAATCTGTTCCTCGGTAAAGGTTCCGTTTTCCAGGTCACGCTGGGCGTAAATGTCCACAAAGGTGCTGGTGCGGCCCAGGCTCATGGCTGCGCCGTTCTGCTCCTTAATGGCTGCCAGGTAACCCAGGTACATCCACTGAATGGCCTCCTGAGTGTTCTGGGCCGGACGGGAGATATCAAAGCCATAAATTTCGCCCAACTGCTTAAGCTCCTTCAAGGCCTTGATTTGTTCGCTCAGCTCCTCACGCTCCCGAATTACATCCGAGTACATAATGCTCCGGGTGCTGTCCTTCTGCTCCTGCTTGTCCTCAATCAAGCGGTCTACGCCATACAAAGCCACACGGCGGTAGTCGCCAATAATGCGGCCACGACCATAAGCGTCGGGCAAACCGGTGATGATATGGCTGGAACGACAGGCCCGCATTTCCGGGGTGTAAGCATCAAACACGCCCTCGTTGTGGGTCTTGCGGTACTTGGTAAAGATTTCAACAACCTCATCATCCACCTTGTAACCGTTGTCCTCACAGGCCTTCATGGCCATGCGGATGCCGCCGTTGGGCTGCAAGGAACGCTTAAAGGGCTTATCGGTCTGAAAGCCAACAATGGTTTCCTTGTCCTTATCCAGGTAAGCAGGCCCGTGGGATACAATGCTGGAAACCACCTTGGTATCCATATCCAGTACGCCGCCTTTGGCCTGCTCCTCACGGGTCAGCTCCATTACCTGAGCCCACAGCTCCTGGGTAGCCTTAGTGGGGCCGCACAAAAAGCTGTCATCCCCTTCATAGGGAGTGTAGTTTTTCTGAATAAAATCCCGAACATTGATTTCCCGGGTCCAACTTCCGGGCACAAAGCCCTTCCATTCCTGTTGCATTTCTCATGCCTCCTGTGGTCTGATGGCCGGCAAGCCCTTGCCTGCCATCTTGTTGTCAATGTCCCCATTCCCATACCTGGGCAGAACATTCCTTGCCTTGGGGCAATCTGCCTAGCCTGTGCCCTGGCATACTGCACCTGCTTCAAACCTCTCTTGGCGCCTCCTGTCACCGCTGCGCCAAAAGAGATTGTGTTATTTCACTGGGCCTTTACCACCAGCCAGGTTCCTTCCAAGCCCCTGCCAGACAGTCTGCCCTAGGTGGTTCATTTCATGCACAGCCACCCTGCGGAGTGCCGCACCCAAAACTGCACCTTGCTTGCAGCAGCAATCCCAAAGAAATACATTCAGAACTGCTGCTGCACTCTTAGTATATACTTCCCTATCAATCTAGTATGTTGTAATTGCAACACTTCTCAACTTTTTTCAACACGCATCCGTGTGGTTCGCTTTTAAGCTTCAAAATACCGTTTCAGTTCCTCCCGCTGCTCATACTGCACATAGGTATACAGCCCAAAGGCCACGGTTTTTTCAATGGGGGTTAATGCCTGGGGCAGCTCTCTGCCCTCCCACAGTGCTTTTGCCAGCCGAGCTGTCTGCTGGGGTTCCAGCATCTCCAATGCCTGCTCAAAGGTCAGTTCCATTCCTTCTCACTTCCTTTCTCTGTTCCTTTTTATTCTATAATACCCCACCAATCGGTGCAATCACTGTGTATTCCTGTTTTTTACAAAATTGTTCCTTTTCAATTTCCTGCCATGGTTCCAGTGTATGGTCTTGTTGGTTTACAGTGGGGCGCCATCCTATTTTGTCTGTAAAACAACAAAAAGCCCGGCATCTTTTGATGCCGGGCTAAATTCGATATGGTCAACAGCTGCCCCTCTCCCCTCAGGAAGGAAAGGCGGCACACTGTCCGGTTATTTTTGAACTTTCTGGTAGCCTCAGTCCGTTCAAAAAACCATTAAACGCCAGAGTAAGCGGAGAAGCCGCCGTCAACAGGCAGAACCACACCGGTGATGAAGCTTGCAGCTTCGTTGTTCAGCAGGAACAGCAGGCTGCCGTCCAGCTCCTCGCTCTCGCCAAAACGGCCCATGGGAGTAGCAGCCAGGATCTTGCCGGTACGAGGAGTGGGGGTGCCATCCTCGTTGAACAGCAGAGCAGCGTTCTGCTTGGTGGAGAAGAAGCCGGGAGCGATAGCGTTCACACGGATGCCCACCTTGCTGAAGTGCACAGCCAGCCACTGGGTAAAGTTGGAGATAGCAGCCTTAGCGCCGGAGTAAGCAGGAATCTTGGTGAGGGGGGTGTAAGCGTTCATGCTGCTGATGTTGATGATGTTGCAGCCCTCACGGCCCACCATCTGGCGAGCAAAAGCCTGGGTGGGAATCAGGGTACCCAGGAAGTTCAGGTTGAACACAAAGCCAACGCCGCCAGCATCCAGATCAAAGAAGCTCTTGGTATCAGCGTCGATGTCGCCCAGCTCAAAGTACTCCTTATCGGTGGTAGCCTTGGGGTTGTTGCCGCCAGCACCGTTCACCAGGATGTCGCAGGGGCCCAGGTCCTTCTCAACCTGATCAGCCACAGCGTAGCAAGCTTCCTTCTCCAGAACGTTGCACTTGTAAGCCTTGGCAACGCCGCCCTCTGCCTCAATCTCAGCAGCGTAGGCAGCAGCAGCTTCCTCGTTCAGGTCCAGCAGAGCAACCTTAGCGCCTGCACGGGCCAGGGTCTTGGCAAATGCGCTGCACAGGATGCCGCCGGCACCGGTAACAACGGCAACCTTGCCGCTCAGATCGGTATTCAATACATTCTTCTGCATGGTAAAATCCTCCGATTTCAATCAAACGCCAGGTAAATTTCTTAGCGCTGTACACGGCCGGAGCCGTTGCCGGCTGCCAGCTTCTCAACCTCGTCCACAGAAACGAAGTTGTAGTCACCCTCGATGGAGTGCTTCAGAGCGGAAGCTGCAACAGCAAACTCAACAGCCTCCTGGGTGTTCTTGCCGCTCAGCAGAGCGTAAATCAGGCCGCCGCCAAAGCTGTCGCCGCCGCCTACACGGTCGATGATGTGCAGGTGGTACAGCTTGGAGAAGCAGTACTCGTCGCTGGCAACATCGTACAGCATAGCGCTCCAGTCGTTGTCAAAGG
>CALWNE010000016.1 GCA_944382705.1 uncultured Allofournierella sp.
TGATCGTGACTGGAGTTCAGAGGTCGGTTCTTCCGCTCTAGCCTGCTTTTCTTCTTCTTCGTGCGCTGCTCTACCGCCGGTCTCCGGGTCCGCCTCTCCGGGCGTTGCGCTGCCGGTGGGCTGGGTGTCGTCCTCTCCGGGCGTTGCGCTGTCGGTGGGCTGGGTGTCGTCGTCACTGGGCGTTGCGCTGCCGGTGGGCTGGGTGCTGCCCTCTCCGGGCGTTTCGCTGCTGGTGGGCAGCGAGGAATCTCCATTGCCAATTGCTACGCTGGAAGACTCGCCAACCTGTGCCACTTGTGTGCTGGACGAGCTGGCATCGGCTACGGATTCAACTGCACTCACGGGCAGATTGGAAAAAATCATGCTGACAGCCAGCACACAGGCCAGCAGGCGCTTATTCTTGAAATGGATTTTAGGGAAGTTACTGCGATTTTTGTGCCTCATAAATGCAATCTCTCCTTACCATTCAACTATCCACCGGTGAGACTGATACCCTTGCACAAAGCCCAACATCGGTAACAGCCCGGATAGCTTTCCCCAGCAAATTCATAGAATAACTACGAAATGCTAAGCCGTGTATTTTAAGCTTTGTTTAAACTTTATCACTTTTTGGCAAAAATTGCAAACAATGTTCTGGCCTATTTTCTTAATTTTTGCCTGCCTTTTGTAACTTTTTACGGCACATCTTCTTTTATGGATTATTGATTCCATTTATTGCAATCGATCTAATTTTAAGTTTGGCAATTTCAAGTTTTTCATGGTTAAAAGTCAGGCTCATTCTTTTTATTGTATAGATTTTTGTTGTAAATCATCCAAAACAATAATTGACTAAATCATTTGTTGCTCTTGGATAGGCTTTTCATCTTTTCTTTTTATTGTTACTTTTTTAATTGATTTCGCACAAAATATTCTTGCAAAATTGTAAAAATCTCTATTTTTTATTTGTTTATTCTTTCTTATTAGTCAATTTCCACAATCAAATCAACCATTGTTTTTGAACGAACTACACTTTTTTTATCTCATCCAAAAAATTCATGAATTTTTCTGTGGTTCATCAGAACCCTGTTTTCCATCTTGCTGCAATCCTTTTACCGGGTGGGTAATCATCTGTAATTGCAGTGGTAAGCGTTAACCCCTCATAAAGGCAGGATGCCTTTCAATCTTTATGCAGCAATCTAAAACCCACGAAACTTGCACCCCTTGAGCACCCATCCGTTCACCATTGCCTTATAGGTAATTGTTGCTCCAGCCTTTGGCATAACACAAAGAAGGCAGCTTTGCATCTCTGCAAAGCTACCTTCTTTAGTGGAGCGGATTACGGGACTCGAACCCGCAACACCCAGCTTGGGAAGCTGGTGCTCTACCAATTGAACTAAATCCGCATGAATCTTTTTGAATTATAACAGACCCTTCTCCACTTGTCAAATCTTTTTTGCTGCAAACCTTGCACTGCACTCCAAAAGGGCTTATACTTATATTGACAAATTGACAACAACATACATCATTCGGCAAGGAGGCAATTGCAATGGGCATAAAATCCAGACTTTTGGCAGCATCGCTATGCGGCATTACCGTTTTTACGGTTATTTGGCTCCTTTCCGGGTGGCTTACCCGAACCGCTTATACAGTGGTTGTACCTGCAACCAGCCAGAGTATGCAGCACACAGCGGTTTCTTCCACTGTGGAGAATGTGGCAAGCACCCCGCCCGCTGGTGTTCCCAATGGTTCCGTTGACCATTCCTCTCAACGGCCTCATCCATAAAAAGCAAAAGGCACAGACCCCTCGTGCAAGAGCGGGCCTGTGCCTTTTTTATCGTTTAGTTTTTGTGTGTCTCTCTGCACTTGCTGCACAAGCCATAGAGATTGAGCGAGTAATGGCTTACGCAAACATCCGGACAGCCCAGGAGCATTGCATCCACACCAGACTTATCCAAAAATACATCCTCCACTTTACCGCACTGAGTGCAGTACAGATGGTCGTGATCATCCAGGGTACGGTCAAACCTGTCGGCCATGCCAGGAATAGAAACCCGGCGCATACGGCCCATGTCAACCAGGCTATTCAAATTACGATACACCGTGCCTAAGCTCAAGCCCGGGCAGTCATCCCGAATAGCAAGATATATATCGTCAGCGGTAGGATGGTCGCAACGGTTTTGCACCTGGCGCAGCACCAACTCTCTCTGCCGGGAATAACGCATAGTCCTATCTCCTTAACTTAACCAATCGAGCATTGCTCTAGCCTTTGTTTGCGCCCACAATTGCATCAACTGCACCCCTGTGCGTCACAAACCAATACAATCCTACCCTTATAGTAGTTCTAACGATTGACTTTGTCAACACTTTCTGCAATTTTTCCCAGTGGTTTGCCCGAATTTCTCCAGTTTACAGGGCGCCGTCGCAAGCTATCTTGGCCTTATTCTCCCTTTATCTTATCCCAATAGGCTTTTGCAGCCTGTTCATTCTTATTGGCACCGTAGTGGTAATAGGTTACTCCCTGCAGAGCGTCCGGCAGGTATTGCTGCTTTACCCAGCCGCCGGGATAATCGTGGGCATACAGGTAGTGCTGCCCCTTTACCTTTGCGTCTTCCCCATCAAAGTGTTTGTTTTGCAGCTGGCGGGGAATGGGGCCACTGCGGCCTCTGCGCAAATCCGCCATGGCCTGGTTAATGCCCATATAGGCCGTGTTGGATTTGGGGCTGGTGGCCACCAACACCACCGCATCTGCCAGAGGAATGCGAGCCTCCGGCAAGCCCAGCATATTGGCGGCATCCACCGCTGCTTTTACAATGGGAATAATTTGTGGGTAAGCCAGGCCCACATCCTCGCAGGCGCAAACCATCAGCCGGCGGCAGGCACTTACCAGGTCCCCTGCTTCCAGCAAGCGGGCCAAATAGTGCAGAGCTGCATCCGGGTCGGAGCCGCGCATGGATTTTTGAAAAGCCGATACAATGTCGTAGTGGTCGTCCCCTTCCCGGTCGTACCGCATAGCGGTGCGGCGGGCCACCTGCTGAATCATTTCCAGCGTGATGCGGCGCACTCCATCCTGGTCCGAAACAGCCGCATTGGCAGCAAACTCCAGGCAGCCCAGCGCCTTGCGCATATCACCGCCGCAGGCATCGGCCAGATACTGCTGAGCCTCCGGCAGCATCTCCAACGGAGCAGTCCCCTGCTCGTTGAGAGCCGCCATGGCATTGCACAGCCCCTGTTCCACATCTTTGGAAGTAAGGGGTTTGAACTCAAACACCGTGCAGCGGCTTAACAGCGCATTGTAGATATAAAAATAGGGGTTTTCGGTGGTGGAGGCAATTAAGGTAACCGAGCCCTCCTCAATGCACTCCAGCAAACTCTGCTGCTGTTTTTTGTTCAGATATTGAATCTCATCCAGGTATAGCAGAATGCCGGATGTGCTGGCCAATGTGCCAATTTCCGCCAGAACTGCCTTGATGTCACTGGTGGAGGCAGACGTGCCGTTCAGTTTGTGCAGCCGCATTCCGCTGTTTTCGGCCAAAATGCGGGCTACTGTAGTTTTGCCAACGCCGGAAGGTCCGTAAAAAATCATGTTGGGAATCCGGCCACTTTCGATGGTGCGCCGAAATACGCAGTCCTTTCCCAGCAGATGCTGCTGGCCACAAACCTGATCCAACGATTGGGGGCGCAGTTGCTGTGCCAATGGCTGCTGCATTATCTTCTGCCCCCTTCCCGGTAGACCGGGCAGTCCCAGGCTCCCAGCACCCGGTTTGCATACCCTGGGCTTACAAACAAATCCATGGCATACACCAGGCTTCTGTCCCAAACAGCCCAGTCATGGCCGCCATCCCACTCCATATAGGTATAGTCCAGCCCCAATGCATGGGCCGCAGCACGAAATTCCTGGTTCTGCTGGTAGATGTAATAGGGCTCATGGTCCTGCCTGCCGGTGGTGCACAGAATTTTGGGTTGCTGCTCTTTTGGCAGCTCTGCCGCCCGGCGCGCCAGGTGGAACAAGTCCCGTTCCGGGGGCAGCTCCAGTGCCGGGCCATATACCGGCTCAAAGGCAAAACGAACCAGTGGGTTCTCGCTTTGCTCCAGCATACGGTGTACTGCCACTGCACCCGAAAAGCTGGCACAGCCTGCATACCGTTCTGGCTGGCTCAGGCCCAGCAGCAGTGCGCCGTATCCACCCATGGACAGGCCGCAAACAAAATTCTGCTCCCGCTCAGTGGGCAGGGCAACCGTCTGAGCCAGGCAGACCGGCATCTCCTTGGTTAGCCAGGTGTAGTAAGCCTGCTGGGCGGCGGTATCATGGTAAAAGGAGTTGGCTGCATCCGGTATGACCAAAGCCAGGTTATTCTCCCGTGCATAGCGCACCACCGGAACCATCTGAATCCAGTCATCCCCATCGTTCGTATAGCCATGCAGCAGGGTAAACACCCCTTTAATGGGTTCCTGCCTGCTGCCCTGCCCTCCCTCGGTGGGCAGGTACACTCTCACGGTGGTAGGGCTCATAAGGGCCTGGCTTTTAAATTTGCAGTTCAACAATGCCATGAACGGGTCCTTTCCTTTTGCTGAGAACTGCCGCTGCTCTCCCAGCCATAGGAAAGCAGCGGCAGCGCAATTTTGTTATTCGTACAGGGGGAATGCCTGAGTGAGCTGCTCGACCCGGGCTTCCACCGAGTGCTTTTTACCTTCAAAATCAAAGATGCAGTCCGCAATGCAATCTGCCACCACCTGCATCTCTGCGGGGCCAAACCCCCGTGTGGTGAGTGCCGGTGTACCAATGCGCACGCCGCTGGTGACAAAGGGGCTGCGCTTTTCGCCGGGCACGGTGTTTTTGTTTACAGTGATGCGCACCTCATCCAGCCGTTGTTCCAGTTCCTTGCCGGTGCATTCTTCGTCCGAAAGGTCCACCAGCAGCAGGTGGTTATCGGTGCCGCCGCTTACCACCTTAACGCCCCGCTCCATCAACCGTTCTGCCAGGACCCGGGCATTTTCCACTACATTTTTGGCATACTGGGCAAATTCGGGGCGCAGAGCCTCGGCAAAACATACCGCCTGTGCGGCAATGATGTGCTCCAGCGGGCCGCCCTGGGTGCCAGGGAAGATTGCCTTATCAATCTTTTTGGCCAGCTCCTCGCTGTTGGTCAGAATCAGACCGCCACGGGGGCCACGGAGGGTCTTGTGGGTGGTGGTAGTCACCACATCGGCATAGGGCATGGGGCTTTGGTGCACCCCGCCAGCCACCAGCCCCGCAATGTGAGCCATATCCACCATAAACAGTGCCCCTGCCTCCCGAGCGATTTCGGCCATCTTGTCAAAGTGAATTTCCCGTGCATAGGCCGATGCACCCGCCACCAGCAGCTTGGGTTTAACCTCCAGTGCCTGCTGACGCAGGGCCTCGTAGTCAATGCGGCCGTCCTGGTTTACACCATAGGATACAATGTTATAGTTTTTACCGCTCATGTTCACAGGGCTGCCATGGGTAAGGTGACCACCTGCCGAAAGATCCATGCCCAAAATAGTATCTCCCACTTCCAGCAGAGCAAAATAAACCGCCAGATTAGCCTGTGCGCCGGAATGGGGCTGTACATTGGCGTATTTGGCACTAAAAAGCTGACAGGCACGCCGGATGGCAATCTGTTCCACCTCATCCACGCAGCTGCATCCACCATAGTAGCGGCGGCCGGGATAGCCTTCGGCATACTTATTGGTAAGTACAGTACCCATGGCAGCAAGCACTGCCGGGCTTACAATGTTTTCGCTGGCAATCAGCTCCAGATTACGGCGCTGGCGCTCTAATTCCCGGTTCATTGCCTGACCCAGCTCCGGGTCCTGCATTGCCACAAAACCAATTGTATCCATCATCTTCTGTTCCATGACTGTTCTGCGCTCCTTTGTAAGTTTATTTTTTAGTTCAAACGATTCATTGCCCCCAAAAATAGTTCTAAGGCAGCACCGTACAATTCCAGGCGGTGGAGCTTGCTGGATTTTTTCGTGAGATGGACTCAAAAGTGCAGCCAGCCCTTGCTGGATTGGCGAGCATTTTGAAAAACTACCATGGAAATTTTGGTGCCATACACCCCTTGAGCCTTTCGCCCCGAATTGTGCGGTGCTGCCCTAAAATTTACTTTATGCTTTAGTATACCATATTCTTTTGAATTTACCAGTGGTATTTGCAACTGCCAGGCTGCTGCCTTTTCACGGGCTTGGTGCATCTTAAAAAGGCACCACATCTCTTTAGAGAGCCTGCAAAAACTGGGCTTTTCAGCGATTTGTGGCTGCATCCTGTTGCCAGTACTGCCAGCCTTTTCTTTGCCGGGCAGCCGGTTTGCCTCCTCGGTTTTAAGCAGCCAGACTGTCCTCTTTTTAAAAACATTCATAGCCGCTTACAGAACAGCCCTCTTTAATTTGTTAAATATTATTATATTTATCTTAACTTTCTATGAACATACTATAATTTTTTAACAAATAGTGCTATACTTTAATCACCGTTTAAAGAACTCGGCATCGCTTTCACGGTGCCCCAGGGAGGTTGAAGATTGTGACCAAAAAGAGATACATTTACCTATTCAGCGAAGGCAACAAGGACATGGTCGATATTTTGGGCGGCAAAGGCGCAAACCTGGCCGAAATGACCAACATTGGCCTGCCGGTGCCTCAAGGATTCACCATCTCTACCGAAGCCTGTACCCAATATTATCAGGATGGCCGCCAAATCAACCCGGAAATTTTGGCCGACATCTACGACTATGTGGGCAAGCTGGAAGAACTCACCGGCAAAAAGTTCGGCAGTCCCACTGCGCCTTTGCTGGTTTCGGTGCGTTCCGGTGCCCGAAAATCCATGCCCGGTATGCTGGATACCGTCTTGAATCTGGGCATGAATGACCAGGTAGCGGAGGCCCTGGCTACTTCCACCGGCAACGGCCGGTTTGTATACGACAGCTACCGCCGGTTTGTGCAGATGTTCAGCGATGTGGTGATGGAACTTCCCACCCACGAATTTGAGGACATCATCGACCAGGTTAAGCAGGCCAAGGGCGTAACCCTGGATACCGAACTAGACGAACAGGACCTGCGGGAACTGGTGTTCAAGTTCAAGAGCCTGTACAAGAGCCACACCCACACCGAATTCCCCTCTGACCCCAGAGTGCAGCTGACCGAAGCCATTAAGGCGGTGTTCCGCAGCTGGGACAACCCCCGTGCCAATGTGTACCGGCGGATGCACGAAATCCCCTATGAATGGGGTACAGCAGTCAATGTGCAGCGGATGGTGTTCGGCAACAGCGGCCCCAATAGCGGCAGCGGTGTAGCCTTCACCCGCAACCCGGCCACCGGCGAGCGGGTGCTGTATGGCGAATATTTAATGAACGCCCAGGGCGAAGATGTGGTAGCGGGCATCCGCACCCCCAAGCCCCTGGCGGAACTGGAGCATCAGATGCCCCAGGTATATGCTCAGTTTTCTCAAATTGCCCGCAAGCTGGAAAACCACTACCGGGATATGCAGGACATGGAGTTCACCATCGAGGACGGCCAGCTGTATATGCTGCAAACCCGAAGCGGAAAGCGCACCACTGCCGCCGCTGTAAAAATTGCGGTAGACATGGTGGACGAAGGCATGATTACCAAGGAAGAAGCCATTCTCCGAGTGGACGCCAAACAGCTGGATAATCTGCTGCACCCCCAGTTTGACCCTCAAGCACTGAAGCAGGCTGACCGCATTGGCCAGGGCTTGGCCGCCTCCCCCGGTGCTGCCTGCGGTCAGGTGGTATTTACAGCCCAGGACGCCAAACAGATGGTACAAAGCGGCCAGATGCCAAAGGTTGTTCTGGTGCGGCTGGAAACCAGCCCCGAGGACATTGAGGGTATGGCTGTTGCCCAAGGCATTCTCACCGTGCGGGGCGGAATGACCAGCCACGCTGCCGTAGTGGCCCGTGGCATGGGCACCTGCTGTGTAAGCGGCTGCGGCGACATCACGGTGGACTACGCAAAGCAGCAGTTCACCCTGGCGGGAAAAACCTTCTGCAAGGGCGACTGGATTAGTCTGGATGGCGCTACCGGCTGCATCTATGGCGAAAAGCTGGCCACCGTATCCGCCTCCATCGGCGGTGATTTCCTCCGCTTTATGAACTGGGCAGACTCTTTGCGCCATTTGCGGGTATTTGCCAACGCCGATAACCCCAGAGACGCCCGCCAGGCCATCGAGTTTGGTGCAGAGGGGATCGGCCTTTGCCGTACCGAGCATATGTTCTTTGAGGCAGACCGAATCCAGGCTATGCGCGAAATGATTGTGGCAGAAAATGTGGTGGACCGCAAAAAGGCGTTGGCCAAGATTCTGCCTTACCAGCAAGGCGATTTCGAGGCCATGTATCGGGTGCTGGGGCAGCGGCCCATGACCATCCGCTTTTTGGACCCACCGCTCCATGAATTCCTGCCCACCAGCGAGCAGGATATGGAAGCATTGGCCAAGGAACTGAACACCCCTCTGGAGCATCTGCGGGATGTGGTGAACAACCTGCACGAATTTAACCCCATGATGGGCCACCGTGGCTGCCGGCTGGCAGTTTCCTATCCAGAAATTGCTCAAATGCAAACCACCGCTGTTATCAACGCTGCTATCCGGGTAAGCAAGGAGACCGGCCTGACCATTGTACCCCATATCATGATTCCTCTGGTGGGCGAAGCAACAGAACTTAAATTTGTAAAGGATGTTGTAACCGCCACCGCCGACCGGCTGATTGCAGCCTCGGGCCTGTCAATGCAGTATCAGGTGGGCACCATGATTGAAATCCCCCGTGCGGCTCTCACCGCCAACGAGATTGCCGCTCATGCGGACTTCTTTAGTTTTGGCACCAACGACCTAACCCAGATGACCTTTGGATTCAGCCGGGACGATGCAGGCAAGTTCCTTCCCTATTACTATGAACACCGCATCTACGAGCAGGACCCCTTTGCTCATCTGGACCAAAAAGGTGTGGGCAAGCTGATGGAACTGGCCGTTACACTGGGGCGCAGTGCCCGGCCGGATTTGGGCCTTGGCATCTGCGGCGAGCATGGCGGCGACCCCAGCAGCGTGGAGTTCTGCCACAAGCTGGGCCTGGATTATGTATCCTGCTCCCCCTTCCGGGTACCCATTGCCCGGCTGGCAGCGGCGCAGGCTGCTATTAAGAATTCTCAGTAAAGCTGTGTTGAAACCTAGTGAAATAATATTACATCCCGACCCCTTGCCAAACGCACGCGCCCTCTGTGCTATGCAAGTATCCCCAAAGGTAACATTGCAAAGCTTCGGCGCAAACCGATAGTTTCAGCTCCCACCTGCTACTTTATAGCTGAATAATCACTTTGCCATTGAGGGCTCCTTTTGCCACGAGCTGCAATGCCTCATTAGTTTGAGAAAGGGAAAACAACGGGGTATGCAGGGCTGGCTTAATCTGCTGCGCTTCCACAATTTCTGTAACTTTTTGGAGCTGGGTGCCATCGGAGCGGACAAACACAAAGCGATATTCCTTGCCCTGCTTTTGGGCGGCTCGGTCAAACTTGCTGCCCACCAAAGTAAACAGCAGTTTTTTGGGGCCAGAAAATTGCCCCCGTTCTGCAAAAGCCTTGTTGGGACCGGTTCGCAGACTCACCAGCCGCCCTCCTCGTTTCAAAACAGAAAGCTCATGCAAAAACTCTGACGCTCCCAGGGTATCGATTATATGGTCAACTTCTGACAACTGCTCCCAGTAATTTTCCTCCTTATAATCTATATATCGGTAGGCGCCCATCTCCAAAAACCGCTCTCTTGCCCGGCTGTTGCCGGTTACGATGACATCCAATCCCATCGCTTTTGCAATGGGAACTGCCATCTGACCAAAACTGCCGGAGCCGCCGGGAATCAGGACAGTTTCTCCTGGCTTTGCCTCCAGTTCTTCGACGATTGCTTGGTATGCTGTTAAGCCGGTCAGCGGGATAGCGGCGGCCGTAGTAATCTTTGATCGCAGCTGCTGCGGCACCCGCCGTGATATTCCCCATATTCGTCACATCAGTGCTGCCCCGCAAGAAGGAAAACTCACCCTGCGGCTGCTGATGGACGGAAACTGTGTAGAACTGTTCGTTAACAATGGCGAGCGGACGATAACTGCCCTATTGGATACCCCTATGGATGCAACCCTTATTTCCTTTCATAGCGATGGCCCCGTGATTCTGGATCTTATCCACCACAACCTCTAACATCCTTCTGGTTTTATCAGGGCCGCTCTCTATGAATAAGACCTGTCAAAACCATAAAATCTGTTGGTCAGCAACATTTAATGGGAAAGCGCAGGAATCTGGGCAACCCAACTGTTCTCGCTGCTGTTAATATAGCCGTTAAACTCATACACCGGCTGATAAAAACCCTTGGTATCGTAGAGGTAGGCCAGCTGGCACTGTTTGATATACAGTGTATCCCCTGGCTGAAAAGGAATATATTGCTCAAAATCCCCAGCCTGGACCTGCTCATAGGCCTGTCTTTCAGAAATGATTTCCTCTGTTGCCACATACTCATTCCAATTCACGAAGTAGGAAAAATCACTGAGAGCACCCGTTTCATCAAACTGAATCATAACCGAACCCTGCTGAAATGCCTCGGTACCAGCCAAAACATCCCCGTTTGGAATAACATCCCACCGCAAGGTGTTTCCATTTTGAACGGAAAATTCCGCGTTTTCCGGAAGCAGATTTTGCTCTTTCATCCAGGTTTCGTAGCGGTTGCCAAGCCGCCGGGCCTCTTCTTCCTTCAGCTGCGCCGCAGTTTGGGCAAATGTGGTATAATGCCATTCTCCCGTGCGGAAGAAAAACAGAATCTGAAACTCCGTTCCGTTGCTGTTTGTTCCTGTGTAGCCCAGATTTTCGTCCTGCCTGCGGGTAACTTTTGAAAAGGTCAGGTGTTCCAGCTGCGCTAATCCCGTTTTAACGGTTTGGATGTAGTTTTTATCTTCCGCATATTTGTTTCGATAAACTGCGGCCCTTGCATTGTGTTCGCCCAGCTGGCATTGGGTTACAATCTCCACGGCAGATAAATCCTGCTTCACCGCCGGCAAAATATCCATATTGCCGTAAGGCTGGTGGTTATAAACACAGAACACCGCTCCCAGTCCCAAGCCAATGACACCGGGAATCAGCAGCACCCTGGCCATTGGTGCAAAGCGAAGCGCCTTTTCCCGAATTGTCGTGAGGATTGCCATGATGCAAAAGTACCCAAAAAGGCTGCCAAGCAGATTATGGAACAAATCATCCAGCTCAAAGATGCCGGTTCCAGTTAAGAATTGAACGCTTTCCAGGCAGGCGGTTAGGGTAAGCGAGATAGCCAATGTGACCCAAAATTTTTCCGCTTTTTTCCACAGCAGTGGCAGCAGAAACCCCAGCGGAGCAAACATTAGCATATTAAACAGAATCAACTGCAATTCACTGATTGACCAGTTGTTCCATGCATTGATGTAGCCGCTCAAAAAATCCAGATTCAGCGAGCCGGTAAAGTTGGCGCCACGGCTCAAAGAGGTAAGCCCCACCACAAGGAACATCCAGCAGCCCAGCAGAACTACGCTGACTGCCTGCGGTTTGGTCAGAACCTTTTTTCCGTGCAGCACCTTTTTATAAATAAAATAACCTGCTGCCGCAAGCAGCAAAAATGCACTGCCGCCTATCAGGGCAAAGCCACCCCACCGAAGCAACTGATTAAAAATTGTAACAAGATCCATGCAACGCTCTCCTTTAAAAAAATAGCACCTGGCTTTCGTTCTTATTGTACCGAAAACCAGGTGCTATTATTTTAAGTTTCTCTTGATAAAATCCTAAGAAAATCCTAAGAGTGGCTTTTTGCTGCCGGAATTGTTACAAGAATGGTTACGGTTTCATTCTTACTTTCCGCACAAAGCGTGCCCCCATGTAACTCAACAATCTCTTTTGCAATGGCTAATCCAAGACCAGCACCGCCAACGCCCGAAGCTCTTGCCTGGTCTATCCTATAAAATTTGTCACATAATTTCGCCAATTCATCTGGCGGAATTGTTTTGCCATGATTGCAGAATGCAATCTCCACCGTTTCGCCGCATTCTTTTGCAGAGATTACAATTTTTGTATGGGGATAACTATACGCTGCGGCATTCTTCAATAAATTGCTAAATATCCTCGCCAGCTTTTCCCGGTCGGCATAAACAAAAAGATCTTCTCGTTCCATCTGAATTTCTGAGGTGTTTCCATTTTGGGCAAGCACCGGCAGCAGCTCATCCGTCAGTTGTACCAGCATATAACAAAGATCCACTTCCTCCTTGTTGAGCTGAATTTCCTGTAAGCTATACCTTGCAATTTCGAAGAACTCGTTGATCATTTTTTCCAGCTTGTATGCTTTTTCCAGCGTGATGTGTGTATATTTTTCCCGCTGCGCTTTTGGCATATCCTGTGCTTCGTCAAGAAGGCTGAGATAGCCGATAATCGAGGTAAGGGGCGTGCGGATGTCGTGGGCCAGATACATCACAAGATCGTTTTTCTGCTGTTCTGCAAGCTGCTCTCGGAAGATTCGTTTTTGCATTGCTTCATTCAGCTCTCGGATTTTTTGCTCGGTACAAGCCAGCCCTTGGGGCAGCTGCCCCTGGGACCCGCCGGACAAAAGAGCCTCCAGCTGCCCATCGATTTCCTGAAACATTTTTACATAGCTCTGGGAAAAAACAACCATAAGCACCAGCAGCAATAAGAACAAAACCAGCATGGTTCCAAAATAGAGCAATGGATTTGCGCCTACACCGCAGTCCCGAAGCACAAAAACAACCCCAAACGCCAAGGCCACATAGGCGGCCACTGCACACAATTGCAAAAATGCCTTTACCTGCATTCGAGTATAGTCGCAAGTATTTTTATTTTTCAATTTTATATCCTACTCCCCAAATTGTTTTAATGTATTTCGGACGTTCTGCCGAATCCTTTAGTTTTTCTCGCAGATGGCGGATGTGGACAGTAATGGTATTATTTCTTTTGCTGTAATACTCATCCCTCCAGATTTTATGAAACAGTTCTTCCGCACTGATTACATTGCCGGTATTTTCTAAAAGAATCTGCAAAATAGAAAACTCCGTAGGTGTTAAAACAACCGCTTGTTCATTCACATAGCATTCGTGTGTTTTGGTATTCATCAAAATGCCTGCGTGCGAAAGAATGCCCTGCTCTGTCTGTTCGGCCGCTGGCAGATTATAGCGCTTGTAGCGTCTGATTTGTGCCTTTACCCTGGCCAGCAGTTCCAATGGACGGAACGGTTTGGTAAGATAGTCATCCGCCCCTAAAGTCAGGCCGGTGAGCTTATCCGTTTCTTGCTCTTTTGCGGTTAGCATAATGATGGGAAAGTTATAGTTTTCCCGAATTTTTTGGCAGAGCGTAAATCCGCTCATTTCGGGCATCATCACATCCAATATGGCACAGTCTGGTTCAAATTCCCCCATACCTGCCAAAGCAGCTTGGGGCGAATAATATTTTAGTACCTGGTAGTTTTCGTTTTTTAAATACACCTCGATTAAATCTGCAATTTCTCTTTCATCGTCTATTACCATCACGATTTCCGACATCCAATGCTGCCTCCTTTCGCATACGCTATGAAGCAAGGGTAAATCATCCATTTACTATGTTTGTGATAGCACAGCAGGAATGCTGCGGTGTCAATTCAGCCAGAACGCCATAAGAGCTTTTGAAAAAAATATCGTTCTTTATAAATCTTTACTTGCTAAGCCAGGGGGGTATTCCATGGGGCATTCCTGGTTTTTTGTGTAAACAAGCTCTGCAAACTGTCCATACTTGTTTACCTCTTTTAAATAAAACCTCTTGAGGGCTTCTTTCTGTGAGAACAAAGGAATCCCTTGCCCCAACAGCACTGGCGCAATCTGCAGGATGATATGGTCAACCAGATTATGGTCCAACAACGGAGATAAAATGGTATTTCCACCAATGACCCAAATATTTTTGCTTGTATCAATCTTTTTTACAAACTCTGCAACATCCCCTTTAATTGGGCTGAATTCTTTGCGGGATAGCGTATCAGAATGTGTGAAAACATAGTTTTTGGTGCTTGGATAGATTGGTGCTGCATTATCTGCTTTTTCTATCTCTGCAAAGGTTCGTTTGCCCATAATGGTAATGTCCATCGTTTTATAAAAACTATCATACCCTGTTTCTTCAATAGTACCTGTCTGATACAGCCAATCCAAATTATGTGACTTGTCCGCAAGGTAGCCGTCCATGGTCACACATCCATAAAAGTATACACTCATTTTAGCCTTCTCCATCAAAATTGCATTTATCGGCAGCTTTATTATACTACACTCTATCACCGAACCAAACAAAAATTCAACCTTGCCCGCCGATTGCCCATTGCATTTATAAAATCAGGATATTTGCCAAAGCAATCCTCTGCTGTAAGCTGTTTTTTAAAAAGCCTGTCTCTCACCCCGGCAAAAGCTACAAGCAACCTTCTAGTCCTTTTCAAACAGCAAAAAGCAGCCATTTTCTCGGTGGAAAATGGCTGCTTTCATCTGTATCTTGAACCGTGCAAATTTACCGAGTTATGCCTTCCAGCGGGAAGGTAAGGCTCCAATTTCCCGTAATGCGCGAGCTATATGTAACAAACCATCCATACACTTCACATTCCTGTAAATCCACATCCGATAAATTGAACACATATTCCTCATATCGGTCTTGGTGCGCATTGTCGGTGGAAAAGCCCACATTTGCGATGCAATGAATTTCCTCGCCCTGGTTGTTTTTAAGGTAGATATAGCCCTGACTGCCTGGTTTTTCGTATTTGACTTGGATATGCAGTTTGCCGTCTACATATCCTATCCCCATGATATCCACTCCATCTATGGGCGAACAAAGAACGCCTGTTGTTTTCAGTGCACGAAAATTATCCCTCACTTCACGGTAGTTTACCCCGGCACCACCAAAAATACCGGTTGGAATCATTGTTTCAGCGTCACTAATTTTGCTTGTATCCAAATCAGGTAATGCTGCGTCATACTGCCGTTTATTGCTTAATATTTCTACAACAGAAAAGGTAATTTTTTCGCCTATAATATCTTGGCTATCCCATTGTGATATGGAAATAAGGAAAGTGGCCGTTTTTGTTTTGGCATCGTAACCGATGGCTTCGCACGAACTATTGCAATCAAACGGTGTATTGATGCTGTAGCTATCAAACAAGTCTATGGTTTCATCAATTCTATCTTCTTCAAAATCCTGTACGGAAACAAAAATCTTTGCTTCACTTCCCTCCACATAAGCCGAAATTACCTCAAACTTAATCCCTTTATCATTGCAAGACATCCTAACCGGCCTTAACTTTTGAGCAATTGCCGGCGCTACTCTGTAGAGCAGATTGTAAGTTGGATCAAAAGCTGCTGCCGCCCATACCGGAGCAGACATTGTAAGGACAAACAGTAAGCAAGCTGCCATAGCTGCCCACTTGGTCCATCTATGGTTTTTTTCCAGATGTTTTGAGGCTTCTTGGTAATAGTCATCATGAACTTCATTCATGGCTTCAAAAAATTTTGCTGCGTTCATCCCAACACCTCTTTTGCCCTTAAATAGCGCTTCATTTTTTTACGAATCAGACTGAGCCTGACGGATACATTTTTTCAGATATTCCCAGGTGCCTGCCTATGTCCGCATAGGTATCTATGTACCCATACCGACGCATAAAAATAATGCGTTCCTTTGGGGTGAGTGTATCCAAAAATCCCTCAATGATACGGGCCAACTCTTTGGCTTCTATTTCCCCTTCCACCGTTTTTGGGTCTGCAAGGCAGGCTTCAATTTCCTCCATAGCAATGGTATAGGCGCTGTTTCGTTTTGCTGCGCCCTTTTTGTAATAACTTTTCAGTGAAATATTCCGAACAATTTTTAAGATGTAAGGCAATAGCGGATTAGGATATACCGGGGGAATGGCATCCCATGCGCCTAAGTAAGCGTCATTGACACATTCCTCCGCATCCCGGCTGCTGTTCAAAATGTTGTACGACAGGTTATGACAGATTTTTCCGTATTTATGATCCAGCTCCCGTATGCCCTGCTGGTTGCGCTGAAAAAACAGTTCTATAATTGTTTTATCATCCACCATCTCATGGCCTCCTTTTTAGTCTCACCTGTATACTACGGTTTTAAAGGCAGTTACTAAATCAAATTTGAAATTTTTTCAAAAAATTATATCACACTTTTGGTTAGGGCAGCACCGCATCATTCCGGCCGGCAGAGCATGCCGAATTGTTTTGTGCGACGAGCCCAAGAATGCAGCCATTCCCTGCTATATTAGCAAGCATTTTGAAGGACTATTTTACAGCCATACACCCTTTCATTTGCTGCCATAAAGAGCCCCTGTGTTTGCAGAACAACAACTGAACCAATCCAGTAAAAATGGATAACAGACAGAGTACCCCCTGATGCAGTGCTATGTTCCTGCATCAGGGGGTACTCTATCTATTATCTCTTCTCAGGGTGCTGTGCGTCTTGGATTGCTGTTTTGTTATGGGTTCCTGACAATCTGCAAGGAGTGCCATCCTGGGCATTTGGCGCAGTTTTATTGGGTTTCCACAACAACTGCGCCAAAGGGACACAGGGCCAGCTTCGCCAGTTTAAAGCATTGCAGTCCAAAGGGAATTCCCACAAGGGTGCAGCAAAGGAACAGCCCATTGAACAAAGCAGCCAAAGCCAGCGGGATGCCGCTGAATATCATCCAAAGCAGGTTTGCTACCCAGGAAAAAGCGCCGCCCCCATAGTAAATTTCCTTACCAAAGGGAAAAAACGCCAGCGAGGCCAGTTTGAAACATTGCAGCCCAATGGGAATTCCTACAATGGTCAGGCACCAGAGCAGCCCTGCCAAAGTCCAGCAAAGGCCCTGCCAGAACCCACCAAACACAAACCAGAGAATATTTCCCAAGCAGCCCATCTACCCAATCTCCTTTTAATTTCTTCTTGCCGCAATTCCAGCAGCCAGCTTTTTTAAAGCGGATGCCGCCGGCTGCAAATCCTGCAATCTCCATTCCCAGTTGGGGGAGCCCACTGTGCCGGGGGTATTCATGCGGGCACTGGCCGGCAATTCCATTATATCCTGCAAGGGCAAAATCGTCCAGTCCGCCGGGCTGGCCAGAACACATGCATTCAACCGATGCACCACCGAGCCGGTGCCAAAGCCCTGGCGTTTGAGCCAGCGGCGCAATTTGCGCCGTTTTGCTGTGGTAAGGCTCTGGTACCATTCCACCAAAGTAGCGTTATCGTGTGTACCGGTGTAGTGAATCTGGCATTCCTTCTGGCTGCCGGTATCCCGCACAAACTTACCGCTGGTGTCCAGCACAAATTCCAGTATCTTCATGCCCTTCAAATGGTAGTGGTCCCGTAAGTCCAGTACCTGCTGGCGCAGCTGACCCAAATCTTCTGCTACCAGTTCCAGGCCGGGGATGTTTGCATACAAAGCATCCAGCACCTGGTAGCCGGGTGCCTCAATCCACTCCCCTTCCATGGCGGTGGGGCAGCTGGAGGGGATTTTCCAGTAGGTATCAAATGCTCGGAAGTGGTCAATCCGGATGATGTCGAACAGCTTCTGGCTATAGCCAATGCGTTCCACCCAGAAGGCAAAGCCATCCTGCTGCATTTTATCCCAGTCGTAAATGGGATTGCCCCAGCGCTGGCCGGTGGCACTGAAATAGTCCGGCGGTACGCCTGCCACAAAGGTGGGGCGGCCGTCCTTATCCAGCAAAAAGTTTTCCCGTCCGGCCCATACATCCACCGAGTCTATGCCCACATAAAAGGGCACATCTCCCATAATGCGCACGCCCTTTTGGTGGGCATAGCTGCGCAAAGCCTGCCACTGGTTCCAGAACTGGTACTGCAAAAAGATGTGGTAGTTTATCTCCTGCTCAAAGGGAGCCATATCTCCCTGCCGGGTTTGGGGCCAATCCCGCTGCCAGACCGGCCATTCCAGCCAGCAGCGGTTTTCGTTGGCTTTTTTAAAAGCCCGGAACATCCCATAATCACGCACCCAGTTTTGCTGAGCAAACTGCCAGTATTCCTGGGTGGGTTCAAATGCCCCGAAGGCACTGCGCAGCAGCGGCTCTTTCCAGGCACGCACGGCATCGTAATCCACCCGATTGGCCGGGGCTGCTTCAAAGCTGGGGACTTGCTGCAGCAGGCCCTGGGCTGCCAGCTCCTCCAGGCTCAGATAAAGCTCATCGCCTGCACAGGAGGAATAAGGCTGGTAGGGGGAGTTGCCATAGCCGGTGGGATTAAGGGGCAGAATCTGCCAGATGGTTGCCCCCGACTGTGCCAGCAGGTCAATCCACTGGCGTGCGGTTTGGCCCATCTCCCCCACCCCGGACCGGGATGGGAGAGAGGAAACCGCCAACAAAATCCCTGTTTCCTTCATGCTGTGTTCCTCACAGATGCCAGATATCCTGGTTGTATTCCGCAATGGTGCGGTCGGAGGAGAAGAAGCCCGCCTTGGCGATGTTTACCAGCGTTTTGCGGCTCCACTCCAGTTCGTTTTCGTAGTCGGCCAGCATGCGCTCCTTCACCTGGATGTATTCCTTCACATCCAGCAGGGTCATGAACCAGTCCTTGCCCACCAGTTCCTTGTACAAACGGCAAAGGCATTCTGCATCGCCCAGGCGAATCATCTCCTTGCTGATGATAAAGTCCACCAGCCGGGCAATTTCTTCATCACCATCGTAGAGTGCAGCTGCATTGTAGGCGTGTTCCTCATACAGGCGGATAACCTCCTCTGAGCTCTTGCCGAAGGTATAGATATTTTCCTCGCCCACCAGCTGGCCAATTTCCACATTGGCACCGTCCTGAGTGCCCAGGGTGAGGGCGCCGTTGAGCATAAGCTTCATGTTGCCGGTGCCGGAAGCCTCCTTAGAAGCCAGGCTGATCTGCTCGGAAATATCGCAGGCAGGAATCAGCTTTTCTGCCTTGGTAACATTGTAGTTTTCCACCATGACTACCTTCAGATGAGGGCTTACCTGAGGATCCTTTGCAATCAGCTGGGACAGGCAGAGAATCAGATGGATGATATCCTTGGCAATGATGTAGGCAGGGGCTGCCTTGGCGCCAAAAATCATGGTGATGGGCCGGGCAGGAATATTTCCCTGCTTAATGTCCAGATATTTGTAGATGGCGTACAGCGCATTCATCTGCTGGCGCTTATACTCATGCAGACGCTTAATCTGGATGTCAAAGATGGACCGGGTGTCCAGAGTAACGCCCTGGGTAGCCTGCAAAAAGTCTGCCAGCTGCTGCTTATTCTGGGTTTTGATGGCCCGCAGCTGACGCAGAACGGTTTCATCATCCTTATGAGCCAGCAGTTTTTCCAGCTGGGTAGCATCCTGCTTGAACTCCGGCCCAATCAGCTGCTCCAGATAGGCGGTCAGGGGCTGATTGCAGTGGAGCAGCCAGCGGCGGAAGGTAATGCCATTGGTTTTGTTGTTGAATTTTTCCGGGTACAGCTCATAGAAGGGCTTCAGCTCGGACTCCTGCAAAATCTGGGTGTGCAGGGCAGCTACACCGTTGACGCTGTAACCATAGTGAATGTCGATATGAGCCATATGCACCCGGTCCTGATCGTCCAGAATGGCTACACGGGGGTCTGCGCTTACGTCTTTGGCCCGCTTATCCAGTTCTTCAATGATGGGCACCAGCTGAGGTACTGCCTTGCGCATAAAGTCCATGGGCCACTTTTCCAGCGCCTCGGCCAAAATGGTATGGTTGGTGTAAGCACAGGTAAGGGTAACCTCCCGAACGGCTTCGTCCATGGTCAGGCCCTGGGCAGTAAGCAAACGAATCAGCTCCGGGATAATCATGGTGGGGTGGGTGTCGTTGATTTGCACCGCCACATACTCGTGGAGGTTGTGCAGGCTGCCGCCCCGCTCCAGAGTTTCCTTCAAAATCAGCTGGGCGGTGCTGCTCACCAGGAAGTACTGCTGGTACACACGCAGCAGGCGGCCTGCCTCGTCGCTGTCGTCCGGGTAGAGGAACAGGGTAAGGTTGCGGGCAATATCGGTTTTGTCAAAGCTGATTCCCTCGCCAATGATGGACTCATCCACTGTTTCCACATCGAACAGATTCAGGTTGTTGCGGCGGCCATTGTAGCCCGGCACACCGATGGTGTACAGCATGGAGGTAAGGGAGAACCCACCAAAGGGAATGGTAAACCGCACACCGGTATCCGTGAGCCAGCTCTGGGGCGTAATCCAGGGGTTTTTCTCCTCCTTCTGCTTGTTATCCACCAGTTTCTGATAGAACAAGCCATCATGGTAGTTCAGGCCGGCACCATCGCCATACAGGTTCAGGCTTGCAATGGAATCCAAAAAGCAGGCAGCCAGACGGCCCAGGCCGCCATTGCCCAGAGAGGGCTCCTTTTCCGCTTCCTCAATGGCGGTAAGCTCATGGCCATGCTTTGCCAGCAGTTCCCTGGCCTGGTCAAACAATCCCAGGTTAATCAGGTTGTTGCTCAGCAGCTTGCCCACCAAAAACTCTGCGGATACATAGTACAGCTTACGCTTGCCCTCGTTGCGGGGCATGGCTTCCATCTGCTCTTTGGTAAACAGCATGAGTGCTGTATACACCTGCTGGCTGGTGGCGGTGGCCAAATCCACACCGTACTGTTCTTTCAAGATATGCTGCAATTTCTGTTCCATAAAAACTCCCTCATTTCTGTATTTCCGCAAGCGGTCTGCCGGCGGAATGTGCTGTATTTCCCCGGCGCGCCTTGCAAAGTTTCGTAATTTTTCGTTACTTCCACTATACTCCCCCTCGCTTATTCGGTCAATGGGTTTAGGGCAATTGCTGTATTTTCATGGTTATATACAAGGCCCAGGGGATATTTTCGTTACCTCTGCCAATTTCCTTTCCAGCTTCTCTTTAAATTCCTTATTTAAAAGCAAAAACAGAGCTTAGGGTTTGCTTTTCCTTGTAAAAGCCGCTATAATGATAAAACATCATTCTCTTGCAAACAGGAGTTTTTGCAAGAATCCAGGAGGCGCCCATGACCAAAATTGAGGACATTGCGAAAAAGCTTCATATTTCCAAGGGCACTGTTTCCAAGGCATTGAACGGCGCCCCCGATGTGAGCGAAACATTGCGAAAGGCTGTTTTGGAAACAGCCGTAGAACTGGGATATTCCCGCTCAATGCGCAAAAAAGGGGCCAAGCAGCTTTGCTTGTTCATCGAAAACATGGCCTTTGCCAAGCCAACCGATTTTGGCTATGACATTGTAACGGGCTTTCGCAAGGCAGCCGAGCCCGCCGGCTTTGTGGTTTGCGTTGTGGAACTGAATGAACAGATGCAAACCAGCATTTCTTACGATGAATATATGCTGCAAAACAATTATGTGGGGGCGTTTTTCCTGGGGCTTTCCCTTTCGGATGTATGGCTGCAGCAGATGGAAACCAGCCGAACCCCTGCGGTTCTTCTGGACAACTATGTAAGAGGCAACCCCACCACCTCCTATGTGGGGGTAGACAACAACGAGGGCATGGACCTGGCCATTGCCCACCTGAAGGAGCTGGGGCACCAGCGCATTGGCTACCTGAGCGGCGAGCTGGGTTCCTACATGAACGAAGCTCGTTACAGCGCCTTCTTTCAAGCCCTGCGCAAAAACAACCTTCCTGCCGAACCATGCTTTGCCGGCAGCGACTACTTCACCTCCCAATGCCTGCAAAAGTATCTGCCCGCCTTGCTGGCGCAAAAGGTGACGGCCATTGTTTGCAGCCACGATTTGCTGGCCCACACCGTCATGATTCATTGCCAGGAACTGGGGCTGCGCATCCCACAGGACATTAGCATTGTGGGGTTTGATGACCTGCCCCTGTGTGCCTATACCTTTCCGCCCCTTACCACCATCCGACAGGACCGCACCCAGCTGGGTAAAAGCGCCTTTTATGCTCTTTCCAGTCTTTTGGCCGATGTGCCCATCAGCAGCTTGCTGCTGCACGCAAAACTGGTGGTGCGGCAATCCAGCGGCCAGCCGCCCCATGCCGGCACAAACTAACACAAGCCGCCTGCCAACGGCTCGACGCTTACCCCGGCTTTGTGATACAATAACCTCATTATAAACTGATTTTTGGAAAGGAACGCTTGAATCTATGACAACCAAAGCCCTTGCCCTGGAGGTTATCCAGCGGCTGAAACAGGAGTACCCCATAGCAGAATGCACGCTGGACTACGACCATGCCTGGCAGCTTTTGGTGGAGGTACGGCTGGCCGCCCAGTGCACGGACGCACGGGTGAATGTGGTGTGCAAGGAACTGTTTGCCAAATACCCTTCGGTGGAGGCCCTGGCCGCCGCCGAGCCGGAGGAAATTGAGGCCATCGTCAAGCCCTGCGGTCTGGGACGCTCCAAAGCACGGGACATCAGCCTGTGTATGCGCCGCCTGCGGGACGAATTCGACTGTCAGGTGCCGGATGATTTCGACGCAGTGCTCAGCCTGCCGGGCGTAGGCCGCAAAAGTGCCAACCTGATTATGGGGGATGTATTCGGCAAGCCTGCCATTGTTACCGACACCCACTGCATCCGGCTGTGCAACCGCATTGGACTTGTGAAGGACTTGAAGGACCCCAAGCGGGTGGAAATGGCCTTGTGGAAAATCATTCCCCCGGAGGAAGGCAACGACCTGTGCCATCGGTTTGTGCTCCACGGCCGGGCCGTGTGCGATGCCCGTAAGGCAAACTGCGCTGTCTGCTGCCTGAAGGACATCTGCAAAACCGGCAAAAAGGCTGTTGTGTCTTAAAATCCTTTTAAACAAAAAACTTGACATTTTTTGCCGCCGTGGTATACTTGCTACGGACATAAAAACAGGGGCGCTGAAGGGCATCTTCGGCTGAGATTAGGGCAAACTGCAGCTCTATGTCACCTTGAACCTGATCCGGGTAATGCCGGCGTAGGAAGTTTGAGGAATTTGGTGTATTCAGTGCGCCCCTGTGTTTTGCATCTGCAAAAACAGGGGCGTTTTGTGTTGCCTGGGTGTGTTTTTATGGCCGCATCATTCAGCCCAAAGGGCTAAAAAGAAAGGCTGGTACCAAAAATGTCTGTTCAAACCACAAAAACCCTCGCTCTGGTGGATTGTGCCCTCCTGGTTGCTCTCGCCACCGTCCTGTGCTACATCCCTATTTTTAAGCTACCCCATGGCGGTTCCATCACCCTGGTGAGCATGCTGCCCATTCTTCTGATTGGATTCCGTCATTCCCCCAGGTGGGCACTTCTTTCTGCCTTTGTGTTCAGCATTATTCAGCTGATTCAGGGCATCAGTGATTTGACCTATTGCCAAAGCCTGGGCGCCGTTATTGGCTGCATTCTGTTGGATTTTGTTCTGGGCTTTACCGTGCTGGGCCTGTCTGGGGTAATTGCAAAGCCCTTCAAAAACCGTGGGTTGGGTGTGTTCGTTGGCTCGCTGGCAGTTTGCCTGCTGCGTTATCTGTGCAGCTTTCTGTCCGGCTATGTGGTATGGAAGGACTACGACTATGCCTTTGAGTGGATGACCGAGTTCGGTTGGGGCGCACAGATTGCCACCATGGGCGAAAATGCCCTGTGCTGGCTGTACAGCGCCGTTTACAATGCCACCTATATGCTGCCGGAAGCACTGCTTACCTGCCTGGTTGCATTGGCACTTTACAAAATGCTGCCCACTCTGTTTGCCGAAAAAGAAAATTGATTGCTTAACTGTTTCTCTCCATCCATAAAAGAACAGGGCCTTTGTAAAACCAAAGGCCCTGTTCTTTTTAACCAAACATCTTCCCCTCAAATCCAGCCCATCTCTTAATTGCGCTCATTTCACCCCCCTTTTGCCAGCTTCTCTTTACCCTATGGCTCTTTTTTGCTATACTGGCTTTGTTTATTCTTGCTGTGGCCAGGGGCAGCTGCCCAGTCACAGCCAACACCAAACCAAGAACAAGAAACGAGGTTTTTTCGTGCGTATTGTATACTGTATTCTTTCTGCCGTCTTGTGCGCAGCGGTTCTGGCAGGCTGCGGCAAGCCCGCTGATTCACAGCCAGACCCCACACCTACCCCAATCCCTACCGCTACTCCCGCCCCCACACCGGAACCCACCGTTGACATCAATACAAAGGGCGGCTATCCCCAGAGCGGAGACGAACTGGGCCGCATTTATATCCCCGGAACCCAGGTGGACTGCACCATTTACTGGGATGATACCAATGCAATCCTAAAAAAAGGTGCCGGCACCTATGCTGGCGCTTATATGCCTGGTCAGGGCGGCACCATCCTGGCCTGTGCCCACACCAATGCCCATTTTCGGGATCTGGAATCGGTGGAACTGGGCGACGACATTGTAATCGAAACCTACTATGGCGAATACCACTATAAAGTGGTGGACATGAAGGTAGCCCGGGAGGACGATACCACCGCCTACGACCTGGAAGCCCCCGAAGAAAACCTGATTTTGTACACCTGCTATCCCTTTGGTACCCTAAGCCGCACCTATGAGCGTTACTTTGTGTATGGCGAATTTGTAAGCGGCCCTCAAATTGTAGAAGGCACAACGGAAGAATCCGCCGGGGCTTCTTCCATTGCTTCCACCTCCGAAGCCGGCTCTGCCTCAGCGGATTCCGGCACTGTTGGCGACTGATAAAAACCCGTCACCATTCCCTGCCGATAGGCTGCCTCCTGCAAGGCCACCAGGCAGTCCCGTGCGGCAAGGCCCAGGCCGTGTTTTGCCTGCCACAACACCACATCCCGGTTCATGCCTGCATCCGGGCAGCTGCGCTGAATCAACCCATGGCGTTTGCATTCTGCTTCCGGCAGTGGATTGGACCAGGCATAACTGCCCCGCACCCCTCGCAGCACCTCATACATACTGGCCCGGTCATATACATGAATACGCCCTCCCCCTTGCTGTGGCGCAAGGGCAGACCGGGCAGTTTCGCCGGGTACCTGAGTTTCCCCGCGCAGCACATGGGTGTAGCTGCGCAGCTGCTGGTAACGCAGGCTCTTGTATTGTTCCAGAGGATGGGGCGAAGCCATGAGCACACAGGGCCGAAACTGCATCAGGGTACGGCTGGCAAGGCCTGCTTTAGCAAACAGCTCCTTAAAATGCTCATCGTAAATACATTGGTACCGGAGAATGGCCAGCTGCACCTGCCCCCGGCTCACTGCATCCATTGCATCGCTGGCTTCCATCTCGTGATACTGCACTTCCAGGGCCGTGTGCTGATTCTGCCGATTTAAAAAAGCTGCCAGCCCCCTGGTAATGTATCCGCTGTGAGGCCCTACGATGGACAGGCGCAGCCCTTCCTCCTGGTGCTGATAGATGCTTTCCAGCTCGTCCATTTGTTGAATGATGCTCTGGGCATACCGCAAAAACTGTGCGGCCTGCACGGTGGGCTCCATCCCCTGAGCCCCTCTGCGAAAGAGAGGCACCCCCAATTCCTTTTCCAGCTCCTTGATGGTTCGGCTTAAATTTGGCTGGCTAATGTATAAATTTTGTGCGGCACGGGTCACACTTCCCACTCTGCTTACCTCCAGCACGCACCGCATCTGTTGCAGATTCATTCCATTTTCTCCCTTTTAAATAAGTCGTACTTTTTAAACATTTTGAACAGTCAAAAGTCATACTTTTTCAAGTATCTTTCTCTTTTGACTAATTTTTTGTCCTTATTATATCAAATTTGATATGGATTCATTTCCATTTTATATTACAATTAAGGCAAAAACAATGGTAAGATGAATGCGTCAAGAAAATAACGACTATCCGCCGCAGAGTTGCGGCTTTCCTTAACCCAGTCCGTGTTAAGATTTTAACGCATAGGACGGTAGTTCTTGACTGTGTGCAGTATCAACTTGCAAAATGCATAGAAAACTTTGGAGGTAATGAACAATGGCTCGTTTTACTCTTCCCCGTGATTTGTACCATGGCAAAGGCTCTCTGGAGGAGCTAAAGAACCTGGGCGGCAAAAAAGCTTTCGTCGTAGTAGGCGGCGGCAGCATGAAGCGCTTTGGCTTTCTGGATCGGGCCGTGAACGCCCTGAAGGAAGGCGGCATGGAGGTTCAGCTGTTTGAAAATGTTGAGCCGGACCCCTCTGTGGAAACTGTGATGAAGGGCGCAGCAGCCATGACCGAATTCCAGCCTGACTGGATTGTTGCCATGGGCGGCGGCTCCCCCATTGATGCTGCCAAAGCCATGTGGGCTTTCTACGAATACCCCAATGTAACCTTCGAGGAGCTTTGCATCCCCTTCAACTTCCCCAAACTGCGCCAGAAGGCCCGTTTCTGCGCCATTCCTTCCACCTCCGGCACCGCCACTGAGGTAACTGCTTTCAGCGTTATCACCGATTATGCCAAGGGCATCAAGTACCCTCTGGCCGACTTTAACATCACCCCCGATGTGGCCATTGTGGACCCTGAGCTGGCCGAAAAAATGCCCGCTAAGCTTACCGCTCACACCGGCATGGACGCCATGACCCACGCTGTGGAGGCTTATGTATCCACCTGCAACTGCGATTACACCGATCCCCTGGCTCTGCACGCCATCAAGATGATTCACAACGACCTGGTGGCCAGCTACAACGGCGACATGGATGCCCGTGACCGGATGCACAATGCACAGTGCCTGGCTGGCATGGCCTTCTCCAACGCTCTGCTGGGTATCGTTCACAGCATGGCTCACAAAACCGGTGCTGCCTTCAGCGGCGGCCATATCGTACACGGCTGTGCAAACGCCATGTACCTGCCCAAGGTAATCCAGTACAACAGCAAGGTGGAAAGCGCTGCCCAGCGTTATGCCGACATTGCCCGGTTTATTGGCCTGACCGGCAACACCACCCAGGAGCTGGTGGATGCTCTGGTTGCTGAGATTAACAAGATGAACGCCGCTCTGAACATCCCCACCTGTATTAAGGACTACGAAGGCGGCATCATCGATGAGAAGGAGTTCCTGGAAAAGCTGCCCCAGGTTGCCGAACTGGCCATTGGCGACGCCTGCACCGGCTCCAACCCCCGCCAGCCCAGCCAGGAAGAAATGGAAAAACTTCTCAAGGCTTGCTACTACAACCTGCCCATTGATTTTTGATTTCAGTATTTTTGCTAAATATTTTTCAATGTTTGCCCTGGTGTATATTTACACCGGGGCTTTTTAGCGCTATAATAAGGAAGCGCCGTGTTAATTCGGTAACAAACAACTACTACTTCGTTGTGGTATTGTATTAAATGAGAGTGAAGGAAGCGAGGCACCATGTTTAAAATTGTTGAACGCAAAGAGTTGAACCCTACTGTAACAAAACTGGTGATCGAAGCGCCGCTGGTTGCTAAAAAAGCCCAGCCTGGCCAGTTCATCATCGTCCGCGCAAATGCGGACTCTGAGCGCATCCCCCTTACTGTCGCAGATTACGATCGTGAAGCCGGTACTGTAACCATCATCTTCCAGGTGGTGGGTGAAAGCACCATGGAGCTGAACCAACTGGCTGTGGGCCAGTCTGTCCACGACTTTGTGGGCCCCCTGGGCGTTGCAAGCCATCTGGACGGCCTCAAGAAAGTGGCCGTTGTGGGTGGCGGCGTAGGCTGCGCCATCGCCTACCCCATTGCCAAAAAGCTCCACGAAATGGGCTGTGAAGTACATAGCATCGTGGGCTTCCGCAACAAGGATTTGGTCATTCTGGAGGACGAATTCCAGGCCTGCTCCAGCAAGCTGATTATGATGACCGACGACGGCAGCCATGGCCGCAAGGGCGTTGTTACCGCTCCTTTGGAGGAACTCATCCAGGCTGGCGAGCAGTACGACGAAGTTATCGCTATTGGTCCGCTGATCATGATGAAATTCGTTTCTCTAACCACCAAAAAATACAATGTAAAAACCGTTGTTTCCATGAACCCCATCATGATTGACGGCACCGGCATGTGCGGTGGCTGCCGTTTGACGGTGGGCGGCGAAACCAAGTTTGCCTGTGTAGACGGCCCCGACTTTGACGGCCATTTGGTGGACTTTGACGAAGCAATGCAGCGCGGCACCATGTACAAAACCTTCGAAACCCATGCCCGCGATAACCACTGCAACCTGCTGAACAAAACCGCAGAATAATCTGCCTTTGCAGCACTCATTTAGCGCAGAATGCTTTTCTGCTAAAAAATTGAATTGAGAAATCATCGGAGGAACCCTATCATGGCACTGCATAATATGGACCCCAAGCGCTGCCCCATGCCCAGCCAGGATCCTAATGTCCGCAACAAGAACTTTGAAGAAGTAGCCCTGGGCTACACTCCCGAAATGGCTGTAAGCGAAGCCAAGCGCTGCCTTGGCTGCAAAAACAAGCCCTGCCAGGCTGGCTGCCCCGTTGGCATTGACATCCCCAGCTTTATTGATAAGGTAGCACAAGAAGATTTTGAAGGCGCATACCAGGTGCTGAGTGCTTCCAGCGCACTGCCCGCTGTGTGCGGCCGTGTTTGCCCCCAGGAAACCCAGTGCGAGGGCAAATGTGTTCGCGGCATTAAGGGCGAAAGCGTTGGCATTGGCCGTTTGGAGCGCTTTGTGGCCGACTGGCATCGTGAGCACAATACCACTGCACCCGCTGTTCCCCAGCCCAATGGCCACAAGGTAGCTGTGATTGGCGCCGGCCCCAGCGGCCTTACCGCTGCTGGCGACCTGGCCAAGCTGGGCTACAAGGTTACTGTGTACGAGGCACTGCATCTGGCTGGTGGCGTGCTGGTGTACGGCATCCCCGAATTCCGTCTGCCCAAATCCATTGTGCAAAAGGAAATTGAAGGCCTGCAGGCTATGGGCGTGGAAATCGAAACCAACATGGTAATTGGCAAGGTGCTCACCATCGACGAGCTGATGAACGACTACGGCTTTGATGCTGTTTATATTGCTTCTGGTGCAGGTCTGCCCCGCTTTATGGGCATTCCTGGCGAAAGCCTGAAGGGCGTTTACTCTGCCAACGAGTACCTGACCCGTGTAAACCTGATGAAGGCTTACGAGCCCGGCAGCAAGACTCCCATCCAAAAAAGCAAGAGCGTGGCTGTTGTGGGCGGCGGCAATGTTGCCATGGACGCAGCCCGCAGCGCAAAGCGCCTGGGTGCCGAGAATGTATACATCGTGTACCGCCGTGGCATGGACGAGCTGCCTGCCCGTAAGGAAGAAGTGGAACACGCCGAGGAAGAAGGCATCATCTTTAAGCTGCTCACCAATCCCATCCAGATTCTGGGCGATGAAAATGGTTGCGTAAAGGGCATGGAATGCGTAGAGATGGAGCTGGGCGAGCCCGACGAAAGCGGCCGCCGCCGCCCCGTGGAGAAGGCAAACAGCAACTTTGTGCTGGATGTGGACACCCTGATTATGTCCATTGGTACCAGCCCCAACCCGCTGATTCGCTCCACCACTCCCGGCCTGGAAACCAACCGTCACGGCTGCATTGTAACCAATGGCGACGACGGCCTCACCAGCCGTGAGGGCGTATACGCCGGTGGCGACGCTGTTACAGGTGCAGCTACCGTTATTCTGGCCATGGGTGCCGGCAAGCACGCCGCCAAGGCCATTCACGAATACATCCAGAGCAAGCACCAGTAATAGGCCTGCGGTAGGGCCCTTGCCCTGCTGAGCCTTGGCTCTGACATACCCTAAGATACCCCGGCTGCCTAAAATGCAGCCGGGGTATCTTTTGCGGTTGCTCTGGCCCTTTTATTTATGGTATACTCATAAGGCCCACTGCGGTGAATAAGTATGATGTTTTGCCCCCACAAGCATGGCAGGGGCGCAGGCAAGGAGGTAAAAAACCCTATGGCAAAAACCAAATCTGCCGAATCAACCCCCATTGGCGGTGCCGTTATCAGCCAGCAGATTGCATTGCAGCTGCTGGAGGAAATGCGCACCGGCCCTTACCAGCAAAGCGAGCGTTTGCCCGCCGAAGTAGAGCTTGCAGCCCGCCTTGGTGTAAGCCGCACCGTTATTCGGGATGCTCTGGCGGAACTGGAACGGGAAGGCTATGTGGAACGAGTGCGTGGCATTGGCACCGTGATTAACCGGCGCACTGTGCAGCTGCCCAACCGTTTGGACCAGAAGTTTGAATACAGCACCATGATTCGGGCTGCCGGGCATGAGCCCCAGGCAGACCACATTACCTTGCAGCAAATTTTTGCAGACAGTCACCTGGCCGACCGTTTGGGCATTCCATGCGGTGATCCGGTGTTGGTTGTGCGCAAGCGAATTCTGGCCGACCATATCCCGGTGATTTATTCCGTGGACTACCTGCCCCGCAATTTATTTGAAGGGCACAATCTGGAATTTTTGGATTTTTCTCGCCCTATTTTTGACTTATTGCAGGAGCTTTGTTCCATTACCATTACAAGCACAATCACCCATGTGAATGCGGTTTTGGGCGACGCCAACATTCGGGAAACCCTCAAGGTGCCAAGCCACGAGGCCCTTTTGCTGATGGATGAACAAAGTTTTTCCCGTTTGGCAAAGCCGGTAATGTATTCCCTCTCCTACTACACAAACTTTTTCCACTTTGCAATTCTGCGCAAAAAGATGTAATAAACGCCCTTGTGGTTTTACTCCAAAATCCCCCGGCTATGCTGTAAAGCAATTTTACAGCTGCCGGGGTTTTGTTCCTAAATTAACCCTCAAACACCAAGGCGATGCAACCTGTTTTTTGTATTTCAACAGCCTCTTTTTGTAAAAAATATTTGTTGACTTTTGGTTTTTGTTATGATAGAATAAATATCGTCGCTGAGATATGCGGCAAGCAAATATGCGGATGTGGCGGAATTGGCAGACGCGCTAGATTCAGGTTCTAGTGGTAGCAATACCGTGGGGGTTCAAGTCCCTTCATCCGCACCAAAACGAGGGTTCTGATAGCATTCAAGATGTTATCAGAACCCTCATTTTTTATAATTTTATCTGCCCATTCTTTAAAGAGCCCCCCTATGGCAATACGCTCTCTGGGCGGTGTTGCTATTCTCTCTTCTCGAAACCTCACACTCCTGCCCAGAGGCTCTTTTGTTCTATCCGCACACTTTAGTAACCGTTCCATCATAGATGTTTGCTCGGTATCTTGGATAAAAGTTTAAGCCTGCATTCAATCAGACTAGTTGCGGTTTTGTTTGTTTTTTTCTGCCTTTTCCTCCCAAATACTTTTTACAAGCTGATTCAGCAACAAAATTATACATTCTTCGCCTAATAAAATCAGACCAAATTTGCTTTTGAGAAACAAAAGAATTTTACCCAAATACGGAATATGGAACAAGTAAAGCCCAACCAGCTGCCGCCGGGTAGTTTGGTAAGCGTCCGGGTGGTCCACCCCCTCCGCAATGGTGCGGTAGATGGTTTCGTTCGTCTGATTTTGCTCGGTACCATAAAAATTATGGGTAATCAAAATATCCTCTCCAAACCGATTGGCCTTAAAAGTAATGATATCGCCGGCTTGAAGATTCAGCTTCTCCTGGGCACCGAACTGACGGGTAACCACCAAGGAATACACCGGGATACGGGGTTCCATACTGTGGCTAAGCACTGTATAGCACTGCAGGCCGGGCAAAGAGTTGGCAACCTGCGGAACGAACAACTTTACCCCTATGTACATTGCCAATAGGACTATGCAAAAATAGAATAGAATATTGCATAGAATTTTCGCCTTTTTTAAAACAGGTGCCATACTGCTGTTATCTCCTTGAAAAAGTTGTAGGATTTTAAAAAACCAACTACCTGATAAAAACGGTAGTTGGTTTTTTAGGGGAAAATAGGAATATTTAATCCAACTTAGCTGAGACTTGCTTTCAAAGAAACACTTACAGCCGTGCTCTGGCTGAATTTGCTTTTAGACCCTTCCTTGGGAATAACTTTTACGGTATAGGTATTTGCACCACTGTGATTAAAATCAGTGTCCGTAAATCCTGTGCTTGCACTGCCTTTCAGAGCTACGCTATTATGATCTGCGGTATTATCAACCAATTCAATCGTGAAATCATCAATTGTGATGCCGCTGCTATCGCTAACAGAAATTTCGGGTTTAATGGTTAAGGTATTGGCTTGACTGTCCGTATCTGTAACAGTGATGGTAATCGTATCGCTTGCCATGCGGGTAGAACCCAAGGTGTCGGTAGTCTCAAAGGACAGCTCGTTCAGAGCTACTTCTACAGGCTTGCTAAAGGTAACGCTTGCCGCTTTAGATACTTCCAGGGTGTCCCAAGCAGCGTAGGTACCAGCAGAAGTAGCTACAACGGCAACAGCGGTTGCCAAAGACAGAATTGTAGTTTTTTTCATAAACATAACAGTGTGCCTCCTCTTATTGCGTATTCCTACAGCGAGATTTATGAAACTTCGTTTTCCCTTGCGAGTTATATTCTAGCATACTTAGAGGCACTTGAAAAATACCAGTTTTTTCATATCATGATATGCTAAAAAATGCATACCCCTGTTATTTGATAGGCTTTCAAAAACAGCTCTAAAAACAGGCGTGCAGGCTGAGAAAACTCCTCTCGATTGCGCTGCAACAACACTAAATTTTGCTTAGCGCTAATGTTGTCTAGGGGAACTGTAAGCACATCGGAATGGCTTAGCTCCTTCATGTTCCATATATTTCCAATCATATAGGCGCCGGTGTGCTGGAGCATCCGCAAAATAATGTGGTAGTTGTTTACGGTGATGGTGCGGCGTGGGTTGCCCGCAGCACTTTTTCTGTAGTCGACCATCTCCAGGTTCATATTCGAGAAAAAATCGAAGGGCAGATGCAGATTAGGGTATTGCTCAATATCCTTGGACTGAATTGCAGTTTGTCCTGCAAGAGGATGATTTTTGTGGATATGCAGGCATACTGGGCCTTGGGCCAGAACCGTGGTGCGAACCTCTTTTGCATCTGCAATTTTAGAAAATACAGGCATTTGATGGTCGTTTACTACTACTATGGCAATTTCTGACTCCTGGTTGGATACTTGTTCCAGTGCGGTTTCCAAATTGGTTTCGTAAAAGCGTATCTCAGCATCGATGGAATCGAGCTGGCGGTAAAAGCGAAGCATCATGTCATCTTCCAGGTAAAATCCCGCAATGGTAATATGCAAACGGCTAACCAATCGTTGACCGTCCAAACCTTTCAGGCGTTCCAGCATAAGCAGCTTATCTCTAATGGAATGGGCATAATAATACATTTGCTTACCCATAGGGGTTGGTTCAACACCACGGGCAGAACGCCGCAACAAAGGTTTACCCATCTCTTTTTCCAGTGCACCAATAATGCGGCTCAAACTGGGTTGTGAAATATAAAGCTTTTTTGCTGCTGTACTAATGCTGCCGCAATCTACAACCTCAATGAAATACTCTAATTGACGAAACTTCATTTGATACTCCTCTCAAAAGCGTTTAAATACGCAACAAATTGCTTTCTATAATACCAAAATGTATTATACCATGCCTTTAGTTTAAAGGCACCATTCTCACGCTATTTCTCTGCATAAAATTACAGTTGCTTTCAATTTATTGTATCGTTCTTTTGCCTGACAATTTTCTCTCTTTCATGAAAATAATGAATTTTACAAATTTGCAACGCTTCCCCTTTCCTTGCGAAAAAACGAAAATCGCCGAATAAGAAAGTCACCTGATTTTAACATCAGGTGACTTTCTTTATATTCTATTTTATGGTTGTAGTTGTCTCGCCCTTGCCCGACAAAGCAAAATTCGTTGATGTTGGTTTTTGATTTACACTCTTCCTCTTGTTTTAATCCTAATGTTGCTATAGAAAGATAAAGCGATCTTCCGCTGCACTATTTTTCAAATGAGCTGCTTTATAATGATTCCAAAAAGCCCGAAACTGGTTAATAAAAAACACTCCCACAAAGCAGCTATGCTTGTGAGAGTGTTTTTTATTAATTATTTGCGTTTTTTGTTCAGTATAACAAATCCGCCAATTCCAACAAGCAGAACCAGGGCAATTCCTGCAATCCACAAAACAGCAATCTCAGTCATGGTATTGCTGTTGTCGATTTGTACGCTGTCAGTTGCAGATTCCGCAACAGATTCAGAAGAAGAATCCATGCTGGAATCCGTGCTTTCGGTCAATTCGTTCTGAACAGGGCCGGTATCGCTCTTAACCATCAAGAAATATACAGAGCAGTGTTCCAGCGGAATGGAAACCCATCCATCCTCGCCTACCACCACTTCTGTGATGGCCTCGGCTTTTGCACCTTCTGGCTGATAATACAGCTCCATTGTCTGGTTGGCAAATTTCTTGTCTACCTGAATCTGCAAGGTTGCCTTACCGGGCAGTTTGCCGCTAAAGGCAGTTTCAAATGCCACATACTCTTCGGCAGCTGCAACCTGCTCAATTTCGCTCTTTACGGCATCGCTTACCTGCATGGTAACTCGTGCATCGAAATCAGCAGGAAGTTCCTGCGTCTCGTCGATGTCCTCGCTCTTAAAGGTCCACTCGTAGCTTTCGCCCTGCAGCTTAAGCTCTTGCTGCTTCATGGTTTTCAGCATTTCAAATACCTTAGCGGTAATTGTGGGACGCTCCTGCATATCAAAGGACAAGGTATTCTCATCACTCTGGGCGTGCTGAATAACATCTTCCACATCATAGCGTGTATGATTTTTTTGGCTGTTAGAGTCCTTTCCATTGGAAGGCTTCTTGGTAGCCTGTGGAGCTGCGCTGGGCTGTGCAGTTGCAGTAGGCACTGCGCTGGGCTGTGCAGTGGGCTTTGCGGTAGGCTTTGCAGTAGGCTTTGCAGTAGGCTTTGCCGTGGGCTTTGCACTAGGCTCCGCAGTAGGTGTTGCAGTAGGTGCTGCAGTGGGTACCGCAGTGGGTGTTGCAGTAGGTACCGCAGTGGGTGCTGCAGTAGGTGCCACAGTAGGCTCCGCAGTCGGTGCTGCAGTAGGTACCGCAGTGGGTGCTGCAGTGGGTGCTGCAGTAGGTACCACAGTGGGCTCCGCAGTCGGTGCTGCAGTAGGTGCCACAGTGGGCTCCGCAGTCGGTGCTGCAGTAGGTGCCGCAGTGGGTGTAGCTGTAGGCTTCACAATCCAGGTAACCTCAGCAGTGATTTCCTGCTCGACTCCGTTTGCATCCAGATATTTGAAGACAAAAGTTCCATTGTCTTCAAAAGTGTGGGTGGTTTCGGTGCCTTCAACTGGCTTGCAGCCTTCTGGCAATACCAGCTCAGCCACTACTGGCCCCTCAGTGGTTTTGTCTGCGGGAACATCGTAGGTAATGGTTACATCGGCCTTATACTTTTGGGTGGTATCCTCGTAAAACTCCAACATTCTGCCAGAAAAATACTTATCAGCCTGGCCCGCATGCAACCAGTGACTTTGAGTAGAGTCAATTTTCACATAGCGTGCCGGGTAGGAACCACCCAGATTTAAGGTTTGCCACTCGGCAGAGTTGGGCAGGTTTTCGTATGTATAAACCTTGGTCCAGGTTTCACCGTCCAAGCTAGTGTATACATTACCGCTCTTCATACGGCCGCTGCTATCATAGGACAGATACTTAATTGTGCTGATAAAGTGTACCTGATCCAGCTGCACAGCAATATACTTTTCGGTATCCTCCCAGTCCCAAGTGGTATGCCAACGGGTATTGTAATTTCCGTCAATAATGTTTGCTACATTATTGTTTCCGCTGGCCTGGAAGCTGGAATACTTATACAGCGATACATTCTTAAGGGGAATGTAGGTTGCTGTTTCGGTATCGGGGTTTTGTGTGAAATGATAGGTCTGCACGGGACCTGCTGTATAGGAACCGTAGCTCTTGTAGCGGAACTGTACATCTACATCACCAGCAAAACGATTGGTGCTGTTCAATCCGCTCTCGTAGTTGTTCCAAGTTACGCCCTCATCCAGGCTGTATTCCAGGTTAGCAGTATCGCCGCCAATCAGCAGGTTTTCATTGTCGTTCAGGTAAATATTGGTAGCAACGCTCTTACCAGACTCAATGGGAATGGTGTAATTGGTGGAAACACCCATCAGGCCCACCAAAATATCCTGCTCTGCGGTAATGCGATTAATCTGCTCATTGGTCAATTTAATCTGGTGCTGAGTGGTATAATCTTTGCCATCTTCAAAGATTTCCCAGTTGTTTCCGCCATCCAGAGATACACGCACCTGAATTATAGATTCGGCATACTTTTCATTTACCAGAATGGTGCCCGCATGGTCGCCATCAAAGGAGAAGGTTGCAAATGCGCCATCATTCTTTTGCAGCAAGGAGTTGGCAATGCTCTTGCAGGCACTGTTCTGAAGGCTTTCAGCCGCAGTGGCCTTGCTGGCCAGAGTCAAGGATTCTTCCTTTTTGATATCCAATTGGATTTTTGTCACATCATCTTGAATGCAATTGCGAATCAGGCTCAGCAAATCCACCATGGGTGCCGGGAAATAACGATATTCTACCGAAACTCGATCTGCCAGTTCCAGCCACTGGGCATCCGTAGTGGTGGAATCCTCCTTGTAAGAAAGGTACAGGCCGTACAAAGAGTCCAGGTTTTTGCTGTAACACTGCAAGGATTTTTCCAGTGCCTGCTCGTGTTCATCGCTACCCTTTGCATAACTGTTTGCAATCAGGTAATAGAACATGGAGTTCAGGTAGTTGCTGTAATCATTCAAGGCATCCTGTGCCAGCAGCATATAGGTTGTATTGTTGCTTGAATAGGTGTTGTTATACGACTTTACACCCCATTCAAAGATGGTTCTGTAAGCAGTCTCAGAATTCCAGTACCAGCTGGTGAAAGAGCTTTGCCAGCCGCCCGCATTATCGGAAATAGACCAAATGCCCTTTCCATTGCTGTCCTTAGAGTACAGCAGATAAGCCTCGTGACCAGGCTGGTAAGTACCAAACGCTGCAATACCCTGAACCTCGTTTACATTCAGGCCTAGGCCTGCCAAGCCCCAGCAGATGGCACCGGCATCGATCATCATCCACAAACGCAGCCGGTTAGGGGTACCATAGGGAATGCCATAGCTCAAGAAGTCGTACTTTGCATCCCATTCCGCCTGGTTTTCTGCTGCAAAATACTTGGGTACATTGTACCCGATGTTCACATATCGGGTATAGCCATAGCCGTTGTAACGGCGCCAGTCATTCAGGCTGGTTTCGGGAGGATATTTTTTGTCGATGTAAGCACGCAGCCACAAAATTTCATCATCGTTCATGCGGGCATCCATAACCGCACGAACCAATTCCATCTCGTAGTTTTCGAACTCACTCTTGCGTACAAAGCGGTTGTCATCGTACAACTGCTTAAAGAGCTCGTACTTAACCACGGGGTCGGAGTTGGGGGTAGCTGCATTTTCGGTGCTGCTGAACTTTACCAAAAAGGTCTTGAAGTTTTTGGAGTATGCAGCTGCTGTTGCCAGCAGCATCTTTTTATAGGTCAGGTTGCTCATGTCATCCTGATGGGCATGATACAGCCGGCCCAATGCAACAATGGCATTGTAGCCTGTACCACAGTAATAGCCACCTGCTTCAATGAACAGCTGCAGGGCATTTTCATCGGTTTTCAGCCAATCGATTGCATCCGCCACACCATCAATGTACTTTGCCGCAACCTGGATGTTATCGTAACCAATTCGGTTTACAAACTCCCGTTCCAGCACCAATTTCTTGTGGTTCGCATAGGCTTCGTCAATGCCGTACTGAGCAATCTCCTTGTCGTACTCCTCCAGGGTTTTTACGCCGGTGTAACCTTCGGTAGCGGGGTCGTATTCCGCCGTCATCAAACGGAGGTCGCCATATACCGCATGGTCATTGCCGTTGCCGCCGTTTTCATCAGCTACCAGTCTGATATAGGTATACTGGGAAACATCCTGGCGGATGTGTACTGCCTCATCGGCAGAGGTGAGAACACCGGTTTGCTGAAGTACAGTCCAATCCGATTTATCGTTGGAGCCATAGACGATGATTTTAATCGAGCCATTGCCGTTGCGGCCGGCATCAACGCCCACATACGCATCCAAGATGGGATACTGTGCACTATACTGGGAAATATCATAAATCAGATTGGAGGGCGCATGGGCACCTACGCCCTTTAAAAACTTTTGCGCCTTACCGTTTACCAGCAGAGAAATAACACCGCCGCCGGGGTTGGTATCCTTTTTAATTCCCGTTAAATCAATTTTGTTGGGTCCGCTCCATGCAGTAGATTCCGGATCGCAATCAATGCTGGACAAGAACACATAGGGCGCAGCCTGTGCCTCTGCGGACAACAGAGAGACGCCGTCCACATAAACACTGGACTGCACCATGGACATATCGTCCGTTTCTTGCTGGGAATCCGTTCCCTTGCCTGCGTTTTGGAAATCCTGCTGCATCTGCTCAATGGTTACACCACTAAGCTCCTCCAGCTTTTGGATTTCTTCGCTCTTATCAGATGATTGCTCCAGCAACAGGGTGGATTCTTCTGCAGACTGATCCATCTCTATCTGAGTCTGGTCATTCAAAAGGTCCAAACCTCTTGCAATTACGCTAAACGGGTTTGCCAAAATTGCAGCCGCCGCCACACCAGCAACCATCTGTTTCCATCGATGATTTTGTTCTTTTGACATATCGCTGTTGTTTCCTTTCCTTGTGCCGTAAACTACACACATTTTACACAACTTTAAGTTTTATTAATCATATACGATTGCACTCCATCTTGCAAGCGATAATAATACCTTTTTCACTATTCATAAAACAGTCATACCTTTAAAAACTCTCCTTGTAAAAAACTTACAAGAACCTTCCTTATTATTTCTATAAAACCAAATAAAAACCCGGCACACTTGCCCCGCTCCCAAGGTAAGGAGCCAGTGTGCCGGGCCTATTTTAGTGGTATTTGAGAGTTTGCCTGTGGTTAATTAGCGCTGGATGTTGTCGGAGCAGCAGGGGTAGTACAGATTGTTGCAAACAAACTCCAGCTTTTCCTTCAGAATATTTTCCAGGCCGCCGATTACATTCACCATGTTGGCCACGGATTCGTTCACTTCCATGAGCTGACAAAAGTCAATGCATTCCATGGCGATGGCACGCTGCAATTTTTCACCCTCAGCGTTCAGGATGTGGCTCATGGCAGTTTCTTCCAGAGCGATGCTTTCCAGCAGGTCGATGACAGCCTGCTGAAAGGAAACCGGATGTGCGTTTACAGAAATACTGGGCATAGACATAATACATTACCTCCCGTTGTTGTTTGAGATACCTCCATGTTTTTTGGCGGTACCCCATTCTATGTTTTGTTCTGCAAAGTGTTCCATCCTTTTTTAACTGCCCGCAAATAAAAGCTCGCCTCCTGTCCGCACTGGACAGGAGGCGAGCTTTTGTTTAGCAGCCCAAATAGGCCTTACGCACCTCAATGTTGTTGGCCAGCTCATCTGCCGGACCTTCCATTTTTACAGTGCCGGTTTCCAGCACATAGGCCCGGTTGGCAATTTCCAGTGCCATTTTGGCGTTTTGCTCCACCAGCAGCACTGTCATGCCAGCCTTATTTACATCCTGAATGATTTTAAAAATCTCTTTCACCAACAAGGGCGAAAGACCCATCGAGGGTTCATCCAGAAGCAGCATCTTGGGCTTGCACATCAAGGCCCGGCCAATGGCCAGCATCTGCTGCTCACCGCCAGAGAGGGTGCCTGCCTGCTGCTTACGGCGCTCTTTCAGCCGGGGCAGGCGTTCAAAAATTTCCTCCATGTCATCGGCAATGGCTGTGGCGCCATCTTTGCGGGTATAGGCTCCCATCAGCAGATTTTCCTGCACCGAAAGTTGGCTGAATACTCGACGGCCTTCCGGCACCTGCGCCAGACCCAACTGGATGATTTTGTGAGCTTCCATCTGGCTGATGCGATTGCCCATAAAATCGATAGTTCCGCTTTTGGGCTTCAGCAGGCCGGAAATTGCGTGCATGGTGGTGGTTTTGCCTGCACCATTGGCGCCAATCAAGGTAACGATTTCCCCTTCATTTACATGAAAGGATACATCCTTAATGGCATGGATAGAGCCGTAACAAACATTTAAATCGGTTACCCGAAGCATTTCCCCCATGGTCAATCTCCTCCCAGATAGGCTGCAATTACCTTTGGATTGTTGCGGATGGCCTCACCGTTGCCCTGGGCAATCATGCGGCCATATTCCAAAACAAAGATGTGTTCACAAATGCCCATTACAAAGTTCATGTCATGCTCAATCAGCAGGATTGCCACCCCAAATTTTTGCTGTACAAATTTGATGGTGTTCATAAGCTCCTCGCTCTCGCTGGGGTTCATACCAGCAGCAGGTTCATCCAAAAGCAGCAGCTTGGGGTTTGTGGCCAGGGCACGGGCAATCTCCAGCTTACGCTGCTTACCATAGGGCAAGCTGGAAGCCGGCAGGTCTGCCTCCGCTTCCAGGTCAAAAATTTTCAGCAGCTTGCGGGCCTGGTAGTCCATTTCCGCTTCTTTTTCCCGAAAACCAGGCAGCCGGAAAACGCCCGTCCACATGGGATAGCGGATCTGGTTGTGCAGGCCCACTTTTACATTTTCCAGCACAGTAAGCTGATGAAACAGCCGGATGTTCTGAAAGGTACGGGCAATGCCTGCCTGGTTGATAGCGGCAGGTGTTTTGCCGGTAATGCTTTTGCCATCCAGAATAATATCCCCCTCGGTGGGGCGGTACACACCTGTGAGCAGGTTAAACACAGTGGTCTTGCCTGCGCCGTTGGGGCCAATCAGGGCGTACAGCTTGCCCTGCTCCAGTTTCATATCCAGCTGGGCTACCGCCTGCAAACCGCCAAAGGCGATGCCCACATTCATAACTTCAAGCAATGCCATCCCTTAGGCCTCCCTTTGTTTTGTAGATCGTTTGCAAAGTGCATGAAACAGCGGCACACGGGCCAGCACCTGCACAACATGGCTGCGCCACTGCTGCACCTGAGGGCTTTGGTTAAAAATCATAGCCCCAATCAGTACCACTGCATACACCAGCATACGGTAGTCCTGCAAGCCACGGAGCATTTCCGGCAGTACATACAGCACCGTTGCAGCAATCATGGAGCCACGGATGTTGCCAATACCGCCCAGTACCACAAACACCAAAATCAAGATGGAGGTGTTGTAGTCAAATTTTTTGGTAGCCAAAGTAGAGTAGTTTAAGGCGTACAGCACACCTGCCATGCCTGCAAACCCGGCAGACAGGATAAAGGCCATCAATTTATATTTGGTTACATTGATGCCGGTGGCTTCTGCTGCAATGCGGTTGTCCCGAATGGCCATAATGGCACGGCCTGCACGGGAATGAATAAGGTTCAGCACCACAAACAGAGTAATCAGTACCAGCACTGTACCCGCCGTAAAGGTGGAGGCCTTTTTCATGCCGCTGATGCCGATGGCACCGTTGATGATAATCTGGCCGCCTTCCTGCAAACCAAGAGAAGCGCTATCCTGCAAGGAAAAATGCAGACCCCGGGCATCCCAACCCAGATACACTGCGTTCAGCAGGTTTTTAATGATTTCGCCAAAAGCCAGGGTTACAATGGCCAGGTAGTCGCCCCGCAGACGCAGTACCGGAATACCAATCAAAAAGCCGCACACCGCTGCGGTTGCGCCGCCCACCAGCATAGCCAGAACCAATGCCAGAACGCCAGGCATGGCAGGGCCCGCCAGCACCCAAAACACCGCACCGGCAAAAGCGCCCACGCCCATAAATCCGGCCTGGCCCAGGCTCAACTCGCCCAGAATACCCACCGTGAGGTTAAGGGAAACTGCCAGCACCACATAGGCACAGATGGGCACCAGCATACCTTGCAGGGAGTTGTTCAAAAAGCCACCCGCCAGCAGGGCCTGTACTACCAGATAAAACAATACTACCATGCCATAGGTAATCAGGTTGCTTCTGGTGGATTTTTTCAAGGTCTTTAAACGATTCATAGCAACCACCTTACACCTTTTCGTTGATTTTTTTGCCCAGCAAGCCGGTGGGCCGTACCAGCAGTACCACAATGAGTACTGCAAACACCATAACATCTGCCAGCTGAGTGGAAATGTATGCCTTGCTTAAAATCTCGATCACACCCAGCAGCACACCACCCACCATTGCGCCGGGGATGGAGCCAATACCGCCAAAGACGGCAGCTGTAAATGCTTTAATACCGGGCATGGCGCCAGTGGTTGGCTGCAAATTGGGATAGGCCGAGCACAACAGAACACCGGCCACCGCTGCCAGTGCAGAACCAATGGCAAAGGTCATGGCAATGGTGGTGTTCACATTGATGCCCATCAGCTGGGCTGCGCCTCTGTCCTCGCTGACAGCCAGCATTGCACGGCCCATTTTGGTACCATTTACAAAGCTCATCAAACCTACCATAATAACTGCGCTGGCCACCAGAGTTACCAGCGTGATGCCAGGAATGGCCAGCTTTCCCCCCATCAGATGCAGCGTAGGCAGACTGATGACAGAACCAAAGGATTTGGGGTTGGAGCCCCAGATCAGCAAAGCCAGGTTTTGCAGCAGATAACTCACGCCGATGGCGGTAATGAGCACCGCCAGCGAGGAAGCCTGCCGCAAAGGCTTATAGGCGAACCGTTCGATTGCTACGCCCAGCACAGTGCAGCACACCATGGAGAGTACCACTGCCACAAGCGGAGGCATACCGGTTTCGGTAACTGCTACATATACGATGTAACTGCCCACCATAATAACATCACCGTGAGCAAAGTTCAGCATTTTGGCAATGCCGTACACCATGGTATAACCCAGAGCGATGATAGCATACACGCTGCCCAGGCTGATACCATTAATCAAGTAGGATAAAAACTCCATGTTCAACTCCCCTTTTTGCAATAAATCGCCCAGGGCATTCCGTGGGCCGCAGGGCCGTTTGCCCTTCGTCGACAAAAGCCGCCCGCCAGCATGATTGCCGGCAGGCGGCTGCTTTTAAAATGGGCTGCTTACTTGCTGTTACATACCCACATAAGCGCCGTTCCCAATTTTAACTGCACGAGGTTCCTTGTTCACTTCGCCAGTGGTCTCCCACTTCATTCCGCTTCCGGTCAAGCCGTCCAGCGTAATTTGAGGCATGGTTTCCACCAGCTTGTCGCAGATGTCCGATGCACTCATATCCGGGGTAATGCCAGCCTGCTCGCAGGCAGTAAAAATAGCGTACACACCATCGTAGGCATCCGCCGCAAACTGGTTGGGCACATCGCCAAAGCGCTCTTTATAGGTAGTTACGAAATTCTGAGTTTTTTCGTCCTGCGCATCAGCAGCAAAGGGGGTCAGCAGCATTACACCCTCAAACAGGCTGGTATCTGCACCGGGAATGGTCAGCAGACCATCCAGACCATCACAACCAAACACAGCGGCTTCATAGCTCTGCTTTTTCATCTCCTGGATGATGAGGTTTGCCTCGCTGTAATAGATGGGCAGGAACACCAAATCGGCACCTGCGCTCTTGGCCTTTTGTACCTGTACAGAAAAATCGGTTTTGCTATCTGCGGTAAAGGCCTCATCTGCAACTACTTCCAAACCATTTACACTGGCCTGCTGCTTGAATTTATCGTGCACACCGGCAGAGTACGGATCCGAGCTGTCGTAAATGATGGCTACCTTGCTGGCCAGACCGTTTTCTTTGATATAGTCAGCCGAAGCCTGGCCCTGGTTGGGGTCTGTAAAGCAAACCTGGAACGCGGTGGCGGATGCCACTACCTCCGGCGCAGAAGCCGAAGGGGTAAGCAGGAACATATTGTCCTCTGCCGCCTGGGGTGCAATTTGCAGACAGGGCTGGGTGGTAACAGTGCCCAGCAGCACCTGCATGCCCCAATCCTTCAGGTTGTTGTATGCGTTGAGGGACTTTTCTACATCGTTTTCGTCGTCCTCAAACTTAAGTTCAAGCTGCAAGCCACCCTTTGCATTGATTTCTTCCACGGCCAGCTGTGCACCGTTTTTTACAGCGTTGCCATAAATGGCTGCACCACCGGTCAGGGGGCCAATGCCGCCAATTCGGATTGCGGTACCGGTTGCCTGTTGACCAGATTCTCCTGCCTGCCCACAGGCAGCCATGCTTACGGCCATTGTTGCCGCCAGCACTGCGCTAAGTACTTTTTTCATAATTGATTCTCCTTCTCCAACTTTTTGGTTTTGCAAGGAATCCACCATTGCATTCCTATTTGACTGTTTGGCCAAAGACTTTTGTTTTTTATTATTATACGAGTAAATCCAGGGTCTGACAATTCGCTATTTCACCATACTTTTTAGCGTTATAAAGCGAAAAGGTTGTAAATTTACACAAATCGAAATTGTCCTATAAGACAATAAGTATTGTACAGAAAAACATCAAAACAATTTAAATGATTAAACAGGCCCCTTTTCTTCTATTTTTTTATAAAAATCCTGCCAGAAGCATTGCAAAAAAACAGTTTTTTTGTATAATAGATAACATTACATTTTTTTGGCCAAGGTGGTGGGTGGTATATCCCCTCACTCTTGTGCAGATTGAGAAACAGATTTTTAAGTTGGGGAGCGAATACACATGAAGTTTTTGGAAGATCGCATTATGCAGGATGGTCAAATGCGGCCAGGCAATATTTTAAAAGTGGATGCCTTTTTGAACCATCAGCTGGATGTAGACCTGCTGGATAAGATCGGCCAAGAATTCTACCGCATTTATAAAGATGACGGCATTAACAAAATCCTTACCATTGAGGCTTCTGGCATTGCCATTGCCTGCATGACTGCACGGTACTTCAATGTTCCGGTGGTGTTTGCTAAAAAAGCAAAAAGCAAAAATCTGGATGGTGAAGTATACACCTCAACGGTACACTCCTTTACTTACGGGAAGGAGTATAACATTACTCTTTCCAAAAAATTCCTCTCCCCTTCCGATAAAGTGCTCATCGTAGATGACTTTTTGGCCGTAGGCAAAGCCATGCAGGGCTTGCTGGATGTATGCAGCCAAGCTGGTGCCACCGTTGGCGGTATTGGCATTGCCATCGAAAAGGGATTTCAGCCTGGCGGGGAAAACTTGCGTGCAGCAGGTTATAAGCTCACCAGCCTGGCCATTGTGGATGGCATCGACGAGCAGGGCGGCGTACAGTTCCGCGCTCAGTAAGCAGTGTCACACCCTCGCATCAAGCCCTTTTAAAAGGCGGATGGGAGGGTGTTTTTTTGTATCAATCTGCCCATGCTGCCAAAATCGCCCCTCATCTGGCGGCTCAAAAACTCACTGGCAGCCTTGCAAATCCTCTCTTGCCTTTATAATAAGGTAAGAACATTCTCCGGGAGTTATCTTACAGCCTGGATGGGTCTTTTGCCCATTTTCCCTGCATCTACACAACAAAACACCCCAGTGCAAAAGCACTGGGGTGTTTTGTTGTGTACTCATTCATCCAAGCCGATTGGCAACGATACATAGCTACCAGCCTATTCCCTTGGCTTAAAGCCCTGGTTCGATTACTGGTTTTCCTCCTGAGCCGCCTTCTGCTCCTTAACCCGGTTGATGATCAGCTCGTAACCACCATTGCCATACTGAATGCACCGGTTGATGCGGCTAATGGTAGCAGTGCTGATTTCAACACTCTTTACAATCTGCTCGTAGGTTTTGCCATCCAGCAGCATTTTAGCTGCCTCCAGGCGCTGAGCCATATCGGCCATTTCTTTCATGGTACAGAGGTCTTCAAAAAAAGTATAGCACTCCTCCATGGTATTCAGCGAAAGTATTGCCTCAAACAATGCAGTCGTTGCAGGACTCTTCAGATGATTTTTATCAGCCATTGTGCACCTCACGATTTGCTTTGTTGTTTTATCTAGCTAAAGCTTATCATAAAAACAACCAAAAAGCAAGAGTTGTTCTTTAAATGTTTTTTTGCAAATACCAAATCTACTCCGCCAAATGTGGCTGCACAGAATTTGTTCTGCGTTGCTTCCAGAGCCGATTCATGCTCAAACCACAGCTTTCTTGCCTGGTTAGATTGTTCTCCCCCGGAGAGCAGGACTTATTTTATCACGACACTCTTTTAAATTCAATGCTTTTCTTCAAATTATCGCTTTATCGGAGCGTTTTGGTACATTCGGCCAAATTGTATGCTCCAAAAAAACAAATTGCAAGATTTTGCGCCCCATTTTGTTGGCATTTCTTGGATTATTTTCGCTAAATGATTCGGTTTATTTGGGTTTTTAAGAATGATTCTTCTCTTTATACCCCCACTTCTCTCTAATCAATTGCAGCCATTCTTTTACTTGCATTTCTGCGGCAAATAGCAGCTTTGGAATAAACTTAATCGGAACAAACTTTATTCGATACTTTATTTTAGAATTTTTGGTAAAATATAGTATAATGCATAAGTGAGTTTATTGGTACTCTGGCACGGATTTTTCTCCCTCTTTTGTTTCGTCTGCTTTAATTTTTTCTGGCAAGTACCACAAGCCCCCCTAAAAGGCACTCACATCCATTCAGACCTTGGAGCAGCCCGACCATACTTTATACCGGATGGACAAAATTTTCGTCCATTCCAATGGGATTTATACACTCGTTTTCATGGTCCTTTATTTTAAAAAATCCGGGCATCTCAGTGTCTTCTGCATCGAATATGGCTGAGTGGCATTTATCCTGCTCTTTATATTATATAATGTAAGGCCCCCGATTCCGCTTGTCTGGTTTTGCAAGAGTGTACACAAACAAATCCCGCTCTTTTCATTGAAAACCATCAAATTGGATTAAACTACCTTTAGCGGATTTAACTCAAATTGTGGTTTTACTTGCAGCTTTTAGATGTAAGTTACACAGATTGTAAATCAGAATCTTGATATTTGTTATTTTTTTACAATTCAAAATTTAAAACAGCATCAAATTTAAATAACTTTTATAAATTGTTTGATTTTTATCCAAATACAATTGACATTAGAGCTTCAACTGGTTAAAATAATTCTATAATTTTAATTAAATAATTTTAACTAAAATTATGGAATGAATTTCGCATAGTAAAACTTTAAAGTAAACAGAAAGTGAGATATGAACTATGTTTGAAAAAGTGCGTGATATCATTGTGGATACCCTGAGCTGCGAAGCCGATGCCGTTACCATGGAGGCTACCTTGGCCGAAGATCTGGGTGCCGACAGCCTGGACGCTGTGGAGCTGAACATGGCTCTGGAAGACAACCTGAATGTATCCATTCCTGACGAGGACCTGGCTAATATGAAAACCGTTGGCGATATCGTTTCCTACCTGGAAGCTCAAGCCTGATTGTCCGCACAGGGTTTCCATACCTTTTGTGCTCAAAGCTCTGGCATATACGCATCCCCCCTGGGTCTGCCCAGGCAGGAATGCCTGCCGGAGCTTTTTCCATATCAGCCTGTTGGCTGCAAACCATGAAACGAGGAGGTTCCCGGCATGAACTTGGAACAAATCACCAGCTTATTGAACGCATTTGATCGCAGCAGCTCTACCCGACTGGAGTACCAGTGCGGTGAGGAGCACCTTGTGTTGGAAAAAGCCCCGGCCGCTCCTGTAACCTGCGCTCCTGCTGCCGCCCCTGCTGCCAGCTCTATTGCCCAGGACCTGGCGGCTGCTGCACCGGAACAGGCCGCCTGCGGCCAAACCATTGATGCGCCGCTGGTTGGCACCTTTTATGTGGCCAGTGCCCCTGGTGAAGCTCCCTTTGTACAGCCGGGCGACCGGGTGCGCAAGGGGCAGACCATCGGCCTGATTGAGGCTATGAAGATGATTAACGAGATTCCCAGCCCCTGCGACTGCGTCATCCATAAGGTGGTGGCCCAGGACGGTGCTCTGGTTGGTTTTGGGGAAGCTTTGGTGGAAATTCAGGAGCTGTAAGCTATGTTGAAACGAATTTTAATTGCCAACCGGGGCGAAATTGCCGTGCGCATTATCCGGGCTTGCCGGGAGATGGGCATTGAAACCGTTGCGGTGTACTCCACAGCGGATGCCAACGCACTCCATGTACAGCTGGCTACTCAGGCCATCTGCATCGGCCCTGCAAAGGCCAGCCAGAGTTACCTGAACCAGAGCGCAATTCTGACTGCTGCGCTGGAAACCGGCTGCGAAGCCATCCATCCTGGTTACGGCTTTTTGTCCGAAAACGACGAGTTTGCGGACCTTTGCGCCCGCTGCGGGCTAAAGTTCATTGGCCCCAGCGGCCATGTAATCCGTCAGATGGGCAACAAGGCTGCCGCTCGTGCCCTTATGATTCAAGCCGGTGTGCCGGTGGTTCCCGGCTCCGAAGGTGTACTCACCGATGCCGCTCATGCATTGGAACAAGCGGAGCGAATTGGCTACCCGGTACTGCTGAAGGCAAGTGCCGGCGGCGGTGGCCGTGGTATGCGCCGGGTATTCAGCGCAGAGGAACTGCCTGCCGCCTTTGCCGCAGCCCAGGCCGAGGCTGTTGCCTGCTTTGGCTGCGGCGAGATGTATCTGGAAAAATTGATTCTTTCCCCCCGCCATATTGAATTTCAAATCATGGCAGACCAGCAGGGCCATGTGGTTCATCTCGGAGAGCGGGATTGCTCCATCCAGCGCAAAAACCAAAAACTCATGGAGGAGTCCCCCTCCAAGGCTCTCTCGCCGGAGCTGCGTCAGGCTATGGGCGAGGCTGCCGTGCGGGCTGCCCAGTGCTGTGGCTACGAGGGCGCCGGTACGGTGGAATTTGTGGTGGACCCTGCGGGTAACTACTACTTTATTGAAATGAACACCCGCATTCAAGTAGAGCACCCTGTCACCGAAATGGTCACCGGCAAGGATTTGGTACGGGAACAAATCCGTGTAGCCGCCGGGCTGCCTCTCTCCTTTACCCAGCAGGACATCCATCTGGAAGGCCATGCCATTGAGGTGCGCATCAACGCCGAGGACCCCACCAGGGGATTTGCGCCCATGCCTGGCCGTACCGAATTCATCCATTTCCCCGGTGGTTGCGGCGTTCGGGTGGATTCCGCCCTGTACAACGGCTGCGAGCTGAGCCCCTTTTACGACTCCATGGTAGCCAAGCTTATTGTCCGCGCTCCCACCCGCTTGTTGGCCATCCGCCGCATGCGGCGGGTTCTGGAGGAATTTGTGGTGGAAGGTTACCCCACCAGTTCGGACCTGGCACATCTGATTTTGCACCACCCTGTCTTTTTAAAGGGCGAGTACTCCACCGCCTTTTTGGAAGAACATCTGGACCAGCTGCTGGACTGGATGGAAAAAGGCTGCACACCCCAGTTACAGGAGGAATAACACGAAATGCTCAACAATCGTTTTGCTTCTCGCCGCCATCGGCTTTTGCAGCTGAAGGTCATGCGTGAAGGCCGCCAGCAAAGCCCCCAGCGGGTGGATGCCCCGGCCCTGTTTGACCAGTGCCCACAGTGTGGCAAGCCCGCCAGCAAAAAGCAGTGGTCCGAGCACCTCCTGGTTTGCCCTCACTGCGGCCACCACCGGCCGGTAAGCGCCTATCATCGGCTCTCCATGATTCTGGACGATGGCACATTCCAGGAACTGAATGCCGGGTTGCAGGGGCAGGACCCGCTGGAATTTGAGGGCTACACCAATAAACTGGAGCAGCTGCGCCGCCGCACCGGCCTGAACGAAGCCGTTGTGACGGCCAAGGGCAAAATTGGCGCCTGGCCGGCTATTGTGGCTGTAATGGACAGTTCCTTTTTAATGGGCAGCATGGGTGTTGCAGTGGGTGAAAAAATTGCCCAAGCTGCCAATACCGCCCGTAAAAACAAATTGCCCCTCGTCATCTTTTGTGCGTCCGGAGGAGCCCGTATGCAGGAAGGCATCCTTTCGCTGATGCAGATGGCTAAAACCGCCAGTGCCATTACCCGCTTTCAGCAGGCAGGCGGTTTGTACATTGCCTGCTTGACCCATCCCACCACCGGAGGGGTAACAGCCAGTTTTGCTTCGCTGGGAGACATCACCCTGGCCGAGCCCAACGCACTGATTGGTTTTGCAGGCCCCCGTGTGATTGAACAGACCATCGGCCAGACCCTGCCGCAAGGATTTCAGAGGGCGGAATATCTGGAAGAACACGGATTTGTGGATGCAGTTGTTCCCCGCAGCGAGCTGAAATTCACCTTAATGAAACTGCTTCATCTGCATAGCAAAGGAGGAATGCGCCGTGGCTGAACTGACCCCTGCCGAAAAGGTTGCTCTGGCCCGTCAAACCGGGCGGCCGGGCACCCTGGATTACATTCAGGCTCTCTTTACCGACTTTTTTGAGCAAAAGGGCGATCGCCTGTGTGGCGATGACCCCAGCATTCTGGGTGGAATTGCCCTGTTTCATGGCCGTGCGGTTACCGTTATTGGCCACCGCAAAGGCCGGAATTTGGCGGAAAACACCCGGTGCAATTTTGGTATGCCCACCCCAGAGGGCTACCGCAAAGCCCAGCGGTTGATGCAGCAGGCTGAGAAATTCGGTCGGCCTATCATCACTTTTGTGGATACGCCCGGTGCCTACCCCGGGCTGGAAGCGGAAGCCCGGGGCCAAGGCGAAGCCATTGCCCGGAGCCTTGCCGTAATGAGTCAGCTTTCGGTGCCTCTTATTGCCGTAATCACCGGCGAAGGGGGCAGCGGCGGTGCATTGGCCCTTGCCATGGGAAACACCGTACTTATGCTGGAACACGCAGTGTACTCGGTGCTTTCACCCGAAGGCTTTGCCAGCATCCTGTGGAAGGACCCCTCCCGCAGCAAGGAAGCCTGCTCGGTGATGAAACTCACTGCGCAGGATTTGCTGGAGCTGGGTGTTATTGACGGCATTATTCCGGAGCCTGCTCAGGGTGCCGCAAGCAATCCCCAGGCAGTATTCACTGCTGTGGATGAGGCATTGCAGAAGGCACTGAGCAACACAGGACTTTGGACCGATGCGGGGGCACGCCGACGCAAAAAATTTGAAAGCATGGGCAGCCGCTTTCTGACTCAAAATCCAAAGGAGTTTGCATGAAGGGATTAAAAATCATTGGAATGGGCCGGGCTCTGCCCAGCAGCTGTGTGACCAACGAGGATTTTGCCCAGCGGATGGACACCAGCGATGAGTGGATTGCTACCCGAACCGGAATTCGGCAGCGGTATTTCTGCCAGCCGGAAGAAAGCTGCGGCACCCTAGCTGCTCAGGCGGCCCGCCATGCACTGGAGGCCGCCGGCCTGACCATCGACCAGATGGGTCTTATCGTTGCTGCCACTTTCACTGCGGATTATCGCACTCCCTCGGTGGCCTGCCAGGTGCACGAAGCCCTGGGGGCAACAAGGGCAATGCCTTGCTTTGATTTAAACGCCGCTTGCAGCGGCTTTGTATATGGGCTGGAAACTGCCCGCAGCCTGCTTGCCGGCGGCAATGCAGGTGAATATGCGCTGGTGATTGGGGCAGAGTGCCTTTCCCGTGTGGTGGATATGGAGGACCGCTCCACCTGTGTGCTGTTTGGGGATGGGGCCGGTGCGGCTGTGGTACAGCTTGCCCAGCTGCCCTATGCCTGTGTATGGGGTGCTCAGGGGCAAACCGAGCCCCTGCACGCAGCCAGCCTGCTGCCGGAGCGCACCCCCTATTTACAGATGGAGGGCAAGGCAATCTTCCGGTTTGCGGTGGACATTCTGCCCAAATGCCTGGAACAGCTCAGCCAGGCCAGCGGCATTCCTCTGGAGCAGATGGACCAGGTGGTGTGCCATCAGGCCAACAGCCGGATTATCGACCATGTGGCCAAAAAGCTGGGTGCGCCCCAGCATCAGTTTTACAAAAATATGCACCGCTACGGCAACACCTCTGCCGCCAGCATTCCCCTGGCTCTCAGTGAGTTGTGGGCGCAAGGCCGCCTTGCCCCCGGCACTACCGCAGCCTGTGTGGGCTTTGGCGCCGGGCTTACCTGGGGTGCCTGCCTGCTTACCTTTTGATTGCGTCTCAAAAACAGGCGCACGCTAAAACAAGGAGAGATTCATTTTATGCAACTGAACCAACTGCTGGGAACCGAGTTCCCTTTTATTCAGGGCGGCATGGCCAACATTGCCACCGGCACCTTTGCAGCCGCTGTTTCTAACGCTGGTGCACTGGGTTTGATTGGTGCAGGCGGAATGAACGCCGCCATGCTGCGGGAGCAGATTCGGCTCTGCCGCAGCCTTACCGATAAGCCTTTTGGCGTGAACATCATGCTCATGAACCCGGAAGCCGCCGAGATGGCCAAAATCGTCATTGAGGAAAAGGTTCCTGTGGTTACCACCGGCGCCGGCAACCCCGGTGCTTATGTGCCCGCCTGGAAGGAAGCAGGCATTAAGGTGTTCCCTGTGGTGCCCGCTGTGGTACTGGCCCGCCGCATGGCTGGCCTGGGGGTGGACGGTATTATTGCTGAGGGCACCGAGTCCGGCGGCCATGTGGGTGAGATGACCACCATGGCATTGGTACCCCAGGTGGTGGATGCCATGAAGGAATTTGGCAACCTGCCTGTTATTGCAGCCGGCGGCATTGCCGATGGCCGCCAGCTGCTGGCCGCTCGTGCACTGGGTGCCTGCGGCGTCCAGCTGGGGACCTGCCTGCTGGTAAGCGAGGAGTGCCCCATTCACGAAAACTACAAGCAAGCCGTTGTAAAGGCCAAGGACAGCGATACTGTGGTTACCGGCCGCATCGCTGGCGTGCCGGTGCGTATTCTCAAAAACAAGATGGCCCGTGCCTATGTGGCAAAGGAAAAGGAAGGGGCCGACAAGATGGAGCTGGAGCACTACACCCTGGGCTCGCTGCGCCGTGCTGTTTTTGATGGCGACACCGACACCGGCAGCCTTATGGCTGGTCAGGTAGCCGGTATGTGCAACGAAATCCGTCCCCTTCGCACCATCTTTGAAGAACTTGCGGCAGGCTGCAACCAGCGGCTGCATCAATTAGAAGAGGAGTAAGCCAATGAAAAGCATCACCATTCGTGGACGCACGCTTTCGGTACCCATTCTGCAGGGCGGTATGGGTATTGGCGTATCTTTGGGAGGCCTGGCCGGGGCAGTTGCTGCCTGCGGCGGTATGGGCACCATCAGCACAGCGGTGACCGGCTTCAACGAACCTGACTTTTACCAAAATCCCTTTGAAGCCAACCTGCGGGCACTGGAACGGGAAATCCGCAAAGCCAAGGAACTGGCTGGCGGTGCGGGTATGGTAGCCATCAACGCCATGGTTGCCACCACCCAATATGCCGACAGCATCCGAACCGCCATTCGGGCCGGTGTGGATGCTGTGGTGTGCGGTGCCGGTCTGGCTGTGGATCTGCCCGCCATAGCGGACGGTGCAGATGTTGCGCTGGCTCCCATTGTTTCCAGCCCTCGTGCAGCAGCTACCCTTTGCAAACTTTGGCGCAAACGGTTTGACCGTCTGCCGGATTTTATGGTGGTAGAGGGCGCACAGGCAGGCGGACATCTGGGTTTTTCCCGCCAGGAAGTGGAGGAGCAAACCGCCCCCAGTCTGGAACAGCTTGTGCCCGCCATCCGAACGGAACTGGAAGGATTTGAGCAAAAAGCCGGCAGAGCCATTCCCCTGTTTGCCGCAGGCGGCGTATACAGTGGGGCGAATGCTGCCCGGCTGGAGCAGCTGGGAGCAGCCGGTGTTCAGCTTGCCACCCGTTTTATTGCCACCCACGAATGTGATGCTTCTCAGGCTTATAAAGACATCCTGCTGGCTGCAAAGCCAGAGGATGTTCGCATTGTGCACAGCCCTGTTGGTATGCCGGGCCGGGCACTGTATTCGCCCCTGATTCAGCGGCTGGAGCAAGGCCAGCAGCAAAAGCCCCGCCGCTGCTTCAACTGTCTGGTTCCCTGCCCCAAGCAGGATACCTTGTATTGCATTGCCCATGCACTGATTCAAGCGGTGCGGGGCAACTGGCAGGAGGGACTGTTCTTTTGCGGTTCCAATGCTGGCCAGGTAAAAAAACAGGTATCCGTAAAGGAACTGATGGATGAACTTGTGACCGAATGGAGGAACGCAACCCCATGAAGCTTGCCATTTTATTTGCCGGCCAGGGTGCACAGCACGCTGGCATGGGCAAGGATTTATACGAAACCCAGCCCCTGTTCCGCCAAACCATGGACCAGGCTGCCCAGCAGGTGGATTTTGACCTGAAGCAGCTTTGCTTTGAAGGGCCGGAGGAACAGCTGGCTCAAACCCGTTACACCCAGCCCTGCATGGTGGCCTTTGCGGTATCCTTGTGGGCAGTGCTCAAGGAACAGGGCGTTCAGCCTGCCGCTGCGGCCGGCCTGAGCTTGGGTGAATACTCTGCCCTGGCCTGTGCCGGTGTATTTGAACCCGCCCAGGCTGTGGCGCTGGCCGCCTTCCGTGGCCAGGCCATGGAGCAGGCAGTTACCGGCCGCAGCTGCGGTATGGCCGCTATCCTGGGTTTGGAACGGCAGGCCCTGCAAGAGGCCTGCCGCCAGGCTGCCCAGCAAACCGGCCTTTTGGTGGAAATCGCCAACTACAACTGCCCCGGCCAGATAGCCATTGCAGGTGACCAGGCCGCCGTGGATGCAGCCTGTGTGCTGGCCAAGGAAGCCGGTGCCAAGCGGTGCCTGCCCCTTAAGGTATCCGGCCCCTTCCACACCTCCCTCATGGCTCCTGCCGGGAATGCGCTGCGCCAGCGGTTTGAACAAACCAGCTTTGGCACCATGGAACTGCCGGTCTATTTCAACTGCCTGGGCGGCCCTTCGGATGGCAGCCGTACCATTCCCCAGCTGTTGGAACAGCAGGTGCAGTCCAGCGTTTATATGGAAGATATTCTGCGCCGGATGGAAGCAGACGGCATTGATACAATTTTGGAGGTTGGCCCGGGCAAAACCCTGGCTGGCCTGGTAAAAAAGACCGCCAAGAGCATTCAGGTACGCTCGGTGGAAACGGCCCAGGAGCTGCAGGATGCTCTGGCCTGGCTGAAAGGAGAAGCTTAAATGGAATCCAACTACAACGCACTGGTCACCGGCGGCAGCCGGGGCATTGGCCGGTCCATCTGCCTGGCTTTGGCGGCACAGGGCATCAATGTGGCGGTAAATTATGCAGGCAGCCAGCAGGCCGCACAGGCCGTGGTGGAGGAATGCAAGGCACTGGGGGTACAGGCTATTGCTCTGCAAGGGGATGTATCCTGTGCGGACCAGGCCCAGAAGCTGGTGGATGAAACCATCCAGGCTTTTGGCAAACTGGATATTCTGGTAAACAACGCCGGCATCACCCGGGACAATCTCCTGATGCGCATGAGCGAAGAGGATTTGGACGCCGTGCTGAACACCAACCTGAAAGGCGCATTCCACTGCATGAAAGCCGCCTGCCGGCCCATGATGAAGCAGCGGTTTGGCCGTATTGTGAATGTTTCCAGCGTGGTGGGTGTGCGCGGCAATGCGGGCCAGGCCAACTATGCCGCCAGCAAGGCAGGTTTGATTGGCATGAGCAAGAGCATCGCCAAAGAGCTGGCCACCCGTGGAGTAACGGTAAACTGTGTAGCCCCCGGCTTTATTCAAACCGATATGACCGATGTATTGGGTGAAGCTGTCACTCAAAAAATTCTGGCAGACATCCCCATGAATCACCTGGGCCAGCCGGAAGATGTGGCTGCCGCTGTCGCTTTTTTGTGCAGCCCCCAGGCCCGCTACATCACCGGACAGGTGCTGTGCGTGGACGGCGGCATGGCTGTGTAACGCCCTGACAGGAGGAAAAAGACCATGGAAAAACAACGCGTTGTAATTACCGGCATGGGGGCTATTACCCCTCTGGGGCTGAACCTGGCCGAAACCTGGGCTGCTGTACAGGCAAACCAGTGCGGCATTGGCCCCATTACTTTGTACGATACCTCTGCCCAGAAGGTTACGCTGGCAGGCGAGGTAAAAAACTTTGACCCCGAGCAGCTGCTGGATAAGCGGGAAGCCCGCAAGATGGACCGGTTTGTTCAGTTTGCACTGGCCAGCGCCATTGAGGCTATGGAAAACAGCGGCCTGAACCTGGAAGACAAGGACACCAGCCGTTGCGGCGTGGTGTTTGCCAGCGGCATTGGCGGCTTTACCACCATCCAGAACGAGTGCCTCAAGGGCGAAGCAAAAGGCTACGACCGGGTAAGCCCCTACTTTATCCCCATGGCCATTGCCAACATGGCAGCCGGCAACATTGCCATTCGGTTTGGTCTGCATGGTATGTGCACCTGCCCTGTTACCGCCTGTGCATCCGGCACCAACGCTGTAGGCGATGCCTTCCGGCAGATTCGGGACGGATACGCAGACATGATGCTGGCGGGCGGCAGTGAGTCCACCATCACCTCCCTTGCCATGGGCGGCTTTACCTCCCTGCACGCTCTGCATACCGGCAGTGACCCCTTGCGGGCTTCCATTCCCTTTGATGCCGAGCGTTCCGGCTTTGTAATGGGCGAAGGTGCTGCCTGCCTGGTGCTGGAGTCCTACGAGCATGCCAAGGCCCGGGGTGCAAACATTCTGGCCGAAATCGTGGGCTACGGCTGCACCTGTGATGCGCACCACATCACTGCACCTCTGGCAGATGGCTCCGGTGCTGCCGGTGCCATGACCATGGCACTGAAGGATGCAGGCGTCAGCCCCGAGCAGGTGGACTACATCAACGCTCATGGTACCTCCACCCCCATGAACGATGCAGGCGAAACCGCTGCCGTTAAGCTGGCCTTTGGCGAGCACGCCCATTCGCTGGCCATTAGTTCCACCAAGTCCATGACCGGCCATCTGCTGGGTGCTTCCGGTGCTGTGGAGGCTGTGTTCACCGCCATGGCCTTGAAGGATGGTTTTATCCCCGCTACGCTGGGCTATCAGGTGGCAGACCCCGCCTGTGATCTGGATGTGGTACCCTGCCAGGGCCGTTCCGCAAACCTGCGGTATGCCATGTCCAACTCGCTGGGCTTTGGCGGCCACAACGCCAGCATTCTGCTGAAAAAATGGGAGGAGTAACGCAAATGACTTTGAATTCCAACGAAATTATGGAAATTCTGCCCCACCGCTTTCCCTTTCAGCTGGTGGACCGGATTACCGAATGTGTACCCGGCCAGATGGCCCAGGGCCGCAAATGTGTTACCGTAAACGAGCAGTTCTTTTGCGGTCACTTCCCCCAAAAGCATGTAATGCCCGGTGTGCTGATTATCGAAGCCCTGGCCCAGGTGGGCGCCGTGGCTTTGCTGACCGAGCCGGAAAACAAGGGCAAAATCGTGTTTTTTGGCGGCATTAAAAGCGCACGCTTTAAGCGTCAGGTGGTGCCTGGTGATGTGCTGGAATTGCACTGCGAACTCACCGACCGCCGGGGCCCCATGGGCTTTGGCAAGGCCGTAGCCAAGGTGGATGGGCAGATTGCCGCCATTGCCGAGCTTACCTTTGCCATTGGTTGATTTACCGTTGATTCCTTGGTATAATATACGGAAAACTGCCTGTTTTTTGCGCACTGCATCCAAATGGGTATCGTTGACCTCATTCGCAAAGGAGCTAAATCAATGCTGGACCAGGCATTTGCAGATGTTTATTCAAAATTCAAGCTGCACTTTTACCAAAAAGTGTTTGCCCGCTTTCAGGACCGGGAGGCCAGTCTAACCACGGTGGAAACCTTTTGCATGGAAATCATTCAGGCACTGGGCAAGCCCACTGTTAATGAATTTGCCAGTTTTGTGCAGATTTCCCCTCCCAACGCTGCTTACAAGGTAAACAGCCTGATTAAAAAAGGCTACCTGAAAAAAATTCGTTCCAGCAGCGACCGCCGGGAATACCACCTGGTCATTACACAAAAGTACGAGGATTATTATAACATCAGCTACAACTATCTGTCCACCGTAATGGATCGCATCAAGGAGCGGTTTTCCCCTGCCGAGGTGCAGCGGATGGAGGAGATGCTCAACATTATCTCCCAGGAGCTGATGCCGGAAATTCCCCTTCGTTCGCCCAATGCCAACCACTTTGCCATCAAGCAAAAAGGTTGACATTTGCCGCAAAAGCCTTTATTGCACTGCCTGTGTAGTGCGGTAAGGGCTTTTATGCGTGTTACTTCCCACTTTTCCAGGAGCTGTTTTTTTACAGGCACGCTCCATCATTTTTGCTTTTGGAGGCAATCTCTATGAGTGTTACAGTAAAGCGAGCATTGGAACTGCCCAGCCTGCGTCAAGCTGTTGTGCTTGCCGGTCAGTCCTGTCTGGACCGCCCCATCACTGGGGTAACAGTATTTGAACCCGCCTGCCCTAGCCCGGAACCCGGTGCCTTTGAAGGCGGCGAACTGGTACTTACCTGTTTTTCCACCATGGTACAGAACCCTCAGTCCCAGTGCGATGCGCTGCGCAGCCTTTCGGCCGCTGGCCAGTCTGCTCTTGTTCTGTTTTATGTAGGCATAGTAATGCCGGAAGTTCCTCAAGAGCTGGTACAGCTGGCTCAGGAACTGGAGTTTCCTCTGCTGGTCATGCCTGCCCAGCAGGCACTCCGGTACAGCGAAGTAATCAGCGATGTGATGGAGGCTATCCTGCTGGACCAAACCGACGACAGCCACCTGCTGGGGGATGTGGTGGAGCACATGACCCTGCTTCCCGCTCACCAGCAAACGGTGGACACGGTACTCCAGCTGGTAAGCGACCGGCTGCGTGCCACCGTGCTGCTGTTGGACGGCGAGGGCCAGGTGCTGGGTGCCGCTGCATGGCCCCGGGGCATCCAAACCGATGTGGCAGATTTGCTGCTCCAGGCCCGGCAGGGCGACGCAGATCAATGCTGCCGCATGAATATCTCGGTGGCAGATAAAGCACCCATGGAACTTTACCTGCTCAAAGGCGGCCGTCCTTTAAGCAGCGAAGCCCAGCAGCAGGTGCAAAATATCCTGTGCATGGCCGTGGACCGATGGAGCTTTAAGCACGCCGAACTGGCCATTGAGGAGCTGTTGCGGGCTATTTTAAAGGATGAACCCATCAAAATGCGCCGGATGGCTGCCCTGTTCCGGCTGGATGTTGCCTCTATTCACTGTATGTGGATTTTAAGCCCGGTACAGCCCCGCCATCGTGACAGCTTTCTGCAAAAGGCCCCTGCTCTGGCCACCCAGCTGCTGGAGCCCTGCTGCCAGGCCATGGTCACCGGCAGCTACCAGGATTTTGTGGTTGTGATGGCCGATAACGGCATTTTTGGGCCCAGCGGCCAGGCTCTTGCTCAGGAGCTTCAAAATCAACTGGCACAGCAGGGTTTGCCCTGTGTGATTACCTGCTGCCAGGGATTGGAAAGCACCAACCAGGTGCGGCAGGCCTTTTTGCGTTGTGCCGAGGGGCTGCCCAGCGCCCACTCCATCTGGCCGCAGAGCACTTTTTACACCCAGGGCGAAATTGATTTTGCCCTTTACTGCAAAAACCATCTGGCACAGGACGAAGCCTGTGTGGCAGACTGCCGTGCCGCTTTGGCTCCTCTGCAAGCTCCCGGCGACGACCTGCCTTTAGTGGAAACGCTGGCCGTGTATCTGCTGGATGCCCAGCAAAGTATCTCCCGTTGTGCCCAGCTTCTGTTTTTGCACAAAAACACCGTAAAATACCGCTACCAGCAAATCAGCCACCGGCTGGGTTATGACCCTGACCGCCTGCCCGAAATGAGTGCACTCTACCGGGCGGTGGCATTGTACCGGCTGCTGCGCAATTAAGCAAAGCCATTTGGGGCAAATTCGGCCACTTTTCTCCGTTACTGTTTGTAAAAAGCAGCTTTGTTTTTACAATTTATTCGCTGTTTTTTCACAGATTTGGCTTACTATAAAACCAAAACCAGCTTACTGCTGCGCCTATCTTTCTCCCAGCGGTATTTCGTTTTAAAAGGAGGCACACTGTGGATACTTTGGCACTGGATCTTTTGCTAACCCACGGCAGAGAACTGCTCTCTTCCCCTTTGCTGCTGCAAGAAAAACAGTTCATCCAACATGGCAGCATCAACTGCTATGACCACTCGGTGGCCGTGGCTTGGGTTAGCATTCAACTGGCCCTGCGCACCAAGGCGAAGGTGGATTTTTCCAGCCTGGTACGAGGTGCTTTGCTGCATGATTATTTTTTGTATGACTGGCACGAAAAAGATGCCTCCCACCGCTGGCATGGCCTTTTTCATCCCGCCCGTGCTGTGCAGAATGCCCAGCGGGATTTTGGCCTGAACGCCATCGAAATGGATATCATTGCAAAGCATATGTTCCCACTTACCTTGCAGCCACCCCGCTGCAAGGAAGCGGTTCTTGTAACCTGTGCCGATAAAATTTGTGCCTGCGCCGAGATATTTTCTTGCTGCCTGTATCGCCTGCCAGAAACTGTTCTGGCTGCGCCTGGGGTTCTTTGAGCCTACGGGGTGCACCCTTCCGATACTTTTGTGCCACCCAGGCAAACCAAAATAAATAAGCAAGCAAATAACGCCTGGCGCATTAAATGCGCCAGGCGTTATTTGCAGGATTGTTTCTTGAGATATCTTCATAAAGAAAGCCCGCTTCGCAAAGCGAAAGGAGGAGGAGGGCATTGAATATCTCTCACACATGAAAAAGAAAGTGTAACCTTCTTGCAATTAAATTGTAACTAATTTGAAATCTTTTGTCAAGGGGGTTCCGTAAAGTTTTCTCATGATTTTTATCCCTGTTGTGCCCCCTTTCGTTGCCCCGTCTGCTGTGCCATGGTATAATAACATCATCCACAAAAGTTCCTCTGCGCCAACTCAAGGAGGATGAAGCGTTGAATTCTTATCTGATTATTTTTGTGATTGTTATGGCTATTTATCTGTGCCAGCGTCAGGTGACTTACGGATTTTTAACCAGACATCTGCACAGCAAACAAAGGAGGGCTCCTATCATGCGTACATTGGCCGCTAAATTTGTGGGCAAAGAATGTTACATCTACACCCTATCCAACTATTCTTACTGCCGGGGCACAATTTTGGAAGTGGGCGAAACCGGCCTTCTTGTATCCGACCGCAACAACACCACTTCTTTAATCAATCTGGATTTAATTGTACGCATCAGCGAGGTACCGGCCAAAAGGTCAAAAGCCAAAAAATCCGACCCTGTTTGATGGAAACTGCATCCCATTAAGAAGTGTGTTCTTTTTTGATACACGCTTCTTTTTTTGTGGTTTTTTTGCAATATAAGTACTACTTTGTCGTCTTTTTGGGCGTTCTGCTTGATTTGCACACACATGGACCCCAAAAGTTTGGCGGCACCGTATTTTGTATTTTTGCGCAGAATGTGTTACACTTTTAAAAACCCCTTTTTATTCTTGCTGTGCCTTTGCCGCACCGCAAGGGTACAGCGTTTATGGGGCGATTTTGTGTAAGAATGTGTAAACAAAAAGGAGACACGCATTATGGCATATTATTTTGAGCAGCCCTCCCGCACTTTTGGCGAGTACCTGCTGGTACCCGGCTATTCTTCCTCCGCTTGTGTGCCGGACGCTGTAAGTCTGAAAACCCCTTTGGTGAAATACCGTAAAGGCCAGGAAGACTGCCCCCTTGCCATGAATATCCCCATGGTAAGCGCCATCATGCAGTCGGTATCCGGCGAACGGCTGGCCATTGCCTTGGCCAAGCAGGGCGGCGTTTCCTTTATTTATGGTTCTCAGTCCATTGAGGACGAGGCCGCCATGGTTGCCCGGGTAAAGGGCTACAAAAAAGGCTTTGTTACCAGCGATTCCAACCTGAAACCCACCGCAACTCTGGCGGATGTGCTGGCCCTGAAAGAAAAAACCGGCCATTCTACCGTAGCCATCACCGAAGACGGCACTCCCCATGGCAAACTGCTGGGCATTGTAGCCAGCCGTGATTACCGGGTAAGCCGCATGGAGATGAGCGAGCCTGTGGCCAACTTTATGACTCCGCTGGAAAAGCTGGTTATCGCTCCCGAAACCACCAGCCTGAAGGAAGCCAACGATATTATCTGGGACAACAAGATCAATTCCCTGCCCCTGGTGGACAGCGAAGGACACCTGAAATACATGGTGTTCCGCAAGGACTACGACAGCCACAAGGAAAACATGAACGAGCTGTTGGACGCCAACAAGAGCTATGTGGTGGGCGCCGGCATTAACACCCGTGACTATGCCGAGCGTGTTCCCGCTCTCATCGAAGCCGGTGTGGATGTGCTGTGCATCGACTCCTCCGAAGGCTTTTCCGAGTGGCAGAGCCGCACCATTGCATGGATTCGTGAGCGCTATGGCGATTCTGTAAAGGTGGGCGCAGGCAATGTGGTGGACCGTGAGGGCTTCCGCTTTTTGGCCGAGGCAGGCGCCGACTTCATCAAGGTTGGCATCGGCGGCGGTTCCATCTGCATCACCCGTGAGACCAAGGGTATTGGCCGTGGTCAGGCTACCGCTGTTATCGAGGTTGCTGCTGCCCGTGATGAATACTACCGTGAAACCGGCATCTATATCCCCATCTGCTCTGACGGTGGTATCGTGCACGACTACCACATCACCCTGGCCCTGGCCATGGGTGCCGACTTTGTAATGCTGGGCCGTTACTTTGCCCGCTTTGACGAGAGCCCCACAAACAAGCTGCGCATCAACGGCAGCTATGTGAAGGAGTACTGGGGCGAAGGCTCCAACCGTGCCCGCAACTGGCAGCGGTATGACCTGGGCGGTTCCAGCAAGCTGAGCTTTGAGGAAGGCGTAGACAGTTATGTTCCCTACGCTGGCAGCCTGGCCGATGGCGTGGGTACCACCCTGTATAAGGTGCGCAGCACCATGTGCAACTGCGGTGCACTCACCATTCCTGAATTGCAGGAGAAGGCCCGCCTGACGGTTGTTTCCTCCACCAGCATTGTGGAAGGCGGCAGCCATGATGTTATCCTCAAAAACAACCCCAACAACTAATTAACAAAAGGCAGGCGGCCTTTGGCTGCCTGTCTTTTTATACCCAACAAAAAATCACCCGGTCTGCCCTGTTACGGCCTGCCGGGTGATTTTTATTTACAGTTTATGGTGGGGCTGCGGCTGAATGCGCCTTGCTTCCAGGTAATAGCGTTTATCCTGTGCACGGCCCATGGAAAAAGTCTTGCGAGGCAGCACGCCGTCCTTTATGACTCCCTCAAAAATCTGCCGTTTTTCCAAATCAGGCAGGATAAAGCCCACGCAGTCCGGCTCGGCGGCCAGGCTGCACAGCGTATCTTCACCATGGATGTAGTCCAGCCGCAGCTTGGGCTGCTGTGCCAGATAGTCATCCAAAAAGGCTTGAATGGCACCAATGGGCAGTGCCCAGGGGCTTTGTTTCAGCTGCATCCAGCACCGTTGCTGGCCAGCCACCAAGGGAATGGTCCAGCCATCCGGCTGGGTAGGCTGTTCCCAAAACTCCACCTGTGCTCCATGCTTTTTAAAGAAAGCCTGGGCCTGCTGCTGTACCTGCTGTAAGCTGGCACCAAACAGCAACCGATGGATGGGTTCTATCTCCAGGCTTTGCTGGTTCAGGTTTACCAGTTCCGCCAACACCCAGCGAGCCGGGTGCTGCTGCCGCTCTTCTGGGGTAAGCTCTTTGCGAATTTCCTCCCAGCTGGCCTTTGCTGCTGCCATGGAGTGGTTTCCGTCTCCGGTGGCAAACAAAACCGGCGACATATCCTCCGAAATGCCATAGCGGCTGGCAAATCGTTCCGGCTGGGCCAGTTGAACCAAGGCCTGCTGCACCTGCTGAGTCAAAGGCCCTTCCGGTACAAACCAGCCTGTAACCCTGCCTCCCCCAGCCAGCAAGGGCACATCGTACACCTGCTGCAATTGGGTTGTCATCTCCACCAAAGGCTGAATGACGGTGTCTTCCGGGTCATCCACCAGCAAAAGAATATGGGGCAGCTCCAAGCTGGCTTTTTTGCGCACCGCCAGCCGCTGGGGAATCCGCTCCTCCACGGTTTTTTCGGTGGGGCGGATGGCGCCTTCGGCACCTTCCCGATAGTCGTAGGCTTCCAGATCAAAGGCCATTACCAAACCGGTACGGGGCTGGTTCATGCCTTCCATCTGCCGCTGTACCAGCATCATGCCTGGCGGTGTGGGCAGCAGAAGGCCCTGCCGCTGATAGGCTTCCATCGTATCCCAAACCGCTTGCATCCGCTGGTGCGCATCCGGCTCTTCCAGCCAGACTTCTGGCAGAATCAACCGCAGTGTACTGGGGTTTTGACCCACCTGCTCCTCCAGCTGATTCCAGTACTCCGGCTGGGATGTATATTGATCGCAGGCCACCACTGCCCAGCGGGTTAAATCGATCCCCTGGCGGGGCAGCAGCATGGGAACTGCTTTGGTGTAATGTTCCATTGTGCTTTTCTCCCTGTTCGTTCGCTTTCCATCAATCCAGCAGCCGCACCCTGGTTACGCCGGGCAGGGCTTGTAGCCTGGCCAGCTGTTCCTGGGTGGGGCGCTGTCTCAAATCTGCCACAAGGCAGCTGTATGTTCCGTTGCAGGCACTTGCCTGCCGGTCCACAGCCAACCCCTCCAGCAGCTGCTGGGGGTTTACAGCAAGGCCCAGTACGCACAGGCGGGGGCGCTGGGTGCGGGGGCCCAGAGTGCAGGCGGGGTAGTTTACGCTATTGCGCAGCGTTCCCTCCTCCAGATATGCTTTGAGCTGGTCCACGGCCATGATGGCGCAGTTATCCTCCGACTCCTGGGTGGATGCCCCCAGGTGAGGCAGCACCAGGGTGCGGGGCATCCGGGCAGAAACAGGATTGGGGAAATCCGTCACATATCCCCCCAGCTTGCCCTGCTGCAACGCCTGTTCCAGGGCCAGTTCGTCCACCAGCTTATCACGGGAGAAGTTTAGCAGCACTGCGTTGGGTTTCATGGTATCCAGCACAGCCTGGTTAATCATGCCGGCATTATCGGCCAGCAAGGGCAGATGGAGGGTAATGTAATCACAGCAGGCATACAGCTCCTCAGGGCTTTCCAGCAGCCGCATCCGCTCATCCAGGCCGGGCACAGTGCCATCTCCCATAGGCAGTGTATAGCCCCAAACCTCCATGCCCAGAGCCAGGGCTGCATTGGCAACTTTTACACCAATGTTGCCCAGGCCCACCACACCCATTCGCTTGCCCTGAATTTCGGTACCTGCAAACTGTTTTTTTGCTTTTTCGGTGTTTTTTGCCAGTTCGGGGTCCTGGCTGTTCTGCCGGGTCCAGGCAATGCCGCCCACCACATCACGGGCGCTTAACAGCAGAGCAGCCAGTACCAGCTCTTTTACGCCATTGGCGTTTGCGCCGGGGGTATTGAACACCACAATGCCCTGCTGAGCACACTCGTCCAGAGGGATGTTGTTTACGCCCGCACCAGCTCGGCCAATGGCCAGCAGCTGGGGCGGAAACTTTTGTCCGTGCAAATCTGCACTGCGCACCAAAGCCAGGTTTGCCTGCTCTAAATCGGCAGTCATTTGATAGTCAGCTCCAAAGCCTTGCAGACCCACCTGTGCAATGGGGTTCAAACAGGTTACATACGGCATACAAATTCCCTCCTCAACGGTTGTTCTGTTCAAATTCTTTCATAAAGTCCACCAGCGCCTGTACGCCTTCCACCGGCATGGCGTTGTAGATGGAAGCACGCATACCGCCCACGGTGCGATGGCCTTTCAGGTTTACCAGGCCACGGGCAGCGGCTTCCTTTACAAACTGGGCATCCAGCTGGGGATTGCCGGTTACAAAGGGCACATTCATGAGCGAACGGTCCTTGGCATCCACGGTTCCCCGAAACAGGCTGCTCTCATCCAGGAAGTCATACAGCAGCTTTGCTTTGTGCTGGTTGCGCTGCCCCATAGCCTCCAAACCGCCCAGCTGGTTAATCCAGCGGAAGACCTGACCGCACACATAGATGTTGTAGCAGGGAGGGGTGTTGTACAGAGAGTTATTGTCTGCATGGATTTTGTACTGCAGCATGGTGGGAACAAACTCGGGCACCTGCTCAGGAATCAAATCCTCCCGTACAATCACAACCACCAGGCCAGCGGGGCCGATGTTTTTTTGTGCCCCTGCAAACAGCAGACCATAGCGGCTTATATCCATGGGTTCCGACAAAAAGCAGGAGGACACATCCGACACCAAAGTTTTGCCCTTGGTGTTGGGCAGGGTATGGAACTTGGTGCCGTAGATGGTGTTGTTTTCACAGATATACACATAATCTGCATCCGGCGAAATGGGCAGGTCGGTGCAGTCCGGCAGGTAGGCAAATCCTCTGTCCTCGCTGGATGCAATCTTGTTGGCTTTACCGTACTTCTGGGCCTCCTGCCAGGCCTTTTTGGCCCACTGGCCGGTAACGATAAAGTCCGCAACGCCGTTCTTCATCAGGTTCATGGGAACCATGGCAAACTGCTGGGAAGCACCACCCTGCAAAAACAGCACTTTATAGTTGGCAGGCAGATTGAGCAGCTTTGCCAGCTCCTCCTGTGCCTGGTTCAGAATCTCCTCAAAGACGGAGGATCGGTGACTCATCTCCATCACGCTCATGCCGCAACCCTTGTAGTCCAGCATTTCTGCCCTACACTGCTCCAGTACCTCCTGAGGCAGCATCGCCGGGCCAGCCGAAAAGTTGTATACTCGGTTCACTCTAATCCACTCCTTCTTTGATGTTTCGCAAATCCGCTTTTTGCTTCTCTGCTTTAATTGAATAATACATTAACATATTTAATCAGTGAACACAAGAGCCGTTTTAACCAAGTTTTTCTTTGTTTTTATCGCTTTTAGGGTAAAAACATAAAATTTTTTATTTTTTGTGTTTATCTTAAAAACAGTTTTGCATTTTAGTACACTTGTTCTTGAATAAGATACACTCAAAAGAATCTTTGGCCATTCACTTTTTCTTTCTTGTTTGCTGCTCACCGTGCTGTAATGAATCAAAATAAGATGGGTCTGGTTATGCAAAAGAAGGACGCCGCAAAGATTGTTTTGGATGAAATGAAAGCAGACGGTAAGTATAAAAAGGTTACTCTTTGCTATATCCGGGGCAACCTCATGGCAAAAAATAAATCGCAGTTCTCAGCACGAGAACTGCGATTTATTGGGGGAGTTTTTATTTCTAAAGCGGGACCCTTTAAAACCCAAGATTTACTTCAAAGCAGCAGCCATTTTCATTGGTGCCGGTTACATACCAGTCCCCTGTTTCCAGCTCTCCCAGCTGCACCGCGCACTCCATGCCTGCTTTCAGCTCGTTGTGATAGCTAATCGTCATGTGGGTGATGGGGGCCCGCCGCAGCAGCTCCTGGGGCAAGGCATCACAGGCAATGTCTGCGTAGCGGCTGTTGTTCATGTGGCCGTTAATATCGCAGTAGGTATAGCTTGCACGGGCAACGCCTGCCGTTTGCAGCAAAGCAGCTTTTTGCATCTGCATAGAAAGCTGTTCCTCCACACTGTCTGCAAATCCAAGGCTCTGAAACGCCTCTGGCGCTTTACGAAGAATCCGGTGGCTTTGCAAATCTACTAAAACCCACCGGCTATCCACCAAACCAAGCACCGTTCCCTGTTCATCGGTAATGGTAGTAATGCGCTTATAGGTAGCCCGCCGGGCCATTTCCGGCTTTGTAACCAGATGGATGGTCTGGCCACAGCGGGGCACCTGGTTCCACACAAAGGCCATCTTTGCCATTAAGAAAACGGCTTGATTCGCCTGGTAAAACGCCTGATCCAACCCCAGCCCCATGCAGTGTTCGGTGGCTGCCTGCTGGGTTAAACGCAGCAGTACACCGGGCAGAATCCAGCCGTTCCAATCACAGTCAATTTCCGCCAGCTTATGGGTTGCCACATACTGTTCCATTCTTTCCATTCTCGTTTTCCCCTTTGTGTTTGTTGTTTTTATTGTAACACGATTGACCACACTTTGCACCCCCCATTGCAATGAGCAGACCTTGCTGCCTTGCAGATTTTTTCATGGTACATTGCGCAAAATCTCCCCCTCTTTGCCCAGCTCAGGCAAAAAGGGGGAGGTTTTTTAAATCGATTCAGTGAGCCCTGCAAAAGTACAGGTGCAGCAAGTTTTAGTACAGTTCCTTGCGCTTTTTGCGGACACGACGCCGCCAGATGTTAAAGCAGGTCATGGCAATGGCCAGCAGCAAAAACACCGGAATTACCCAGCCGCCGCCGCTTTCATCGTAGCTTTTCATGTCGCTCCATGCGGTGTCCATGGCAGCATTGATTTCATCCGGCAGGGAGATAAAGGTTTCGGTATTGGCCAAAACCTCCTCACTGGGGTATGCAATGGGATTGTTGGCCAGCTCCTCCGGCAGCATTTCCTGAACTGCCTCAATGGGGGTGGAGTAACCAATAAACGTACAGTTTGCATAGCCTACATCCGGCTCGCACATGAAGTTAATGAACATTTCCGCAGCTTCTTTATTCTGGCTGCCCTTAGGAATGCAAAGGGCATCCACAAAGTAGTTGGTGCCTTCCTTGGGAATGACAAAATCCAAGTCCGGATTTTCCTCCATCATCACCAAAGCATCGCCAGCATAGTAAGGAGCCAGGGCAGCTTCGCCGCCCTCCATCTTATCAAAGATTTCGTCCATTACATAGGCTTGCACCAGTGCCTTTTGCTCTTTCAGCTCACGGGCAATGATGTCCACCTCTTCCTGGCTGGTGGGATTCATGCTCATGCCAAGCTTGCGGGCTGCAATGGCAAATGCATCGCGGCTGTTGTTGAACATCAGAATGGAGTTTGCATAGCGGGCATCCCACATGGCCTCCCAGGAATCGGGAGCTTCTTCCACCATGGTCTTGTTGTATACCAGACCCACCACGCCCCAGGTATAAGGCACACTGTACTGATCCTGAGGGTCGTAGCTTTGGCCACGGTACTCCTGGCCAATCAGGGCAGCATTGGGAATGTTATCAAAGTTCAGGGGCTCCAGCATATCTTCCTTAATCATCTTGCCAATCATGTAGTCACTGGGCACGATGATGTCGTAGTTGGCTCCGCCGCCCTTCATCTTTGCATACAGGCTTTCGTTTGTGTCGTAGGTGGTGTAGTTCACATCAATGCCGGTAAGCTGCTCAAAGGCTTCCACCACATCCACACTTTCGTCACTGCCGTCCGAGATGTACAAACCCCAGTTGTATACATTCAGTTTTACACCCTTACCTTGAAAGCGGGTCCAGTCGTAGTCGCCGGATACAGTAATTTCCTCGTTCACCACGATGGGCTCTGCCGCTGCTGCGGGCAAAGCTGTCATTCCTGCTGCAACCAGAACGCTCAGCAGCAGACAAGTGAATTTTTTCATTGCACTCTCCTTTTTGAATCAGCGTTTTTCTCTGGTTTTGCGGTAACTGCGGCCCTCCACATAATTGCTCACCAGAATAATCACCAGAATTGCCACAAACATAATGGTGGACAAGGCGTTGATTTCCGGGCTGACCTTTTTACGGGTCATGCTGTAAATGGCAATGGGCAGGGTTTGCAGGGTGCCGCAGCTGAAATAGGAGATGATAAAATCATCGATGGAATAAGTCAGGCTGATGAGAAAAGCCGACAGAATGGCCGGCATCAGCTCGGGCAGAACCACCTTGAAAAATGCCTGCTTGGGATTGCAGCCCAAATCCAGGGCAGCTTCGTAGATGCGCACATCCATCTGCCGCAGCTTGGGGCTTACATTAAAAATTACATAGGGCACGCAAAAGGTAATGTGTGCAATCAGCAGGGTGCCAATGCCAAAGATATTCTCCGGCAAAATCTGCAAAAATTCCGGAATGGCAGCCGCGGTATTAAACCAGCGGGCAAAATTTACATACACCACAAACAGCAGCATCAGCGAAACACCGGTAATAATTTCCGGGTTTACCACCGGCATATAGCTGACGGTGTTGATGGCACTTTGCAGCCGCTTGTTCATGCCGCTGATGCCCAGGGAGGCCATTACGCCAAGCAAAGTGGCCACCGTGGCAGCAATAAATGCCACCACAAGGCTGAGTGCCAGAGCATCCAGAATCATGCTGTTTTCAAACAGGCTCTTGTACCACTTCAGGGTGAAGCCGGTAAACAGGGTTCGGCTTTTGCTTTCGTTAAAGCTGAACACAATCATAACCGCAATGGGCACATACAAAAAGGAAAAAATCAAACATACATAGGCCTTTTGCAAGGCATGCAGATGGGTACTTTTCATTACACGACCCCCTCCATATCCTCGTCATCAAAGCTGTTGGTAAAGCTCATGCACAGCAGCACAATTACCATCAGCACCAAGCTCATGGCGCTTCCCAGGTTGTAGTTGTAGCTGTTGCCCAGGAATTGCAGCTCAATCAAATCGCCAATGAGCAGGTTGGAACCGCCGCCCAGCATACGGCTGATAATAAAGGTAGAAACACTGGGCACAAATACCATGGTGATGCCGGTGGCAATGCCAGGGCTGGACAACGGAATCAGCACCTTGGTAAGCGTTTTCAAGGTACCTGCCCCCAAATCCTGCGCTGCTTCAATTACACTGTCATCGATTTTGGTCATAACCGTGTACAAGGGCAGAATCATATAGGGCAAAAAGTTGTAGACCATGCCCAGCACCACCGCACCGGTGGTGTTAATCATCTGAAAAGGGCCAAGGCCAATGTAGCCCAGCAGCCGGTTGATGATGCCGTTGTTTTCCAGCAGGCTCATCCAGGCATAGGTGCGCAGCAAAAAGTTCATCCACATGGGCAGCATCACCAGCATCAGCATGATTTTTTGCTTGGAAGCGCGCAGCCGGGACAAAAAGTAGCTTACCGGAAAGCTAAGCACCAGGCAAATCAGCGTGGCAATGGTAGCCAGAATCAGGCTGCGGGCAAATACCGAGCTGTACCGGCCAATGGTCATGAGGTTTTGCAGGGTAAAGCGGCCGGACTGGTCGGTCATGGCGTAGTACACCACAATGGCCAGAGGGGCAGCAATAAAGAATATCATCCAGATGAGGTACGGTGCGGAAAGTCTTTTTTTGCGAATCATGGCTCAACCCTCCGAACGGCGCATGATGTGGATTTCGTCCGGGCCGATGCACATGCCAATCAGCTCGCCGGGCTCGCTGGCCTGGGTGGAATGGATAATCCACTCGTAACCGGCCTGCTCCACATGCATCTCGTAATGCACGCCTTTAAAAATCACATCCTTTACCACACCGGTCAGCTGGCCTTGGATGGCGGGCACCACCCGGATATCCTCGGGGCGTACCACCACCTGAACCAATTCGTTGTGGGCAAAGCCCTTATCCACACAGGCAAATTCATTGCCTGCAAACTCCACGCAGAAATCCCGCAGCATGATGGCATCAATGATGTTGCTCTCGCCAATAAACGATGCCACAAAGGCGTTTTCCGGCTCGTTGTAAATATCAATGGGGCTGCCAATCTGCTGAATGTTGCCGTCCTTCATAACCACCACCGTGTCCGACATGGTGAGGGCTTCTTCCTGGTCGTGGGTAACATAAATGAAGGTGATATTCATGGCCTGCTGCAAACGCTTGAGCTCCAGCTGCATCTCTTTGCGCAGCTTCAAATCCAGAGCGCCCAAAGGCTCATCCAGCAGCAGCACACGGGGATGGTTCACAAGACCCCGGGCAATGGCCACACGCTGCTGCTGACCGCCGGACAGGTTGGTGGTGCTGCGGCGTTCAAACCCTTTCAGGCCCACTACCTCCAGCATTTCCAGTACCCGGCTGCGGATTTCTTTTTCATCCATCTTTTTGAGCCGCAGACCGAAGGCAATGTTTTCGTACACATTCAGGTGCGGAAACAAAGCATACTTCTGGAACACCGTGTTCACCTGACGCTTATAGGGCGGCAGGTTGGTAATTTCCTGTCCATCAAAAAAAACATTGCCGGAATTAGGCTGAACAAATCCACCAATGACACGGAGGGTTGTGGTTTTTCCGCAGCCGGAAGGCCCCAGAAAGGTTACAAACTCCTTGTCGTGGATGTTCAAAGACAAACCATTCAACACCGGTTCATCATCAAAGCCTACCACAATGTTTTTCAACGATACAATTTCATTCATTTTCATGCATCCCCCTTTGCGGAATTTCCTGTGGTCTCTCACCACAGTCAACGCCAATGTTGCCGCCCCGCAAAAGGTTTGTTACACTGCCGGATGGGCAGCTACAGCGGTACATACAGCGTCAATAACATTTTACAAATTTCCAGCCGGACCCCCAGCGGAAATTTCCGCCAAAAGACCGGCCATTTTCGTGCAGCATGGGTTCGCCATGCCTTTAGATGCAACGCACAAATTGTACTATACCTTTTTCCACCTCTAATGTCAAGCAAATTATCTTAAAAAATCGGTAAATATCCGAATATACCCCATTGGGCCGTTAAAATTCCTTTTTTAACCGGCCTTTTTTATAAAATTCTCTGTTTTGCTCTAATTTCCTCTTATTTAGAGCAGTTTCCTTGCTGAATACCGGTTGGGAGCACCCTCCTTGTTTGGTGCAAAAGACAAACAGTTTGCTTTTTATCAAAAAACACCCCCTGTCCGCCGCCTGCGCACCGGACAAAAGGGAGTGTATAACATTTGCTAAAATCGGTTTTGTGCAGAAAAAGCAATCCATCAGCCTTCCTGCTGCTCGTACTGTTCCTGTTCTTCCAGCAGGCGTTCCCACTCATCAAACAGCTCCTGCTGACGGAATCGGCTGTCGTCCAGTTCGTCGCATTTTTCCCGCAGCAGCAGATGATCCCGCAGCACTTCCGGCTGGGCAATTTCATTTTCCAGCTCTACAATGCGGGCACCCAGCTCCTCGATTTCCTGCTCCACCGCCTTAATGCGGCTGCGCAGTTCTGCACGGCGGCGGCGCTGCTCCTTGCCGTAGGCGGGCTTGGAGGGAGCCTTCTCCTCCTTTGCAGGCAAACTATCCGCCTGCGCCGCCTGGCTGTGGTGCATCATTTTATCGTAGCTTTCGTACATCACTGCCTTTCCATTTTCTATATACAAAATCGGGCAATCCAGGCTGTTCATCAGGTAGCGGTCGTGGGTGACCATTACCAAAGTGCCCTCATAAGCCATAAGGGCTTTGGTCAGGCTTTCACGGGTGTAGATATCCAGATGGTTGGTAGGCTCGTCCAAAAACAGCAGGTTGGGCCGTTCCAGCACAATTTCCGAAAAACGCAGTCTTGCCTGCTCGCCACCGGAAAGCTGGGTGCACTCCTTAAAGACCTCCTCCCCCCGGAACCCAAACCGTGCCAGGTGGCTGCGCACCTCCAGTTCGGTAAAACGGGGCCACTGGTCCCACACTGCATCGATTACACGGCCGGCACGGCGCATCTGCTGCTGCTCAAACACGCTGGGCTTTGCACCTGCGCCCAACCGCACCATGCCGCCAGAAGGCTTGCGCCGCCCGGTAAGCACCTGCATCAGGGTGGATTTGCCGGCGCCGTTGGGGCCTGCAATCACCAGCCGCTGCCCCCGCAGCACCTGAAGGCTGAAGGGCTCCAGGAGCGTCCGCTCTCCAATTTTGACGCACAGGTCTTTCAGGGTGAGCAGTTCTTTGTAAGGGCTTACATCAAACTCAAAGCGGAACTCCAGCATCTGGGGGCCGGTGCGGGGTTTTTCGGTAATTTCCATCTTTTCCAACTGTTTGCGGCGGCTCTGGGCCATTTTGGTGGTGGAGGCCCGCACAATGTTGCGGGCGATGTAATCCTCCAGCTTTTGCACCTTGGCCTGATCTGCCTCGTACTGCTTTTGCTGCAAAGCCACTGCGGCTTCTTTCTGGGGCAGATAGGCACTGAAATTTCCCTTGTAGCTGGTAAGAGTTTGGGCCTCCACCTCCCAGATTCGGGTACAGATGGCATCCAGGAAGTAGCGGTCATGGCTTACCACCAGCACTGCCCCTGCATAACCTTTCAGGTACTCCTCCAGCCACTCCATGGTGGCAAAGTCCAGATGGTTGGTAGGCTCGTCCAAAATCAGCACATCCGGCCGCTGCAGCAGCAGCTTGGCCAGGCGCAGACGGGTGTTTTCGCCGCCGGAGAGCACCGCCACCCCTTTTTCGTAGGTTTCGGGGCCAAACCCCATGCCGCTGAGCACCTTTTTAATCTGCACATCCATATTGTAGCCATCCGCTGCATCCACCACAGCGGAAAGCCGGGCATGCTGTTCCAGCAGCTGGCTATCGTGGGGGGCCGCTTCCAGCTTGCGCTCCACAATCTGCATCTGAGCCATGGCTTCCAGCACCGGCTGGTAGGCCCGGCGCATTTCGCCGTATACATCCAGATGGGGGTCCAGCTGACTGTTCTGCTCCAGATAGCCCAGGGTTACCCGCCGGCCCAGCTGATATTCGCCCTCATCGGGCAGGTATTCACCGCAGAGCAGCTTTAGCAGGGTGGTTTTGCCGGCACCGTTTTCGCCCACAATGCCAATTCGCTCTCCCTGCTCCACTGTGGCGTCAATGTGTTCCAGTACCACCGTATCGCCAAAGCTTTTTCCTAAATTTTGCAATGATATGAGCATATTATTCTTTCGTTGTTCCCTTCTGTTCCAATCGTTTGTTCAGCCAGACCAGCACATCCTGGTACACCTGCTGACGGTTGGTTTCGTTGAGCATTTCGTGACGGCCGCCGGGGTAAAGGGTCATGTGGAGATCCCGCACTCCGGCCCGCTGCAGCAGCCGCAGCACCTGGCGCACCCCTCTGCCATAGTTGCCTACCGGGTCCGCATCCCCTGCAAACAGCCATACCGGGAGCCCTTTTGGAATGCGATTGGCCCAGCTTTGACTGCTTACGGTACGCAGGGTACAAAATAGCTCGTGCCAGGCACTCACCGTAAACAAAAAGGTGCACTTAGGGTCGGCTGCATAGGCTGCAATAACCTGGCTGTCCCTGCTAATCCAGTCGTGGGGTGTGTTCGCATCGGGAATACGGCTCAGGTAGCCACCGGAGGCAAGCCGATTCACCAGGGGAGAAATATAGGCAGGCCCTCTGGTTTTTGCCAGCCACCAGGTAAGGCCAATGCCCACGCCCACCAAAGGATTAGGCCCGGCAGTACCGCTTAAAATCAGGCCATCCACCGACTGGGGATACTCTACTGCAAACCAGCGGGCAAAAAAGCTGCCCATGCTGTGGCCCAGCAAAAACACCGGCAGGCCAGGGTACCGGCTGCGAGCCAGGTCGTTCATGGTTTTTAAGTCTTTCAGCACAAAATACCGGCCATCCTTTGGGGCAAAATATCCATTTATTCCCTGCTTGCCACTGGTTTGGCCGTGGCCCAGGTGGTCGTTTACGCACACCACAAACCCATGCCGGGCCAGAAAGTGCGCAAAATCCCGGTAGCGGGTGCCATATTCGCACATACCATGGCTGATTTGCACCACCGCCCGCGGGGTGGAATCGGCTGCGGTGTAAAACACAGCCGAAACTGTATCTACCCCATTGCTGCTTTTAAAACTGGTGTTTTCGATGTTTAACTCCCACATTTTGCAGTTCGTCCTCCTCCATAACAATGGCGTACAGCTCGTTCAAATTGTGAATGATGTAATCCGGCTTGTCCTTTTCTGGTTCGGGCTGGTTGGTGAAGTTGCACCAGCAGGTGGCAATGCCTGCATTTTTGCCGCCCTTGATGTCTGCGCTCAAGCTATCGCCCACCATTAAAATTTTGTCCCGTTGTTCCACGCCCAAGGTTTTAATGGCCTGGTCAAAAAAGCGGCGGCTGGGTTTTTCGCAGCCCATCTGCTCCGAAACAAACACCTCGTCCATATACTCAAACAAGTGGGAATCTCGCAGTCGGCTGCTCTGCACCTGCGTCACACCATTGGAAGCAACTGCCAGCGTGGCCACTTCCGCCAGCTCCCGTACTGTTTCCAGTGCACCGGGCATGGTATCGGCATGGCTGCCCAGCTGCCCCAGATAAAACCGGTTCATCTCTGCCGGGCTGCCTTTGGCATCCAGCTGTTTCAAAAATCGGGCAAACCGCTCTACCAGCAGCTTATCCCGTTTAATCTGGCCTTTTTCCAACGCTGCCCACAATTCTTTGTTGATGCTTCTGTAAAGGTCCTGGGTTTCCTGGTCGGTGGGGAGAGAAAATTTCTCCAGAGTTTCCAGCAGTGCCTTTCGTTCCGCTGCCTCAAAATCCAGCAGTGTTCCATCCAAATCAAAAAATATGCAATGATAATATGCCATGGGTATCTTATACTCCCTTATTGGTTTGATTGTTCGCCCTTGTTGGCTGGGTTTGCAGCGTTTTTCGCCACTGCCCAAAGCCAATTGCGGCAACTTCTTTATTATCCTTTATTCCTGCGGGTTCGTCAAGCTGACAGGCAGCTTCTGTTTTTGTAAAAAATCCTGATTTGCCCAGCCCCTGCCCATTGCGCACAAAAAGCGGAGCCGCCCTATTGGCAGCTCCGCTTTGGCAGATGTCCGCCAGCGCTATGGAGCAGCTCGGCTCAGAGGTCTACAATGGTGTAGTCATCCGTCTGGGCAGTTTGCTCCTGGCTGGTATCTCCGCAGCTGCACTGGGGGTCTGGGTCGGGGCAAATGGGGTCATCGCTTTCATCGGTTCTGCACCCGAAAAAAATCGTTCCTTCCCGATGGCTGACTTGTTCGCCCCAATCGAAATCGTAGTAATCCACGCTTCCATCGGTTACATCCTCGTCCCCGGTTACGCTGGTCATCATGCGCCATTCGGCCGTGGTTTCTTCGTACATAGCTAAAACACCTCCCTTGCTGCCAGTGTATGTGCAGGGGAGGTGTTTTGTGCAAGCCTCAAAGGGCCATTATCAGTAGTCGAATTCGCCCTTTACGGTGCGCTGGAACAGTAAGGGCAAGCACTCCTGTGCACTGCGGCCTTCATAAATCATGTTATACACGGTTCGGCAGATAGGCAGTTCCACCTGGTATTCTTCCCCCAGCTGCACCAGGGCCTTTACCGTTGCAACGCCTTCTGCCAGCTGCTGGAAGGGCTCGTTTTTCACAAAACTCTCGCCAAAGCGGCGGTTGTGGCTATGGGCAGAAAAAAGAGTTGCCTCATAATCGCCCAGATGGCACAGGCCATAAGCCGAAAGCTCATTGCCCCCCATGGCACGAATCAGGCGGGCAATCTCCCGGGCACCCCGTGCCATTAGGGCACCTTTCAAACTTGTGTAGCCAATGCCATCCAGCATACCTGCTGCAATGCCAATCACATTTTTTGCTGCGGCTCCCACCTCGGTGCCAATCAAATCCCGCCCCTTGTACAGCCGAATCAAATCGCTGCTAAGGCCATCTACAATGGCATCGGTGGTGGCCGCATCGGCAGAATCCACCACCATGCAGTTTGGCACGCCTGCGGCAAAGTCCTGTACATGGCCAGGGCCTACCCAAACCGCCGTGTGCACCGACTGATGCAGTTCTTCTTCAAACACCTGGGTGAGCCGCTTTCCTGTTTCGGCCTCGATGCCTTTCATGCACAGGATAAAGGTTTTGCCTTCTACCGCAAACGCATCAATCTGGCGGGCCAGGCTGCGAAGCTGCTGGGCGCTGATGGAGATTACCACCACCTGAGCCCAGGCCAGAGCCTCCTGAAGATTTTGTGTCAGCTGAAGGGATTCAGGCAGAGTAAGATAACTGTTTTTCCGCTCCTTCATCAGCTGCTCCATGCTTTGGGAGCCAGGGCGGCCCCAGAGCACCACCTCATTGCGAGCACTGTGATAGCTGGCCAAAAAGGTTCCCCATCGGCCACATCCTAACACGGTAAGTTTCATGGTGTTCTCCTTTCCTGGTTACAAAAAGCCGCCCTGAGGGCAGGGCGGCTTGAAGATGCCTGTTGCAGACTGTACGCACTTTACCACCGCTGTCTGCCAATTGAATTGTTACTCTCCTGCCGACTCCTGCTCTACATCCCCCTGCTGGTTGTTTTCGGGGGAATCCGTAGAAGGCTGCGATACCTCCGGCGTGGGGGTGGGAGTAGGATCAGGGGTAGGTGTTGGGGTGGGTGTAGGCGTTGCAGTAGGTGCCTTGGTGGGTGCGGGGGTAGGCGCCTTGGTGGGGGTAGGCGTAGGCGTTGCAGTAGGTGCCGGGCTGGGTGTAGGGGTTGCCTTGGGCTCTACCTTGAGGGTAAACTCCGCAGTGGTAATGCGGCCATTGTGGGTCAGTTTGATTTTAATGGTGTGGGTGCCTTCCGACCAGTTATCCTGGCTGTAAAACTGACCCTGCCCTGCATCTGCGCCATCCACAGTCCACTGAATATCGTTTACATTGCCATCGCTGCCCACCAGCACAGCATTCAACGCAAAGGACTCGCCCGCAGTGATGGTGGCAGATGTGCCTTCCTTAAAGCTAATCTTCATCTTTGCACTGAACATCGCCGTTACATTGACATTCTGCTTAAAGTTTTTGTCGGTACGGGTGGCATTGGTATTGCCATCGCTCCACTTTACAAACTCATAGCCTTCATCGGCTACTGCCTTTACTGTAACGCTGTCCTTGCTGGTCAGGTCTTCATAGCGGATGCTGGTTTTGCCGCTGTTGTCTCCGCTGGTGAGGGTGCCGCCCACATTCTTTTCCACATTGTACTGGGCAGTGAAGGTCTCACCGGTTGGGGTGGCACTGGGCTGGCTGCTGCCCTGGGTATTGGTCTGCTTGCTGCGGGTGGGAATGTTGCTGGTATCGGGGCGGCGGTCTTCGGTGCCTTCGTAAGCATGGGTACGGGCGTAATCCATAATGCTTGTGAGTGCATCCTTTTTCAGGTGAATGTCCCCTGCCTGGTAGTATTGGGCCTTGCCGTACCCGGTGGAAGCATCCAGCAGGGTTTCGGTAATATCCAAAAATTTATAGCCCTCATCCTTACACATCTGAGCCAAAGCCTGGTTGAAGTCGTTGATGGTTTCCTGGCTGATGTTGGGATAGTTGCTGTGATCCTCCGGAATGGGGGGTACAGCGGCCACAATCACATCACAATAAGGATATGCCTCGGTAATGGCTTTTAATGCACTTGCATAGCTTTCTGCAAAACTGCTGGCAGAGTTGCCCTCGTTTGCATTGTTGGTACCCATCATCACCACAATACGCCGGGGCTTCATCATGGCAATGGCCTGCGGAATGGTGTAAGCGTTGGTGTCATTTTTAAAGTAGATGGACTGATCGGTTGTAAGCTGCTCAATGGTAAGTCCTTCCACGCCCAGAACCTGGTCCAAACTAAGCAGACCATACCGATGGTACCGCTCGGTGTTGGAGTCGCCCACAAAAATGGTTTCGTTGATGTAAGACTTGCCTGCATCCTCTGTTTGTGCCAGAACGGTATCTCCGTACAGGCTGGAGTCAAAGGTGTTTTCCACCAAAACCGAACCACTGCTACTGCCGGAATTGGAGTTTTGGGACGCAGACTTGCCCACCACCACAGCCACCACCGAGGTAGTAAGGATGATGGCCAGCAGACAAACGGCTAATACGATTGCTGCTTGTTTTTGTTTCAGTGTAAGAGATCCCTTGTTGTCCTTCGCCATGGATCTTCCTCCTTAAATGCTTTCATTGGGTGGCCACCCGGTTACAGGCCCAGGATATGCCGGGTCAAATCCTGACAGGTTTCTGCCAAGCACCAGGGCGCAAAGGGCTCCAGCTCCTGCCGGCTGCCGTAGCCATAGAGCACCGCCGCTGCGGTAACGCCGCAATCGGCAGCACCCTTCATGTCATCTTTGCGGTCGCCTACCATCAACACACGGGCACCCTGCAATTCCGGCCGGGCCAGCACCTGCTGCATTACAGCAGTTTTGGTGTCCACACTCTTATCCTGGCTTGCACCGCCCACAAAGGTAAAGTACTCCAAAAGGCCCTGCTCCTTCAGAATTGGTGTTACCACCACAGTGGGCTTGGAAGTAGCTGTATACAGCTTGATGCCCTGGCCTTTAAGCTGCTCCAGCATCTCCCGAACGCCGGGGTAAACCATGCACTGATGGCAGCCTTCCTTTTCGTATTGGGTGCGGTAGATATCTACCATTTTTTCCACCGTCGCCTCGTCGGAAAAATGCTCCCCAAAGCTGCGGCGCAGCGGCGGACCCAAATAGCGGGTCAAATCGATCCCAGCAGGGTCAATGCCCATCTGCCGGAAAGTATATTCCATGGTTGCCAAAATTCCGGGACTGGAATGAATCAAGGTTCCGTCCACATCAAACAGCACTGCATCAAATTGTGCCACAGTATCCACCAACCTTACACGCAATTTTGACCATTATACCATTTTTTTGCGCCGGGAACAATCCAGCAATTTGTTTTTACAAAAAATTCAAGTAAAAAGAGCCGTCTGCCACAGCCCTTAACAGGCAGCAGACGGCTCTTTTTCAGGCTTGTGTACTTTTCTTGGCGGCAAAGTACCGGCGCGTTTCTCGGAACACCTGGGGCGAAAGCCAGAGCACTGCCACCAGGTTGGGCAGCGCCATCAGCCCATTGAAGTTATCGCTGAGCTGCCATACCAGATCCAGCTGAGCTACACAGCCCACCACAATGCCCCCAATATAGATTGCTTTATAATAAGGTAAGGCCTTGGGCCCGAATACATACTCCACCGCCCGTTCCCCGTAATAGCTCCAGCCCAGAAGGGTGGAAAAGGCAAACAGCAGCAGCGAAAGCGCAATCAATCCGCCCCCAAGAGGGCCAAACACGGTACGGAAGGCATCGGCTGTGAGGGCGGCTCCATTGGGCACTCCCTCCAGCTGGCCCAACTGCCAGGCTGTGCTGTAACGCTGGGTATCGTATACGCCGGAACAAAGGATGGCAAGGGCGGTAAGCAGGCACATAAACAGGGTGTCCACCACCACCTCAAAAATCCCCCACATTCCCTGTTCCACCGGCTGGGCCGCAGCGGCAGAGTTTGCCATGACCGAGGAACCAAGCCCCGCTTCGTTGGAGCTTACCCCACGGGCCACGCCAATGCGCATGGCCTGGGATACGCCATAGCCGGCCATGCCCCCTGCCCCTGCCTGCCAGGAAAAGGCTTCCCGAAAAATCAACCCGAACACATGGGGCAGCTGCTGATAATTTACAAGCACCACCCAAAGGGCTGCACCGGTGTAAGCCAAAGCCATAAACGGCACAATGGCCTCGGTCATACGGCTTACCCGCTGAATGCCGCCCCGAATGGCAAAAGTCACCGCTGCTGCCACAACCAGGCCGGTAAGAAGAGGCGGCACGCCGAAGGCATCCTGCAAGCCGGTTGCAATGGAGTTGGCCTGGGCCATGTCTCCCATTCCCAGCGACCCCAGAATGCACAGCAGACTGAACAGCACCGCCAACCAGCGGCAGCCCAGCCCCTGTTCAATGTAGAACATAGCACCGCCTATGGGCTCACCCTTGGCACTTTTGCCCCTGTAAAGCCCTGCCAGCACATTTTCGGCATAGCCGGTCATGGTGCCCAACAGCGCACTCACCCACATCCAGAACACAGCGCCGGGCCCGCCGGAAGCCAGCGCTGTGGCCACTCCTGCAATATTGCCGGTGCCCAAGGTTGCTGCCAGCGCGGTGCACGCAGACTGAAAACTGGTTACACCGGTTCCCGGTTCTTTGCGATGGCGCAGGGCCTGCCCCATCGTAGTTTCCCACCAAAGCCTGACCCGCCGAAGCTGAAATCCCCCAGTCCCCACGGTGAACACAAGGCCGGCCGCTGCCAGCAGGCCAATGGTGGCCGGGCCCCAGGCCAAAGGGGCCAGCCAGCTGTCCAGCTGCTGCAAACCTTCGCTTATCCAATCCATCCCTGATGCTCCTCCTTTACACCGGCCCACCAGCCTGCTCTGCGTGCATTGCCGACCGGAGCGGTTGATTTATTACCAACACTGTATGCAGCAGCCCGTCCCACAAGAACCAAAACTGACATACCAGCGGGTTGCAGGGCTGCTGCGGCCAGGGCAGCTATTTACAAACACAACAAAAAGGGTGCACACCAGAAGGTGCGCACCCTTTTTGCCCGCCAGCCATGGGCCAGACGCTATAAGCATTGATGAAACCCCAGCATACAGCATCTTTGCCTCAAGGCAGGCTGGTGTTGTTTGAAAGGAAGGCTTATTTGCCGTAGTAAGCTTTCAGGTAAATCTCCTTGATTTCGCTCACCAGGGGGTAAACCGGGTTAGCAGTGGTGCACTGGTCCTCAAATGCCTTGTAGGACAGTTCCTCCACCTTAGCCAGGAATTCCTCCTCGCTTACGCCGCAGTCACGGATGGTGAGGGGACGCTCGGTATCCTTCATCAGGTTGCGAACGGCCTCAATCAGGCAGTTAACGGCAGTCTGGGTGTCGGTACCCACATTGCACAGACCGCAGCGCCAGGCCAGCTTTGCATAGCGCTCATCCGCAATGTACTCTTTGTACTTGGGGAAAGCAGCAAACTTGGTGGGACGGGTTGCGTTGTAAGCAATCACATAGGGCAGCAGAATGGCGTTTGCACGACCGTGAGGAATATGAAACTCACCGCCCAGCTTATGTGCCATGGAGTGGTTCAGACCCAGGAATGCGTTGGTGAATGCCATACCTGCAATGCAGGAAGCATTGTGCATCTTCTCGCGAGCCAGAGCATCGCCCTTGTAGGAGTCACGGAGATAGTGGAACACCATCTCGGTGGCCTGCAAAGCCAGACCATCGGTGTAGTCGCTTGCCATGACGGAAACATAAGCCTCGATGGCATGGGTCAGAACATCCAGACCAGTGTCGGCAACAATGCTCTTGGGCATGCTGCGGGTGAACTGGGGATCGATGATAGCCACATCGGGAGTCAGGGCATAGTCGGCCAGGGGGTACTTGATGTTGCCATTCTTTTTATCGGTGATAACCGAGAAGCTGGTAACCTCAGAACCGGTACCGGAAGTGGTGGGAATGGCCACCAGCTTGGTTTTGGTACCCAGCTTGGGGAACTTGAAGGCACGCTTACGGATATCCAGGAAACGCTGACGCAGACCGTCAAAGCTGGTTTCGGGGTGCTCGTAGAACAGCCACATGCCCTTGGCAGCATCAATGGCGCTGCCGCCGCCGATGGCAATGATTACATCGGGCTGGAAGGCACGCATTGCCTCCACACCACGCATGATGCACTCTACGCTGGGATCGCTCTCAACATCAGAGTAGATTTCGCTGTGGCAGTACTGCTCACGCTTACGCAGATAATGCAGAATTTTATCCACATTGCCCAGCTGCACCATAACAGGGTCGGTTACGATGAAGGCACGGCTGATGTCCTCCATCTTCTCCAGGTACTGGATGGAATCTTCCTCGAAGTAAATCTTGGGGGGCACCTTGAACCACTGCATATTGACTCTCCGTTTCGCAACGCGTTTTTTGTTTACCAGGTTGATGGTGGTAACATTCTGGCTTACAGAGTTCTTGCCGTAGCTGCCGCAGCCCAGGGTCAGAGAGGGGGTGTTGGTGTTGTAGATATCACCAATTGCACCCTGAGAGGAGGGACTGTTTACAATGATACGACCTACACGCATGGCAATGCCGTATTCGTCGGCAATTTTGGAGTCACCGGTGTGGATAACAGCAGAGTGACCCAGACCGCCCAGCTCCAACATGGTGTTGGCATACTGGAAGCCCTGTTCCTTATCCTTAGCCACAAAGTAAGCCAGCACGGGGCTGAGCTTTTCCTTGCTCAGGGGGTACTTATCGGAGGGTTCGGGCAGCGGTGCAATCAGAATCTTGGTCTTTTCGGGCACCTTCAGGCCAGCCTGCTCGGCAATCCAGTTGGCAGATTTACCAACCACATCTGCAAATACGCCCTTGTTGGGATCGGGGAACATATACTTGGTCAGCTTTTCTACCTCTTCCGGGTTCAGGAAGTAGCAGTTGTTCTTGGTCATGTACTCTTCAAAGGGCTTTACCAGCTCTTTGGCTACGATAACAGCCTGCTCAGAAGCACAAATCATGCCGTTGTCAAAGGTTTTAGACATCATCAGGTCGGTGCAGGCACGATGCAGGTCTGCACTCTTTTCGATGAAGCAGGGCACATTGCCTGCACCTACGCCCAGGGCAGGCTTGCCGCAGGAGTAAGCAGCCTTTACCATGCCGGGGCCGCCGGTGGCCAGAATGGTGGCAACGCCGGGATGATTCATCAAAGCGCCGGTAGCCTCTACACTGGGTTTGTCAATCCACTGGATGCAGTTCTTGGGAGCGCCAGCCTTTACGGCAGCCTCGTACACAATGCGGGCAGCCTCGGCGCTGCACTTCTGTGCAGAGGGATGGAAGCCAAACACGATGGGGTTACGGGTCTTGATTGCAATCAAGCATTTAAACAGAGTGGTGGAGGTGGGGTTGGTGGTGGGGGTTACACCACAGATAACACCAACAGGCTCTGCAACTTCCACATAGCCTTCCATGTCGTTCTCTTCCAAAATGCCTGCGGTTTTTTCCTTTTTAATGTTGTGCCAGATGTACTCGGTGGCAAACATATTTTTAATAACCTTATCCTCGTAAACGCCGCGGCCGGTTTCTTCCACCGCCATACGAGCCAGCTCCTGGTGTTTATCCAGGCCTGCCAGAGCCATCTCGTGAACGATATGGTCGATGGTCTCCTGATCATAGGTCAAAAACTCCTGAAGGGCCTTCTGTGCCTTGGTGACCAAGCCGTCAATCATAACTTCCACTTCCGACTTGGTGTTCTGCACGGTTTCTACCGTGGCTTTCTTCTGCTCTGCCATTGGTCGCGCCATCCTTTCAAATATCATTTCAAACACATGGGCAGCGTCTTGCGCTCCCGATGTGTTTATCATACCATATCGTTAATTCAATAACAATACATTGTTTCGCCAAACATCGTTACCTAAATAACAAGCTTTTAGTCAAACTAACCAACACAGATGCCAAGTGTTCTTGGGTGGTACGCAAGCACACGGCAGCCTCCCGGTCAAAATTTCCACACCCTGTTCCGCTGCCGCCCCGGGGATTGCCTTTGCCCGTGGGATCATTGTATAATGCAGATAACCGCACTTATCCGGGCACTTTCAGCTGGCAAATTTGGTTTGGCTGCTTTACAGTATATCCCATGGTGGAAGGAGAATTTATGTGAAACAATGCAAAATCACTGTTATGCGTATGGCTCGTTACGATGATTTGATTGCCCAATACGAAAATCCTCTGGAACACCCCTGCGATATGCAGGTGGGCCAGGTGTTTATTGCCAATGGCTGGAACAAGCCTGAGGGATTTTGCCAAAGTGCATGGGACACCCTCTCACCTTTCGTGCTGGCTTTAAGCCATGGAGCCGAAAATTTTTACGATGGCTGGATGAAAAATCCCCGGTCGGCCATGCTCTCCTGCAACGATGGTTTTAGGCCCGTAAGCTTTTTGGTGGAAGTGCTGGACGAAAGCACCTTGTCTTGACTCCAACCTATATAGATTATGAAAGCGAAAGAAACACAAAAGGAGTTTGCATATGTTCCGCAATAAAACTGTGGTGGTTACCGGCGGTGCCCGAGGTATTGGCCGCACCATCGCCCAGGAATTTCAAAAAGCCGGTGCCCATGTTTGCATCATCGATCAACTGGAAAACCCCTATTTTGTGGGGGACCTAGCCCGCCAGCAAGTTTTGGAAGACTTTGCCCACAAGGTACTTTCCGACTACGGCCAGGTGGATTGCCTTATTAACAACGCATTGCCCCTGATGAAAGGTCTGGAGGAATGCAGCTACGAAGAATTCAACTACGCCCTTCAGGTGGGTGTCACCGCTCCCTTTTATCTGACGAAATTGTTTTCGGCCCATTTTGCCCCTGGTGCATCCATTGTGAATATCTCCTCCTCCCGTGACCGGATGAGCCAACCCCAAACCGAAAGCTATACCGCTGCGAAGGGCGGTATCTCCGCCCTCACCCACAGCCTTGCTGTAAGCCTGGCAGGCAGGGTGCGGGTCAATTCCATCTCCCCCGGCTGGATTGATACCGACTTTTTGGAATACCAGGGTGCCGATGCCGCCCAGCAGCCCGCCGGGCGGGTGGGCAATCCGCTGGATATCGCCAATATGGTATTGTATCTCTGCTCGGACAAAGCTGGCTTCATTACCGGGGAAAACATCTGCATTGACGGCGGCATGACCCGCCAGATGATTTATCACAACGACTTTGGCTGGAAACTGGAGGGTAAATTTTAACCTATGAAACTTGCCATTCTTTCGGATACCCATGGCCTTTTGCGCCCTCAGCTGCTGGAACAGCTGCAAACCGCCGACGCCATTCTCCATGCAGGCGATATCAATACACAAGCCATTGTGGAACAGCTTAAAGCCATTGCCCCTTTGTACATTGTGCGGGGCAACAACGACAAAGACTGGGCCGAAAGCATTCCCCATGACTGCACCGTAACGCTGGAAGGAGTGACCTTTTACCTGGTACACAATAAAAAGGAGGTTCCGGCGGATTTAAAAGGGATTGATGTGGTTGTGTTCGGTCATTCCCACAAGTATGTACAGGAACAAAAAGACGGTATCCTGTGGCTGAATCCAGGCTCCTGTGGACCCCGGCGTTTCCACCAGGAAATTACCTTTATGATGGCACAGGTGGAACAGGGCAGCATCCTAGTGGAAAAGTGTTCGATTGCACATAACAGCAGTTGTTAAAGCTCCCTCTTTGCGCTGAGTATCTGTTTTTGTTCACTTATTCCATGTTATTGGGAAACCATGCTGGATGATAACCTCTAGCTCTTCCCCCTTTGTGCAATCCGCTGGACATCATACCCCCTCTGTGCTATGATAAAGTAAAGTCCTTCGAGTTTTAAAACTCTGCCCACAGCGCAACGGCAGGCTCCTGCGTGTTGCATGGCGTAATCTTGCAAGGAGGAATTATTATGTACTGGAACCGCACTTTACTTAAAAACAATGCAAAACAGGCATTGAAAAATCGTTACTGGACCACCTTTTTGGCCTGTTTGCTGTGCTCCATCCTCATTAACGGAAAGGCCACCGTAGAGTTTTTTCAGGATGCTCAAAGCAATCTGTCTTACAATGACTTTAGCATGGAAAGTGCTCTTAACAGCCTGCCCGTTGAGTCCCTTCCCTTTGTTGGCCAGCTGTTCAGCTTTTCCCTTCTTTCCGTGGTGGGTATTCTGGGTATTTTGCTGGCAGTTCTTGGTTTGCTGTGGGGCATTCTGGTGCGCAATCCCATGGTGGTTGCCCGAAACCGCTATATGATGGAGAATCGCGGCGGCAAAGCTACCTTTGAGACCCTGTTCTCCGTGTTCCGGCCCAGCAGCGCTTACCTGAATGTAGTGAAGGTTATGTTTCTGCAAAATTTGGAAATCGCTCTTTGGTCGCTGCTATTGGTAATTCCCGGCATTTACAAAAGCTACTGCTACTATTACATCCCTTACCTGCTGGCAGAAAACCCTCACATGAGCTACACCAGAGCCAAGGAACTGAGCACCGCTATGACCCAGAACGAAAAATTTTCCATCTTTGTACTGGAGATTTCCTTTATTGGATGGTACATACTGGGCTCGCTGATTGTGATTGGCGGTATTTTTGTGGACCCATATTTCCAGGCAACCTTTGCGGAACTGTACGCTGCCGCCCGTGCAAAAGCACTGGACAGCGGCATCAGCACTACGCAGGAATTGGCAGGCTTTGGGTACTAATCCTTTCCCCTTTACCGCAGCAAAGGCCCTCAACCGATACGGTTGAGGGCCTTTGTTTTGTTAGGTCAACTTTTATTTACTGGAAAAGCATTGCGAGCCAGCCCTGGTACCAGGCAAACCCAATCAGCACCAGCTGCACCACCAGAATGGCTGGAACACCCAGGTAGAATTTGGGCTTTCGGGTTTTGTGATGAAAGGCATACATACTGGCCCAAAAAGCAGGGCTGCCGCCCAATGCACTCAGCATCAGCAAGGTACGCTCCGGCACCCTGCGTGCTCCCCGCTTTGCACAGGATTTATCCCATACACATACCACTGCGGCAATCAGATTTATTGCCAAAAAATACACCGCAACAATTTGCCAAAGTTTCATTTTGTTTCTTCCTTTCTATTATTGCTTATCTCACAGGCAGAACCACACCGGACAAGCATTTTTCCTGCCTCGGATATGCGGTAAAAGGCACTGCACTTTCTTTAAATCTACATAAAAAATTATTGCAGACGAATTTAATCCCTTTATTTTGTATAATTATCAATTTATTATTGAATATTATGAATATTTATGCTAATATTTTAGTAGGTTCTTTTCTCCCTGACGGGGTGTTGCCCCACGGGACATTTAAAATTAAAAAGGAGGATGCCCCCTTTTTTGCATAAACTTGCAAAAAGACTGGGCAGATGCACTATGGAAAAGCTTTGGGCCGGGCGGTGCCAAACCGCCACCAGCAAACTTGCTGATGATTTTAACTCGTCCATTCACATTGACTGCCGTATGTACCAGCAGGATATTTCCGGTTCGCTGGCTCATGCGGCTATGCTGGCCGCACAGGGAATTTTAAGCCCTTCGGATTTTAAGGACATCACCCAGGGGCTGGAGGAAATTTTAGCCGAGCTGGATAACGGCACCCTTGCCTTTGACCCCTCCGCTGAGGAGATTCACATGTTTGTGGAAGCAGAGCTGACAGCTCGCATTGGGCAGGCAGGCAAACGGCTGCATGCCGCCCGCAGCCGAAACACCAGGTAGCATTGGACCTGCGCCTTTATCTGCGCCAGGCCTGCCGCCAGGTAATTGGCCTGCTTGCACAGCTGCTGGAGGCCATTTGGGAGCAAGCACAGCAAAACCAGGATGCCATCATGCCGGGATACACCCATTTGCAGCGGGCCCAGCCCATCTGCTTTGCACATCATCTGTTGGCTTATGGCATGATGTTTCAGCGGGACATTGGCCGCTTGCAGGATGCCATGCGCCGTATGAATCAAAGCCCCTTAGGCTGCTGTGCCCTGGCTGGCACTACCTATCCCACCGACCGGCTGCAAACCGCCCAAGCCTTGGGCTTTGACGGCATCTGTGAAAACAGCTTGGACGGTGTATCCGACCGGGATTTCTGCCTGGAAATCCTTAGTGCCCTGGCTGTGATTATGATGCATCTTTCCCGTTTTCGGAGGAGATTATCCTCTGGTCCAGTTGGGAATTCCGCTTTATGGAGCTGGACGACCAATTTACCACCGGCTCCAGCATTATGCCCCAAAAGAAAAACCCCGATATGGCCGAGCTGGTTCGGGGCAAAACCGGCCGGGTATATGGCGATTTAATGGGCACGCTCACCATGCTCAAGGGTTTGCCTTTGGCCTACAACAAGGATATGCAGGAGGACAAAGAATCGATTTTTGACGCACTGGATACCGTCACCCACTGCCTGGAAATTTTTGCCCCCATGGTACGCACCATGACTGCCCGCAAGGACACCATGTATGCTGCCGCACAAAAGGGGTTTATCAATGCCACCGACCTGGCAGACTACCTGACCTGTAAAGGTATGCCCTTCCGCTCCGCCTACAAACTTACCGGCCAGCTGGTGGGCCAGTGCATTCAGCAAGGCCGCACTCTGGAAGATCTTTCACTGCAGGAATACCGCCAACTCTCTCCCCTTTTTGAGGAGGATGTATTTAAGGCCATCGACCTTAAATCCTGCGTAGAGCGGCGCATCTCCCAGGGCGGCACCGGCCCCGCTTCGGTAAAAGCACAGCTGCAACAGCTGGAACACTTTTTAAAACAGCCGGCCCAGTAAGCCATTACTGCAACAAACAAAGGATGCTCTCCCCCAGTCTGACAGGATTGGCCGGAGGGCATCCTTTGTTTTGCCCGCAGGGAATTCCTGTTTATGATATCATAAATTCTGCAAAAGGCAAGGCGTTTGCCCTGCAAACAAAAGTGTCGGATACCTGATTCGGTACCCGACACTTTAAATAATGTTCTAACAGATATGCTTCTGGTAGAGCAATCCAACCTGCCGTTTTAAACCAGAATCAGCCCTGCCAGCTTTTTTTGAACCGGCAACGGCGAATAATCCACATTACCAGCGAACCCACAAAGACCAAGGGGAACACAATCGCCAATACTCTGGCAATGGTCACAACATGGGGCTCTGTCACCTGAATGGTGGTATCGGCACCCACACCGTTCATGCCGCAGGAATTTGCAATGGCATACAAATTGTAGTGGCAAGCCTCACGCATTGCATTCACAATCACAGGGTCATTTTTGTATTTAGGCAGTTGCTGTGTTACATAGGGCAGCATGGCATCGAACGTGCTCACGCCAGACAGTATGCCATCCACACCGTTTACATAGGTGGTGAGCACATTGTCGGTAATATTCAAACCATCGCAGCCCCATTCCTGGCGCAGAATGTTGGTCATCAGGCCCTTGTTGCCGCCGGACCAGATGCAGCCCCAACGGGTATAAGCCACCATTACGCCGTTTGCGTTGCCCTCCTCAATGGGAGCCTGGAACGCCTTCAGGTAGATTTCACGAGCAGCCTGCTCGTTGACCCACACACCCAAACCGATGCGGTCCTGCTCGCAGTCATTCAGGGCAAAGTGCTTCATAACCACATGCACGCCTTTTTCCTGAATGGCGGCTACCTCGTACTGAGAAATTTTTCCGGAGAGGAAACTGTCCTCACTGTAATACTCAAAGTTGCGGCCGCCATAGGGAGTGCGGTGAATGTTATTGCCGGGGCCATACAGGCAAGCAATGTCTGCCTCCAGGCAGTTGTTGCCGATGACACGGCCCACCTCAGCAGCAAGCTCCACATTAAAGGTGGCTGCCATCACATCTTCGGAGGTAAAGGCGGTCGCCTTCAGCTGGGTAGCATCCGAACCCAGCAGAGCAGCGGTCAGGCCCTGGGGACCATTTTCATCACGGGTGCCGGGTGCCTCGATGGATTTCACCGGCATGGTCCAGTGGAAGGAGTCACCAATCAGGGCAACCATCTCGTCAAAGGTCATCTGGTCCAGCAAGGTATCCCACTGGGGGTCATAAAAATCCAGACCAATCATATCGTACAGGGTCAGGCCATTTTTGGCTCCCATGGTGGGCATTTCCTGCTGGTCATACTCCGCAGGATCGTACTGCACATCCTGCAACTGTTCAATCATCTGCTGGGTCAGCTCCAGCTGTACCGGCTGGGTGGGATAGGTACCCTGCCAGTCGCTGCGGCTCAGGTAGGTTACCTTCTGGTCGGTGCCTTCGTAGAGGTTCAAATCTGCATCGGACAGCTGGTTGGTGATGGCTGTTCCATTGGCAGAGGTTGCATAGGTGGTGGCATCCAGCTGCTCCTGATGGAAGCTCCAGGTCAGCTGGGCATTGCCCTGGCCGTCCATGCGGCCAGCGGTGCTTTCGGGGGTGTAACCCTTGGCAGCCAGTACATTGTTGACTGCATCGTGGGCATTCTTTGCGGCGGTCAGGTAGTAATCGCCAGCGTCCAAAATGTAGGTTCCTGCACCGTAAGCATCGTAGCTGGCCAGGTCACGGCCATTGACCGAGATGGTCAATGTCTGGGAGGCACCAGGCTCCAGAATGTCGGTCTTACCAAATCCGCACAGTGCCACAGAAGCCTTCTCTACGCCATTCTCCTGGTCGTACTGGGTGTAGGGAGACTGCACATAAATCTGCACGGTTTCCTTGCCGGCATAGCTGCTGCCGGTATTGGTAACCGTCACCTGCACCTGGTAAACATCCTGGGAAGCATCGTAGGAAACTTTCATATCGCTGTAAGCGAAATCGGTATAGCTAAGGCCGTAGCCAAAGGGGAACGCCACAGCCTGGCCATAGGCATATTCCCCGGCGTTGCCGGTGCCCATTACATAATCCTCATAGCGGGTCTCGTAGTACTTGTAGCCTACATAGATACCTTCCTGATAGATCATATAGGTGGAGGCATGTGCCGGAATCAGCCCTTCGGTGTAGCCGCCATAAGTGATGGGGGTAAAGTTTGCCATCGCAGGGGCGGAATAGTTGTCGTAGCAGTAGGTATCCACCAAACGGCCGGAGGGGTTCACCTGACCGGCCAGAATCTGAGCCACTGCGTTAATGCCGGAAATACCCACATCGCCAATCCACAGGCAGGCATCAATGTCATAGCTGGCATCCTGCAAAAAATCCACCTGCAAGGCGTTGGCACTGTTGATGAGCACTACCACTTTGTTGATGGCGCCCTCCTGCTTCATGCGGGTTACATTGGCCAGCATATCCTTTTCGTTCTGGTCCAATGCCAGGTAGTTGGTTGTGCTGTAATCCAGGTCGGCACCTTCGCCGCCAATGCGGGACAGCACCACGATGGCTGCGTCGCCGTACTGAGCCACAGAATTCTTCACTTCATCGGTATAAACGCTCCAAGGAGCTTCAAACACCTGTGCACTGGCAGTAGCAATCATGCTGCCGGCTGGCCGCTGGTGCTCGGCACCGGGGCCTTCACTGTAAAATTCCCACAGGGTGGGGTTTACAGAAAAACCGCTCTTTTCCAAGGCGGTGCGCAGGGTGTCGGCAGTGGATGCATCAATATTGCCAGAACCGGTACCGCCGTATACCAAATTGACAGAACTGGTGGAAAAGCAGCTCACGGCAGAGCCTTCTTCCAAGGGCAGAGCACCGTCCTTGTTCAGCAGCAGGGCAGCACCCTCTGCCTCTACCTGACGGCAAATCTCCAGGCCGTAGTCAATCATTTCCTCCGGGCTTGCAAAGTCTCCGGTAAAGTATTGAGCAGAAGCATCGGAATTTTTAAGGTTCCAGAAGGTTCCACCCACAAAAGCCGCTACGGTGTTATCGAACATACTCAACACCAAGAAAACCGGCAGCACCACTACGGATAATAAACCGCTGATAACCGTTAGAATACTAAACGGCCGCACTGCCTTGCGCTTGGCTTTTTTGTAAGCTTTCTTTTGCTGTTTGTCCATTTGCACACAATATTCCTTTCTCTCTTGCAGAACAACTACGGCTTCGGCCAATTCCCCTCTGGCCTAACAGAGTAACTTTTTGCCGTATTTCCCCGCAAGTTTCCATAATCTCATTATAGAAAAAAGATTTGTATGCAGTCAAGATACATTTTTAACAATTTGTTCACAGCTTTTCCGTGATTATCACACAAAATTCTGCTCCAAATTGATTATATAGCCCGATTTTTGCAGGCGTTATGCTGCCTTGTGTGGGCACAGTGCCTCATGGCCGCTTGCGCAGCTGCCAAAACGCCACCGCACTGGCTGCCGCCACATTGAGGGAGTCCACCCCATGTTCCATGGGAATAATTACCGTGTAGGTGCAGCGGTCAATGGTTTGCTGGGCCAGTCCATTGCCTTCGCTGCCCAGTAAAATAGCCAGCCGTTGGTGGGTTTGCAGCTGGGGCGCATCAATGGAAATTGCTTTAGGGCTTAGGGCCATAGCAGCGGTGGCAAACCCCTGTTTGTGCAGCCAGTCCATCCCCTGCTGGGGCCAGGTACCAGGCTCCATATAGGCCCAGGGGATTTGAAACACCGTTCCCATGCTTACCCGCACCGCCCTACGATTGAGCGGGTCGCAGCATTCCGGGCTCAGCAGAATGCCGTCCATGCCAATGGCTGCCGCCGAGCGAAAAATTGCCCCCATGTTTGTGGTGTCCCCTACACCTTCCAATACAGCAATCCGCCGGGCTCCCTGGCACACCTGCTCCACCGATGCCGGTGCTGGACGCACCATAGCACACAGCATACCTCTGGTAAGGGCATAACCGGTAAGCTGTGCCAACACCTCCCGGTCTGCAGTATAAACGGGTGTTTCGGGGCAGCGGGCCAGTAAAGCCGCTCCCTGACCCTCAATGTGCCGCCGCTCCATTAAAAAAGAAAGCGGCTTGCAGCCAGCATCCAATGCAAGCTGAATCACTTTCAGGCTTTCGGCAATAAAAATTCCTTGCTCCTGCTCCATGCTGCCCCTGAGTTGTGCCTGGGTAAGCCGGGCATAAACATCCAGTTCTGGGCAGGAAAAATCTTGAAGTTCAATAATCTGGTTCACAGTGGGTTCCTTTCCGCTCTTTGTTTCTTGCCTGCATCGCAGGAGCCTTGCCCGTAGCGGCCCATCAAGGCCATTGCTGTAAAATGGACTGCACCGCCCCTTGCTCGCAGCTGCTGATTTTCTGTCCTAGTATAGCACACTTGTGCTGTCAGGCGCCATGCCTCTTGGGTCAAATACAGGCTGGGGCGCCATCCGTGCTTTTTTAGCATCTTTCCGCACCAGCAAACCATCTTATCGCTGTAATCTGCGTTTTTTTCGATGCCCTTGTTTACCAAAAAAGGAGCGGCGCTGCTTACGCTGCGCCGCTCCGCTCAATTTACAATAGTTTCTGCTTACAGGTTTCTCTTTTTGCTGTGGGCATAACAAGCTTTCGTTTATGCCTTTACAGCGTGCTGTTATTTTTCACCTTGCAAATCAACTGGGTCATTGTGCCCATGGGGCAGTATACACACCAGCTGCGTGGCTTAAACAGCACCATGGTAACAAGCCCCAACACGGTGGAGGTAAGCATAACGCTGTAAAACCCAAAGGCAAACTGAGCTACACCAGGATGAAACAAGGTGCCATGGTAGGCCCAGTTCCAGGGCAGCTTAAAGGTCCACAACAGGGTGACCACCTGTTTTAAATCCTGTGCGCCGGCAAATACCAGATAAG
>CALWNE010000017.1 GCA_944382705.1 uncultured Allofournierella sp.
ATCAGGTTGGCGGCGCAGGCATCCAGGCCCACATAGTCCTTTGCAATGTGTTTTTCGTGGAGCACGGTGGACACCAGGTGACCGTAGGGAGCCAGCATAAACCGGCCCAGCTCGGTGAAGATGGCCACATCTCCCATGCCTTCCGGTACCAGAATTTCCTCAAACTGGCGGCGCACGCCTTCGCCAATGGCCATGATGTCGCTGCTCTGCTCCTCTGGCCGGTAATCCACACCGATACCGCCGGACAGGTTAATAAACGCAATGTGGGCGCCGGTGGCCTTGTGCAGCCGAACCGCCAGCTTAAACAAGATTCCTGCCAGAGTGGGATAGTAGTCGTTGCTGGTGGTGTTGCTGGCCAGGAAGGCGTGGATGCCAAAGTGCTTGGTGCCCTTTTGCATCAAACGGCGGTAGGCCTGCTCCATCTGCTCCTCGGTCATGCCATATTTGGACTCGCCGGGCTGGTCCATAATGTCGTTGCCCAGGCAGAAGGTTCCGCCGGGGTTGTAGCGGCAGCAGACGGTTTCGGGAATGGCGGCCACCCGCTCCAGAAAGTCCACATGGGTGTAGTCGTCCAGGTTGATGTAGGCCCCCAGCTCACAGGCTTTTTGCATATCCTGCACAGGGGTCACATTGGAGGAAAACATCAAGTCCTTGCCGGTAAAGCCACAAGCCTGACTGAGCACCAGCTCGGTGTAGGTGGAGCAATCGGCTCCACAGCCTTCCTCCTGCAAAATCTTGAGCAGAGCCGGAGTGGGCGTAGCCTTAACGGCAAAATATTCTTTAAAGCCCTTGTTCCAGGCAAATGCCTGATTCAAGCGGCGGGCATTTGCCCGGATACCTGCTTCGTCGTAGAGATGAAAGGGGGTGGGAATGTCCGCAATGATTTCCTGGGCCTGCTCCAGCGTGATGAACGGTTTCTTCTGCATTAGGATTCCTCTCTTTTTTCCTGTTTGTTCAGAGTTGTTTTGGTTTATCAAAGCATAGCACAAAAGCAGTGTTTTTTCAACGAAAAACCTGTATATTTTAAAAATCAGCGCAAACTTTTTATACAGCACAAAGCTAAGAGCTGTTTGTTTTGTGTGCGCCTTGTTTTACTTTATAATATACAAACTGAAATAAGGGCTCCTGCCCTATGGAACGCAGCCTTTGCTGCTTGCATTTGCAGCAGTTTAATTATGAATTTTTATGCACAGTGCCAAAAAACGCAGCGACCCAATGCCGCTGCGTTTTTGTGATTACCCCAGATGCTCCCGGATGGTGTTTACCATCTTATCGTATTCTTCCTGGGTCAGGTAGGTCTGGCCGGGATTCATGGCAAATACGCCGCCCCATTCAAACTCATTTTCGTATTTAGGTACCAGGTGCATATGCAGATGACAGCCGGTATCGCCGTAAGCGCCGTAGTTCACCTTGTTGGGTGCAAAGGCCTTGTGCAGAGCCTTGGCAGCCTTGGCCACATCTGCAAAAAAGAGATTACGCTCCTCATCGGTCAGGTTGACCAGTTCGCTTACATGGTCTTTATAAGCCACGATGCAGCGGCCGGGATGGCTCTGCTCCTTGAACAAAATCAGCTGGCTCACCTGCAAATCACACACGGGAATGCCAAACTGGTCCAGCAGTTCATCGCCGCAGCAGTAAGCACAATGATTATCTTTCATAAAAAGTTCCTCCTTTGATGGCAAAGCCCACCCGCAGGCTGGCGAGCCTTGGCTTTTGCCCTGCTTGGTTTATTATACCATGGAGCGACCAAAAGCAACAACCCTCTGTGCAAAACAAAGGCCAGGCCCATTTGGGCTCTGGCCTTTGTTTTTATTGAATGGGAGAGGACTCCAGCAGATAGCCCCTTCGCTGTAGCTCCTGGCAAACCTCCTGGAGAATTTCCGGGCTTTCTGCGCTGATGCGGTGGCGGTGGTAGCCTTCGGTCACATTTTTAAGGGGGCTGCACTGCCCTGCCTGAATGCTTTCCAGCAAGGCCTGGGCTTTGCGGCGGGAATCAACCCCCAGGGGGGCGCAAAGCTCGCCATAAACCTGGTGCATTACACTCACATCCTCCACACAGGCGCCTGCATCCACAATGGCTTGCAGCTCATCCAAAATTTGCTGATCGGTATGAAACACGCAAACCGTACACTCATAGCGGGGTTTGCGGTCCAGCTTGTAGCCACGGCTGGTGGCGGTAATCGCCGCACCGGCTGCCCGCAACAGGGCAATATCCTGCACAATGGCCTGACGGCTTACCCCATATTCCTGCGCCAGCGCAGTGGCGGTGCAGGGTGCCTGGCTGCGGGAGATGGTTTGCAATATAGCCTGACGGCGCTGTGTGCCTGTCATAGACCTGGCCCTCCTTTTTTGCACTGAGTACTCTTTTGTTTTATTATAGCATATCTTCAAAAAATCTCCCAGCGCTTTAAAGGCATCTGCTCCCCTCTGTTTTAGAGCAGTTCCAGATGCTTGAGGGAAAAATCCAGGATTGGTGCAGAGTGGGTAAGCGCTCCGCAAGAAATATAATCCACCCCCAAATCCCGCAGCTGAGCCACCTTTTGGGGCGTAACATTGCCGGAACACTCGGTTTTGGCCCGGCCTGCAATCTGCTTTACTGCAAGGGCCATCTGCTGGGGTGTCATGTTATCCAGCATAATAATGTCGGCTCCAGCTTCCACAGCCTCCAGCGCCATCTCCACGGTTTCCACTTCCACCTCTATTTTGCGCACAAAGGGTGCGTAGGCTTTGGCACGGGCCACTGCCTGGGCCACTCCACCGGCTGCATCAATGTGGTTGTCCTTCAGCAGCACCCCGTCCGAAAGATTGTACCGATGGTTGCTGCCGCCCCCCACCTTTACGGCATATTTTTCAAACAACCGCAGGTTGGGGGTGGTTTTGCGGGTATCCAGCAGCTGAATGCCGCTGCCTTCCAGCAGGTCTGCCATGCGGCGGGTGTAGGTGGCAATGCCGCTCATCCGCTGCAAAAAGTTCAGGGCCACACGCTCTGCGCTCAGCAAGGCCCTTGCGCTGCCCTCCACCACAGCCACCAGCTGGCCGGGCTTTACCGGTTGGCCCTCCTGCACCTGCAACTCCACCTGCACAGAGGGGTCCAGCAGGGCAAATGCCCGGGCAAATACCGGCAGTCCTGCCACAATTCCTTCCTCCTTGCAAAGCAGCTGTACCCGCGCCTTTTGGTGGGCAGCTACCACTGCGTTGGTGGTTACATCCTCCGCAGGAATGTCCTCCTGCAATGCAGCACGAATCCATGGTTCTGCCTGAAGCAGCAATGCACCAGCGTCCATCGTTTTTTCCTTCCTTTCCTGTTTTACCGGGCCTTCTGCCCGCTCATGTGGTGGGCTGCCGCCTGGGCAAACACCAAACTTTCCAGCAGCGAATTACTGGCCAGCCGGTTTGCGCCGTGCACTCCGTTGCAGCTGGTTTCACCCACTGCATACAGCCCTGGCAGCGAGGCGGCACTGTTTTGGTCCACCCAAATGCCCCCCATAAAATAATGCTGAGCCGGCACCACCGGCACCCACTGCCGGGTAATGTCAATGCCTTCCTCCAGGCAGCGGGCATAAATGTTGGGGAAACGGCGGCGGATGGTGTCCGCTCCAATGGGCTCCAGCGAGAGCCACATATGCTCCTTTTCCTCCCGCTCCATCTCCTGCCAGATGGCCTGGGTCACCTGGTCCCGGGCCAGCAGCTCATTTACAAAGCGTTTGCCCTGGTGATTGTACAGCAGTGCGCCTTCGCCCCGTACCGACTCGGAAATCAAAAACCGGCGGCCAGGGCGGGTGCTGTACAGGGTGGTGGGATGGAACTGCACATAATCCAGATGCTCCACCCGCACCCCATGCTTTTGGGCCAGCCGGATGGCATCCCCCGTAAGGTGGGGGAAGTTGGTGGAATGGGTGTACAGCCCGCCAATGCCGCCGGTGGCTACAACGGTATATCCGGCCCGGATGGTATAAGCCCCTTGAGGCCCCTCCACCTGCAAGCCTGCACAGCGGCCCCCTTCCACCACAAAATCCGTCATGGTGGTGTGCTCCAGCAGGGTAAGCCCTGGCCGCTTTTTTGCCTGAGCCAGCAGCTTGGAGGTAATTTCCTTGCCGGTAATGTCCTGATAATACAAAATCCGGGGTTTGGAGTGGGCTCCCTCTCGGGTAAACAAAAATTCCCCATCCTGCCGGGCAAACTCCACCCCGTAGTCCACCAAACGCTGGATAATTTGGGGCGAAGTGCGAATCATCTGCTCCACCGAAGCAGGGCGATTTTCCCACCGGCCTGCCTTCATGGTGTCCTGGTAATAGTCCTCATAGTCCTGCTCGTCCCGCAGCATACAGATGCCGCCCTGGGCCAAAAAGGAATCGCTGCTTTCTGCGTCGGATTTGGTCAGCAGCACCACCGGCCAGTCCGGCGGAAGGCTGAGTGCGGTAAACAGCCCCGCTACGCCTGTGCCCGCAATCACCACCTGGGTGCAGATTTCCTGTTGCATAAGTTGCCCTCCTCTGCGGCGTTACTTGCCAGCCAATTCCAGCATCCGCTCCAGGCTCTCCTTGGCACCCGGGCCAATGGACTGGGGCAGCTCTACCTGATGCTGCGCCTGGGGCTGCTCCAATACTGCCAGAACATCCTCCAGGCGAATGCTTTTCATGTCCGGGCAAAGAGGCAGAGACTGGGGGAAGTAAAACCGTTTACCGGGGTTTTCCTGTTCCAGCTGCCAGAGCACCCCTGCTTCGGTGCAGATGATGTATTCCTGGGCCTCTGCCTCCCGGGCGGCCTTCAAAATGCCGGTAGTGCTGCCCGTATAGTGGGCCAGTTCCAGCACCTGGGGCGTGCATTCCGGATGTGCCAGCACCATGGCCTGGGGATGCTCCCGGCGCAGCTGCTCCACCGCCTGGGGTGTAATGGCCTGGTGCACCGGGCAGCAGCCGTCCACAAACACAAACTCTTTTTCCGGCAGCTGGGCGGCCACATAGCGACCCAGGTTTTGGTCCGGAATAAAGCAGATGGTGCGCTGGGGCAGCTTGCGCACTATTTCCACCGCATTGGCGGAGGTTACGCACACATCAGCGCACTCCTTGAGGGCTGCGGTGGAATTGATGTAGCACACCACCGCCAGATCTGGGTATTGCTGGCGCAGCTGCTGCACCTGCCGGGGGGTTGCCATGTGGGCCATGGGGCAATCCGCCTTGGGCTGGGGCATCAGAACGGTGGCCTGGGGGTTGAGCAGTTTTGCACTCTCCCCCATAAAGGCTACGCCGCAAAATACCAGATACTTTGCACCGGACTGGGCCGCCATCTGGCTCAGGTAGTAGGAATCACCCACATAGTCCGCCACAGCCTGAACTGCGCCGTCCACATAGTAGTGGGCCAGAATCAGAGCCTGTTTTTCCGCCTTGAGGGCGGCAATTTTTTCTTGGATGGTCATACGCATGCTGCCTTTCCTGTAAAGTAATGCCATGATTATAGCACTTTGCCTTTCATGTGACAAGACAGGTGCAATAATTTATGTCGTATTTTTGTTGCACCCACTGGGCAAAGCCCTGGGCAGATGCTGCCGCCGGGTGCAGATTTTGAATCAATATTCCCGCTTACCAAAAACAAGGAATATTCACAGTATTTCTTCCACTTGCCCGCCATATATAATACAATATCACCACCAAACAGGTTGTTCCATGGCTTTTATGATGTTGTGATGGTAATTTTTTATCCTGTTTTTCAGTGGTATTTCTTTAAAAAAACACCAAAGGGGCTTGCCGCCTGCTTATGCAGACTGCAAGCCCCTTTGGATTGCCTAAATAGAATTTGGCCCAAAGTTTTGCCTGGGTTTTAGCTTTGGTTTAGAAAAAACGAGGTATGGTTCCCTAATTTGGGGGGCATTGGGTTTGCACCGTTAACCACCAATGGAATGCAGCGGGTCGGCAAGGGTGGCTGCCATTACTGCCTTAATGGTATGCAGCCGGTTTTCGGCTTGATCGAACACAATGGATCGGCTGCCTTCAAACACCTCATTTGTAACCTCCAGGCCCTCCAGTCCATAGGTCTGGCCTACCTTGCGGCCAATTTTGGTCTCCCAATCATGAAAGGCGGGCAGGCAGTGCATAAACACAGCCTGTGGGCCTGCCAGCTCCATAACCTGCTGGTTTACCTGGTAGGGCAGCAGCTGCTGGATGCGCTGCGCCCAAACCTCCTCCGGCTCTCCCATGGATACCCAGATATCGGTATATACCACATCGGCACCGGGCACGGTCCGGGTTACATCCTCTTCCAGCGTGATGCTGCCGCCACTGGCCCTGGCCAGCTGTTGACACTCCTCTACCAGAAGTTTGTCTGGCCAGAATTCCCTTGGTGCACAGGCCACAAAATGCAAGCCCGTCTTGGCACAGCCCACCATGAGGGAACGGCCCATGTTAAAACGGGCATCCCCCATATACACAAGCCGCACCCCGTTTAAGCGGCCCAAATGCTCCCGTATGGTTAAAAAATCCGCCAGAATCTGGGTGGGATGAAACTCATCGGTCAGGCCATTCCACACCGGAACGCCCGCATACTGGGCCAGCTGCTCCACCGTTTGCTGCTGGTACCCACGGTACTGGATGCCGTCAAACATCCGGCCCAATACCCGGGCGGTATCCGCAATGCTTTCCTTCTGGCCCATCTGGGAGCTGGCGGGGTCCAGATAAGTGACCCCCATCCCCAGGTCATGGCCCGCCACCTCAAAGGCACAGCGGGTGCGGGTGCTGGTTTTTTCAAACAACAGCACAATGTTTTTGCCCTCACACCACCGGTGAGAAAGGCCCGCTTTTTTAAGCTCTTTAAGCCGGGCAGAAAGATGCAGCAGTGTTTCCAGCTGGCTGGGTGTAAAATCCAACAGCTTTAAAAAGCTTTTGCCCTTTAATTCTTCCATGATTGCGTCTCCTTTGTTGCTTGGTTTTAGGGGGTAGCGGCACAAACTTCCTTGAGCACCTGTACAGCCTGTTCCAGCAGCGGTTGCGGAATGTTGAGGGGTGGAAGCAGGCGTACCTTGTTCTTGGCCGAAAGCACCAAAACACCCTGCTGCCTGCATTCTTCAATCACTTGAGCTGCCGGCCGCTGGGTTTCTACCCCCAGCATCAGGCCAAGCCCCTGCACCCCACAGATGCCCGGTGCCTGGCTTAACTGCTCCTTCACCCACTGGCCCTTGGCACGCACCTGCGCCAGTAGCTGTTCATCCAATTCTGCCAGAACGGCCAGCGCCCCGGCGCAGCATACCGGATTGCCTCCAAAGGTAGAGCCATGGTCGCCAGGCCCAAAGACCTGGGCGGTTTTTTGTGCAAACAGCACCGCTCCCAGGGGCAGCCCTCTCGCCAACCCCTTGACGGTGGACACCAAATCCGGCTGGATGCCGTACTGCTGGTAGGCATACAGCGTACCGCAGCGGCCGTTGCCGGTTTGCACCTCGTCGATGATTACCAGTGCCCCATGCTGGTGCGCCATCCGGCACACCTGCTGCACATGGTCTGGGGCCAGCACCTGCACGCCGCCCTCTCCCTGCACCAGCTCCATCATTACGGCAGCACAGGGGTATTGTTCCAGCAGCTGCTCCATCTGCTGCAAATCCCCCACCTTGGCGTGGAGAAAGCCCTCAGTCAGGGGCTGAAACTGGCTATGGAATACCTCCTGGCCGGTGGCGGCCAGGGTGGTGATGGTGCGGCCGTGAAAGCTGCCTTCCAGCGTGATAATCCAGCTGTGTTCCGGGCCAAGCGTCTGGGCTGCATATTTGCGGGCTGCTTTGATGGCGCACTCGTTTGCCTCGGCGCCCGAATTGCAAAAAAACACCTTTTGCATACCGGTGCGCTGGCAGAGGGTACGGGCCAGGTCCACACAGGGCTGGGTGTAATAAAGGTTGGAGGTATGGGCCAGCTGGGCTGCCTGGCGGGTTACCGCCTGGCACCAGCCAGCATGGCCGCTGCCCAGGGTGTTCACCGCAATGCCGCTGCCCAGGTCGATGTACTGCTTGCCCTGGTCGTCCCACAAAAGGGCACCTTCGCCCCGCACCAGCTGCACCGGAAAGCGGCGGTAGGTACCTGCGATCCATTGCTGATTCTGCTGCATAATTTCGTTCATTGGGCTTCTCCTTTCCGGGTAAACATCGTGCCAATGCCTTCGTCGGTGAGCGTTTCCATCAAAATGGAATGGGGAATGCGTCCATCCAGAATAAACACCCGCTTCACTCCCCACTCAATGGCCTGCACGCAGCATTCCACCTTGGGAATCATGCCGCCGCTGATAATCCCTTCCTTTACCAGCGCCGGAGCATCCTCCACATGGATGAGATCAATCAGGCTGCTCGGATCCTGCCGGTTGCGCAGCACCCCTGCGATATCGGTCATGCAGATGAGACTTTCCGCTTGAAGCTCCCCTGCAATGCGGGCAGCGGCCGTATCGGCATTGATGTTGTAAACCTGCCCATCCTCGTCGCAGCCCATGGTGGAAATAACCGGAATATAGCCTTTTTCCAGCACATCCAAAATAGGCTGCACCTCCACATGGTGAATCTGCCCCACATAGCCCAGGTCTGGGTTTTTGCTGCTGGCCCAAATCATGCCCCCGTCCATGCCGCACAGGCCTATGGCCCGGCCGCCTCTGGTTTGCAGCAGTGCCACCAGGCTTTTGTTCACCTTACCTGCCAGTACCATCTGTGCAATCTGAGCCGTTTCGGCATCGGTCACACGCAGCCCTTTACAAACTGGGTTTCTTTGCCCACCTTTTGCAGCATCTCGCTGATTTCCGGCCCGCCGCCGTGCACCAGTACCACCTTAATACCAATCAGCCACAGCAGCACAATATCCCGCATGACGGAATCCTTTAGGGCCGAATCAACCATGGCATTTCCGCCGTATTTTACAACCAATATCTTGCCGGAATACTGGCGGATATAGGGCAGAGCGTGCACCAGAATGCGGGCTCTGTCTGCATTGGAAATCTGCATGGGGGATTCCTCCTTTTTTATATGGGTATAGCGCTCAGGTGCGATAATCGCCGTTGATGCGCACATATTCATAGGTCAAGTCACAGCCCCAGGCAGTGGCATCGGCGGTGCCGTCCTTTAAATCCACCAAAATTTCCACCTCTGGCTGGCTAAGTACTTCTTTCGCCTGCTCCTCACTGAATTCCACCCCGGCGCCATTCTGGCAAACCAGCACCTGGCCCGCCTGAGAGCGGAACGCCACATCCAGCCGGTTCACATCCACCTGGGCCCCACTGTAACCAATGGCGCAGAGCACCCGGCCCCAGTTGGCATCCGCCGCAAACATGGCCGCCTTCAGCAGCGAGGAACAAACAACGCTTTTTGCCACCGTCCGGGCAGTCTGCACATCCGGAGCATGGACTGCGGTGCATTCCAGCAGCCGGGTAGCGCCCTCACCGTCCGCCGCAATGGCGCGGCAAAGGCACACTGTCACCGTGTTGAGTGCCTCCATAAAGGCCGCAAAATCCTGCCCCTCCTGGGTAATGGGGGTATTGCCTGCCTGTCCGTTGGCCAGAATCAGCACCATGTCGTTGGTGGAGGTATCCCCGTCCACACTAATCATGTTGAAGGTTTGGTCCGCATCGCCCCGCAGAGCCTTTTGCAGCATAGCCGGCTCAATGGTACAATCGGTGGTTAAAAACACCAGCATGGTGGCCATGTTGGGATGAATCATGCCGGAACCTTTAGCAATGCCGCCCAACCGGCAAACCTTACCGCCTGCCACAAACTCCACCGCAATCTCCTTGGGTGTGGTGTCGGTGGTCATAATGGCCTGGGCAGCATCGGCACTGTTTTTACCCAGTGCCGATGCCAGCTTGGGCAGACCCTGCCGAATGGGCTCCAGCTCAAGAGGTTTGCCAATCACCCCGGTGGAGGCCACCGCCACATCTTCCGGCTGCAGGCCCAGCTGGGCCGCCGTCATGCTACACATGGCCTTGGCCACTTCCACCCCATTTGCATTGCAGGTATTGGCATTGCCGCTGTTGCAGATAACTGCTTGCGCTGTGCCGCTTTTCAGGTGTTCCTGGGTGACAAAAATGGGAGCACCCTTTACCAGATTACGGGTGTAAACCGCTGCGGCGCTGGCCGGAGTGGTGCTGTAAATGAGGGCTAAATCCTTTTTGCTTTGGTTTTTGCGAATGCCGCAATGCACACCGCCTGCCAAAAAACCCTTTGCGGCACACAGGCCGCCTTCTACCTTTGTTACCATGCTTTCTCCTCCTGCTGGCCCAATACCAGCCCTGTGGTGTGCTGAGTGCCCAGCACCAGATTGATGCATTCCAGTGCTGCGCCGCAAGCCCCCTTGCCCAAATTGTCGTACCGGGCCACCAGCAGGATGCGGTCCTGGCAGCCATGCACCGTTAGTTCCATATCATCCCGGCCGCTGAGGGCAGCGGCACTGCAAAAGCCCTGTTCCTGCGCCTGGGGCAGGTAGCGCACCACCGGCCCCTGATACAACTGCCGATAAACCGCCGCAATCTCCTGCAAGCCTGCACCCTTAGCCAGCTGGCTCCGGTGCAGCTGCACCGTTACCTCCATTCTGCTGTAAAAATTCCCCACAATTGGGCTAAAAACCGGCGGCTGTTCCAGCTGGCAGACGGTTTGCATTTCTGGCAGGTGCTTGTGGGTTTGCCCCAAGGCATACTGGCGGGGTGCCGCCAGCAGAGCATCCTGTCTGCCCTGTTCATACTGGGCAATCATAGCCTTACCCCCACCGCTGTAACCTGTAATGGAATGACAGTGCAGTATAGCATCCGCAGGCAGAAGGCCAGCTGCCCGCAACGGCTGTACCAATGCAATAAAGCCGCTGGCGTGGCAGCCTGGCACCGCAATGCGCTGGGCGTTCTGCACCTTTTGCCAGTGCTGACCGCTCAATTCCGGCAGACCATACACCCAGCTAGGAGCGGTGCGGTGAGCTGTGGAGGCATCCAGAATAACCGCCTTGCATCCCTTGGCCAGCTCCACTGCCTCCTTTGCAGCCTCATCTGGCAGGCAAAGGACAATTACATCCGCCTGTTCTATAGCCTGTTTGCGGGCTTTGGGGTCCTTACGGTGGGCTTCCTCCAATGGAATGAGGGTTACATCCTTGCGTTGCTGCAAGCGTTGTTGCAGGTTCAGGCCGGTTGTACCGGCACTGCCGTCAATAAAAATCTGTTTCACAGCGGCTGACCGCTCCTTTCGGGGTATGTTCAACGGGCAAGCAGGAATTTTGCCCCTGCTGGCTGGATATCCTTATGCCTTGTTAGTTCTGCTTTTTGCCATTTACCCGTGCATTGACCCGGGCCTGTACCTGGATGGGCAAACCAAACAGGTCGATAAAGCCCTTGGCCTGGGCCTGGTCGTACACATCGTCTTTTTCAAAGGTGGCAATTTCAGGGTCATACAGAGAGTACTCGCTCCATACCCCTGCATTGATGATATTGCCCTTGTAGAGCTTGAGCTTTACGGTACCGGTGCAGTTCTCCATCAGCACATCCACAAAGGCGGAAAGAGCCTGCCGCAGCGGAGTATACCACTGGCCGTTGTATACCAAATCGGCAAAAGTGATGGCCAATTCCTGTTTTTTGTGGGCTGCATATTTATCCAGGCAAAGGCTTTCCAGCACCTTAAGGGCCTTGTACAAAATGGCTCCGCCGGGGGTTTCGTACACGCCACGGCACTTGATGCCCACCAGCCGGTTTTCCACCAGATCCAGCAGGCCGATGCCGTTGGCTCCGCCCAGCTGATTCAGCTGCAAAATAATCTCCTTTGCACTCATGGCCTGACCATTGAGGACTGTGGGAATCCCCTTTACAAAATCCAGGGTCAGGTAGGTGGGTTCATCCGGCGCAAGCATGGGAGAAACGCCCATTTCCAAAAAGCCGGGTTTTTCGTAGGTGGGTTCGTTGCCCGGATCCTCCAAGTCCAGACCCTCATGGCTTAAATGCCAGAGGTTTTTATCCTTGGAGTAGTTGGTTTCCTTGGTGATTTTGAGGGGAATCCCATGGGCCTCGGCATATTCGATTTCCTCCTCACGGGACTGGATGCTCCACTCTCTCCAGGGTGCAATAATGGGCATATCCGGGGCAAATGCTTTGATGGTAAGCTCAAAGCGCACCTGGTCGTTGCCTTTGTCGGTGCAGCCATGGCAGATGGCGTCGGCCCCTTCTGCCTTAGCAATCTCCACCAGCCGTTTTGCAATCAGGGGCCGGGCAAAACTGGTACCCAGCATATAATCTTCGTACAAAGCACCTGTCTTGACTGTGGGCAGAATAAAATCATTCACAAATTCCTCGGTTAAATCTTCGATGTACAGCTTGGAAGCGCCGCTTTTGAGGGCCTTTTCCTCCAAGCCTTCCAGCTCATCCGCCTGTCCCACATCGGCCGAAACCGCAATGACTTCACAGCCGTTGTAGTTTTCTTTCAGCCAGGGAATGATGATGGAGGTATCCAACCCGCCGGAATATGCCAAAACCACTTTTTTGATGTTTGTATGCTGCATGAGTTCCTTCTCCTTTTCGTCGGCCTTTCTGCCGTGTTTTGTGTTGGTGTTATCATAACAGCATTCGCATAAATTTTTAATATTTAAAAATAAATATTCATTCATTCCCCTTCATTTTCATCGTTTTACTGGTTTTTTGCGGATAAAAATTCATTTTAATTCGTCACTTTTACATATAATTTCATTGCATACCCCTGCGGATTGCCGTCCCCCAGCAACAGCCGGCGAATCTTTGAATGCATTTTAATGCAAAACAAAAAGAGCACATCCCCAGCCCTTTGGCAAAGGAATGTGCTCTTTTTTGCTAACAAATGCCCAGCGTATGGGCAGCTTTTTTAATGGACCAATGTTTGAAAGGCTGAGGCCAATCAGGCCAGAGCAGCCTTCAGGGCTTCCACCCGGTCGGTGCGCTCCCAGGCTGCGTTCAGGTCCTCACGGCCCATGTGGCCGTAAGCGGCCAGGCCACGGTAGACCGGGCGGCGCAGCTCCAGATCCCGGATGATGGCAGCGGGACGCAGGTCAAACACCTTGCGCACAGCAGCTTCCAGCTGTTCCTGCTCCACGGTACCGGTACCAAAGGTATCCACCAGAATGCTTACAGGTTCGGCCACACCGATGGCGTAGGCCAGCTGTACCTCACAGCGCTGGGCAAAACCAGCGGCCACAATGTTTTTGGCTACCCAGCGGGCTGCATAGGCTGCACTGCGGTCCACCTTGCTGGGGTCCTTGCCGCTGAATGCGCCGCCGCCATGGCGGGCGTAGCCGCCGTAGGTATCCACAATGATTTTGTGGCCGGTCAGACCGCAGTCACCCATGGGGCCGCCCACCACAAAACGGCCGGTGGGGTTAATGTAAAAACGGGTGTTTTCGTCCACCAGATGGCTGGGCAGAGAGGGACGGATTACATACTCCAGAATATCCTGGCGCAGCTGCTCCATCTCCACCTCGGGGCTGTGCTGGCTGGAAATAACCACAGCATCCACCCGCACAGGCTGGCCGTCCTGGTATTCCACCGTTACCTGGCTCTTGCCGTCCGGCCGCAGATAGCCCAGGGTGCCGTCCTTGCGTACCTGGGTCAGGCGGCGGGCCAGCTGGTGAGCCAGGCTAATGGGCAGGGGCATCAGTTCGGGGGTTTCGGTGCAGGCATAGCCAAACATCATGCCCTGGTCGCCGGCGCCGCCCACCTCATCGTTGGTGCCCAGCGCAATGTCCGGGCTTTGCTCGTGGATGTTGGTCAGCACGGCGCAGGTTTCGGCATCAAATCCGTACTTGGCGCGGGTGTAGCCGATGTCTGCAATCACCTGGCGGCCAATGGACTGCACATCCACGCTGCTGGTGGTGGTAATCTCACCCATGATATGCACCAGTCCGGTGGAGCAGGTGGTCTCGCAGGCTACACGGGCCTGAGGGTCCTGTTCCAGGATTGCATCCAGCACAGCATCACTGATTTGGTCACAGATTTTGTCGGGATGGCCCTCGGTTACGGACTCGGAAGTAAAATACAGCTTTTCCATTTAAATCGTTCTCTCCTTAGCAAATGCATTTGATGATTGGCCTTTGCAGACCGCTGCGAAACTGTGACAGCAACTTGCCGGAAACAACAAAAAACGCCCAAGGGCCGAAAGCCCCTGAGCGGTATACGCTTATCTTTCGGTTCCCCGCAGGATTTAGCACCTTGCACACTGTGCAGGTTGCCGGACTTCATCGGGCCTGTTCCCTCCGTCGCTCTTGATAAGTTGCTATTCAATTTACGATGCCGAGTATACCACGGCGTTGGGGCTTTGTCAAGCCTTTTCTGCAATGGCAGAAGCCTTGGCAGTCTCCTGCTGGCGGCCATGGAGAATGGGGCTGAGGGGCTTGTAGACCACAAAGGTGAGCACACTCACCAACAAACCCTTTATCAGGGTGAAGGGCATATTGAAAATCAGCAGACATTCCAGCAGGCCATTCACGCTGGGACGCAGTGCCTGGTATGCCTGAATGATGGGCTCCATACCGCCAAACAGCTGGCTGTAAATGGGGTAGGTGATGAAATAGTTGATGGGAACGCTTGCCACTGCCATAACCACGGAACCCAGCAGAGCAGCCAGCACAGCAGTGCGGCGATTTTTACGGAATTTGTACAGCAGACCGGCACCTCCGCAGAAGGCGGCACCCAGCAGGAAGTTGCACACCTCGCCAATACCACCAGTGCTGGTACCATTAAACAGAATGTTCAGCAGGTTTTTTACCAGGCAAACGGCAACACCGTACACAGGGCCCATGCTGAAGGATGCCAGCAGGGCGGGCAGCTCGGAAACATCCATCTTTACAAAGCTGGGAATGAGCATGGGCAGGCTGAAGTCCAGCAGCATGAGCACGGTTGCAATGGCAGACAGCATTGCGGTTACTACCAAATTTCGGATACGCATTGTGGATTTTGTCATGATTGGTTCCTCCTTGGGGCAATACATTTCCCCATCTTTTAAATTTGAAAGACGGCCCCAAGTACCACATCAGCAAGGAACAAAAAACGCCCTTTTACAGGAAATTACCTGCAAAAGGGCGCACTGCAACGAATTGAATACGGTTCCTCGCTGCCGTTTCTTTCATCCGGACTATACCGTCGGCTCTGGAATTTCACCAGATCGGCACAGGCACACGGCCTTGTGTTCGCGGGCTTTACCGCCGGTGGGGACTTTCACCCCGCCCTGAAACTGCTTTCTTGCCTTGTATTATAGCACCTGATTTTTGCAATTGCAAGCCTTGATTGTAAAATTTACCCAATATTTTTTCAGATTTGGGACTAGCATCTGGCACCATCCTGTGCCCTATACATTATATGGAACCAAATCTCCAAAGAGAACCCAGCGGACCAGGCCGCTGCTTGCCCCTTGATAGGCACGCAGCCAAGCAATCCGCAGCACCCCCCATTGCATTTACCGAAAGGAGCGTGGTATACTTGAAACGAATTTTTACGGCCGCTTTTTTGCCAAAGAAGCTTGCTCAATGGGTGCCCGCATGGGCCAGCGGCGAATTTTTTACAACAGGACGGACTTTTTCTATGCTTGCTCAAATTCAGGATTATCTTGTAAACACCCCCGGTGCTTGGCTGCAGCTTACATTTTGCATTGTATGCTTTCTGCTTTGCTACCTGCTCAGCCGTTTGATGCGCTATAAACTGATGCCCACACTGGTAGCCACCCTAAAGCGGCGCAAATCAAAGGGTCTTTATGTGCTGGCCAAAGGCTTTGCAAAACCCGCTCCCGTTATGGTATGGAGCGTTGGTTTTTTTGTGGCCTGCATGATGCTGCCCTTGCCGGATGCTGTGTTGCTCCCCTTCATGAACCTTCTGCACAAACTGCTGAACCTGAACCTCATCTGCCTGTGTGCCTGGGGATTGATTGGCAGCAGCGATGTGGGGCCCCTGCTGTTCCACGATGTGCGCGGCCGGCTGGATTTGGACATGGACAACACCGCTGCCACCTTTTTGAACAAAATCCTGAAGGGTGTTATCCTGGTGTTTGCAGGCCTGATGATTTTACAGGAACTGGGCGTTAAGGTGGATAGCTTGATTGCCAGCCTGGGCCTTGCAGGTTTAACCATCTCCCTGGCCGCCAAGGACTATGCCACCAACTTTTTTGGCGGCTTGATTGTGATTTTTGAAAAACCCTTCTCCATTGGAGACTGGATTTCCTGCAGCGAGGGCGAAGGCGAAGTGGAGGATATCTCCTTCCGTTCCATCCGCATCCGCCAGCTGAACGACACCATGCTGGTGATTCCCAACAGCACCCTGGTAAATGGCGCCCTGGTGAATTACAGCAAAATCAACCACCGCCTGGCCAAGTACAGCATTGGCATCAGCTACCAGGCCAGCCGCACCCAACTGGAACATCTGCTGGCAGACATCCGCAGCACCTTGGCGGCCCGGCCGGATGTAATTGCGGATAGCATTCGGGTGCAGTTCACCGGCTTTGGCCCTTCCAGCATGGATTTGCTGGTTCAGTTTTATGTTACCACCAGCGTTTATGCAGAATTTTTAAAAATTCAGGAAGCATTCAATCTGGATTTGATTGAACTGGTGCACAAAAACGGATGCGGCTTTGCCTTCCCCTCCACCAGTATTTACATCGAAAAGAAGTAACCGCCATTCTTTTGCTTGTTGCTTTTCACTCCAGAGCGGCTTACCTCGGCTCAGCTATTGCCATAATTTTTGCTTTGACCCGCACACTAAAAAACCATAAAGAGGTGTTATATGCGTAAAAGAATCGAAGCGGTACAAAAAAGAGATTTCATCTTCGCCCTGCTGTTCTTGGCTGGAACTGGAATGATTTTTTATAAGTGTGCCTTTGGCTACTCTTTTTGGGACGAACCATTCTATCTCACGATTCCTCAGCGTTTGTTCCAAGGAGACAGCTTATTCACGCAGGAGTGGCATCTGTCGCAGCTGGCCAGTGTTCTGATTTATCCTTTTTTTGCATTATATCGACTATTCTTTACAGAATCCGAAGGTATTTTGCTGCATTTTCGTTACTTATATACCGGACTGCAAGCTTTGACTGCACTGTTTATCTATGTTAGGTTGCGAAAGCATGGCTTGTTCGCTGCTGGTGCCAGCCTGATGTATCTGCTTTTCGCTCCATTTGGGATTATGGCTTTATCGTATAACTCCATTGGTGTTTTATGTACCACTGTTTCAGGAGTCCTTTTGGCCACCAATCTCAACAAGCAGCCTGCGACCTTTTTTCTAATCGGGCTTTTTTACGCAGGCGCAGTGCTGTGCTGTCCCTATCTGGCCGCAGGCTACGCAATCTATGCTGTCGTATGTATCATCCGCAAAGACGGCAAAGCGCTTTTGTGGGTAACCCTCGGCTGTAGCTTTCTTGCGATTATCTTTATTGGATTTTTGCTTTCCCGCGCCACTCTGCCGGACATTCTTCGGGCGCTACCCGCTATTTTAAACGACCCGGAGCATCCGCACACTGGCTTTTTGAAAAACCTGGAAAGTTATGCCACTGCCATTTACAGGCACAGCCGTTTTGCATCCCCCATCATCAAAGCAGGTGCTGTTCTCAGCGGACTTATTTTAGTGGACCGTCATTCTCCTGCACGGCGTATGGCATATGGCATCGCCGCAATCGTACTGTCCATCTTATTCACTCTTCCGTTTGTATTCTCCGCAGTGTATCTGAATTTTTTGTTGGCCTGTCCTTTTTTTCTGGGCTGGTTTGCTTTTCTTTTGGCTCCTCGGGAAAATTTGAATTGGTTTTTATCCACTTGGCTGTTAAGCCTTCTGTATGGCTTATGTGTTAACTGGAGCTCTAATCAACAGTTTTATGTAATTTCCATGGCCTGCATGGCTGGCTCCATTGGTTCGTGGATTATGGTATCAAACTGGTTAAATCTCTATTCAGGCGCCTCTGCCGGTCGATGGCTAAAATCCTGCACTCTGGTAATCATGGCATTATTTATTGTTGCGCAGGCACACATTCGGTTTACCACCCTTTTTTGGGAGTACGGAGATATGTCTCAAATGTCCTATGAAATTACCGTAGGGCCTGCCAAAGGACTTAGGACTTCTGCAGCAAACAAAGAATTCTACGAGACTTTATACCAAGACACGCAAAGCGTGCGTGATTGGGCAGATGGGCCAGTACTGTACTATACGCGAAATACTTTTTTGTATCTGGCGGATTCCAAAGACAACGCATCTTTTTCTGCCTGGACTTCTGGCATCAACGAAAGCAGTGCCAAAAAGCTGCTGGAATATTATCGATTAAATCCCAGTAAAATACCTGCTATTATCTACTGCCTTAAAGCTGATTCCTTCGCCGCAGAGCATGTCAGCCAGTTTGCTAAAACCTATCATTACAACCTGCAAGAAACCGCTTTAGGATATGTGCTTGTGTCCTCCAATCTTACATAAGGCGGTGCTCCCCATTGGCGATTGCGCAGATGCAATTTGACCATATAAGTTCTGAGTACCACTCCTTTTTCACAACTTCACCAGCAAGCCACAAGAAAATGGCTGGAGCCAGACTATATTACAAAGGTCGCCGGGCGAATTATCGCCCGGCGACCTTTTCAACTATCAACTGTTCCCACACACGAGCACCCAAACCGCCGCTTCATTCAACCATGTTTACAAACAAAAAATACCGCAAGGCGTTTGCCTTGCGGTATCTGGTGGAGATAAGCGGGATCGAACCGCTGACCTCTTGAATGCCATTCAAGCGCTCTCCCAGCTGAGCTATACCCCCATATTCAGTTGCCTTCTCGTTGACTGCTTGCTTATTATAGCAAGCTTTTTTGCATCTGTCAACAGATTTTTTCAAAAAAACTGCAATTTTTTCCTGGCGGCCTTTCTGGCTTATTTTTTGCACAGGTGCACAAGCCCTGCCACCCACTGTGCCAGCCCACCAGCAATGTAGCTTTTTGAGAGCATTTTCCAAGGTGCCTCTCCCCTGCACAGGCGGGCCCGCCGGGGCTGCAAAACAAAACCAACCCCGGCAGATTGATTGAAGCCAGCAACCCCAGCGTGCCCTCAAAATAAAACAACAACAAAATAGCCGCCCGGCACAAGGACCGGGCGGCTGCTTGCTTTTAGCAAAACGGCGCTGCCACTTTATGAAAGGCGCTGTTTAAAATCCTCGTATCCAAAGGATTTTACCAGATTTCGCTCTCCACTGGCATTCTGCCAGACGATGGAAGGCAGCGGCATTCCATTGAAGGTATTGGTTTTTACCATAGTATATAGGGCCATATCCTCAAATACCAGTTCCTGCCCAGGTTCCAGGGGCTGTTCAAAGGAATACTCCCCGATAATATCCCCTGCCAGACAGGTAGGCCCCCCCAGCCGGTAGGTAAAGGGCTTCTCCCCCGGCTGGCCTGCACCCTGCAAAGGGGGCCGGTAGGGCATTTCCAGCACATCCGGCATATGGCAGGCAGCAGAAGTATCCAGAATAGCCAGATTCATCCCGTTGTGGAGGGTTTCCAGTACGGTGGTTACTAAAAATCCCCCATTCAGCACCACTGCTTCGCCCGGTTCCAGATACACTTCCACCCCGTAGGTTTGCTTCAGCCGCACAATCAGGTTTACCAGCCGCTGCCGGTCATAATCTGGCCGGGTGATGTGGTGGCCGCCCCCCAGGTTGAGCCACTTCATCCCCTTGAGCAGCGGGCCGAACTTTTCCTCAAAGGCCAGCACCGTGCGCTCTAAATCGTCGCTGTTCTGCTCGCAGAGGGTATGAAAATGCAATCCGTCCAGCAAGGGCAGCTGACTGGCGTCCCAGTTGGCCCAGGTGGTACCCAGCCGGGACCCTGGGGCGCAGGGGTCATAGATGGCATGGCCCTCCTGGGTGGAGCATTCCGGGTTAATGCGCAGCCCCACCTGCTTGCCCGCCGCTTTGGCCCGAGGCCCAAACAAGGCCAACTGCCGGGGCGAGTTGAACACAATATGGTCGGCATATTGCAGCAGCTCCTCAAACTCCTGGGGCTTATAGGCAGGGCTGAACACATGGGTTTCGCCCCCAAATTCTTCCCATCCCAGCCTAGCTTCGTACAGGCCGCTGGCTGTGCTGCCCGCCAGATAACGGCGCAGCAGCGGATAGGCATAAAACATGGAGAACGCCTTTTGCGCCAGCAGAATTTTACAGCCTGCCTGCTGGGCCACCTGCTGCAACAGTTCCAGATTGTGCAGCAGGCGGGCTTCATCCACCAAAAAGTACGGCGTTTGAATGGATTGTTTCATCAGTCCACCAGCTCCGGGTCATCCTTAACCTGCCAGGGCAGACCCCACTGGTTCAGGGCCTCCATGTAGGGGTCTGGATCAAACTCCTCCACGGTATAAACGCCGGGCTTGTTCCACTGGCCGGTCAGCAGCATCATGGCGCCAATCATAGCAGGCACACCGGTGGTGTAGGAGATTGCCTGGGAGCCCACCTCCCGGTAACATTCCTGGTGGTCACATACATTATAAATATAAGCTGTTTTGGGCTGTCCGTCCTTGGTGCCGGTAAAAATGCAGCCAATGTTGGTTTTGCCATTGGTGCGGGGGCCCAGAGTAGCAGGGTCCGGCAGAAGGGCCTTCAAAAACTGGATGGGCACAATGGAGTGGCCCTCAAACTCCATGGGCTTGGTGGAGAGCATTCCCACATTTTCCAGACACTTCATGTGGGTCAGGTAGCTTTGACCAAAGGTCATGAAAAAGCGAATCCGCTTAACGCCGGGAATATTTTTTGCCAGAGATTCAATTTCTTCGTGGTGCAAAAGATACATATCCTTTTGGCCCACCTGGTCGAAGTTGTATTCCCGCTTGATGCTCATGGGCTCAATTTCCACCCAATGGCCATTCTCCCAGTAGGAGCCGGGGGCGGAAACCTCCCGCAGGTTTACCTCCGGGTTGAAGTTGGTGGCAAAGGGATAGCCATGGTCGCCACCGTTGCAATCCAGAATATCGATGGTATCAATGGTATCGAACAGGTGCTTTTGTGCCCATGCACAGTAAGCCTGGGTCACACCGGGGTCAAAGCCGGAACCAAGCAGAGCGGTAAGGCCCGCCTGACGGAATTTTTCCTGGTAGGCCCACTGCCAGGAATAGTCGAAATAGGCGGAAAAACCCTGTTCTTTGCAGCGCTTTTCGTACACCGCACGCCATTGTGGGTCCTCCAGGTCTTCCGGCTCGTAGTTGGCGGTATCCATGTAATTCACCCCACAGGCCAGGCAGGCATCCATAATGGTCAAATCCTGGTAAGGCAGAGCAATGTTCATGACCAGGTCCGGCTTATAGTCCTGAATCAGGGCAATCAGCTGGTTCACATCGTCTGCATCCACCTGGGCGGTGGTGATTTTGGTGCTGGTTTTGCCCTCCAGCTGGGCCTTGAGGGCATCGCATTTGGACTTGGTACGGCTGGCGATGCACAGCTCCTGGAACACCTGGCTGTTTTGGCAGCATTTATGAATGGCCACTGCGGCCACACCGCCGCAACCAATGACTAAAACCTTGCTCATAACTGAAATTCTCCTTTATCATTCATTTTCCCCAATGGGGTTTACAGCATTGTTGGGCTGGAGTGCCAGCAGCATCTCCCGCACGATTTTTACCGCCACAATGGTGGATACACCGCTCTGATCGTAATGGGGACTTAACTCATTTACATCGCAGCCCACCACCCGGGCCTTGCTGCACACCAGTGTAACCGCCTGGCGCAGCTGTTCAAAGGTTACTCCTCCTGGCTCGGGGGTGCCGGTACCGGGGAACACCGAGGGGTCCAGCACATCCAAATCCACCGTGAAGTACACCGGCTGGCCCTTTAGCTGTTCCAGCGTTTGTTCCAGGCCCTCAAAGTCAAACCGGCGGGTGTTCACATGGGTGCGGCCCCAGCAAAACTCCTCCCTGTCGCCGGAGCGGATGCCAAACTGGTGGATGCGGCCATCCCCCACCAGCTCCCAGCACCGGCGCAGTACACAAGCGTGGGACAAGGGCGCACCCAGATAGTCCTGGCGCAGGTCTGCATGGGCATCAAAATGGATGATATGCACCTGTGGATACTGCTGAACCACCGCCCGGAAGGCCCCCAGCGTAACCAGGTGCTCACCCCCCAGCATAAAGGGCCGCTTGCCGGCCTCCAAAATATGCTTGGTTCGCTGCTGGATGCGGTCCAGTGCTTTGTTCACATCCCCAAAACAGAGTTCCAAATCCCCCAGATCCACCACATGGGCATCCAGCAAATCCCGGTCCTGATAGGGGCTGTAACTTTCCACGCCGTAGGATTCCCGGCGGATGGCGCCGCTGCCGAACCGGGTACCCGGCCGGTAGGAAGTGGTGGAATCGAAGGGGGCTCCAAACAGCATGGTGCTTGCCACACGGGGGCTTTTATCGCACCCCATAAACACCTCAATATTTTTATTCAACATCTTTCAATAGCTCCTCCACATAGGCGGGCAGATAAAATGCGCCTTTGTGCAATGTAGTGGTATAGTAGCGGCAGCCAAGGCCCCGCATATTCCAGGCAGTTTCCCGCAAATCCTTGAGGGGATGGTACCGCTTGGAAGCAAACCCAAACAGCCAATGCCCGGAGGGGTAGGTGGGGATGTGGGCCTGGTAAACCCGGCTGATGGGGAAGGACTCCACAATGCGTTTGTGAGCCCGCTGGCAGGCCATGGCGTCCTGGGCATAAAAGGGGCTTTCATGCTGGTTCACCATAATACCGTCCGGCTTGAGCGCTTTATAACAGCTGCCGTAAAACTCCCGTGTAAACAGTCCCTCTCCAGGGCCGAAGGGGTCGGTGGAGTCCACAATAATCAGGTCATATTCCTCCTGGCAGGACCGCACAAACCGCACTCCATCCTGGTAGTGGATGTTCACCCGTGGGTCTGCCAGCCGGCAGGCGGTTTGGGGCAGGTATTCCCGGCACACCTCCACCACCAGTGGGTCAATTTCCACCAAATCGATGGATTCTATCTCGGGGTAACGGGTCAGTTCCCGTATTACTCCCCCATCCCCGGCACCAATCACCAGCACCCTCTTTACACTGGGGTGTACTGCCATGGGCACATGGGTAATCATTTCATGGTAGATGAACTCATCCTTTTCGGTGAGCATCATGTAGCCATCCAAAGTAAGAAAGCGGCCAAACTCCGGCGATTCAAACACATCAATGCGCTGAAATTCACTGCGGCCGCTGTACAGCTGCCTGTCCACCTTGATGGAAAGCTTGACATGGGGCGTTTGCGCCTCCGAAAACCAGAAATCCATGGTTGCCTCCTTTTACTTCAACACATTCAGCCGCCGGATGTCTGCATCCTGGGGGCCGGTCATGGAGCAGCCCTTGGCTTTTGCGTACTGAATGTACTCCAAAATTTGGGGCGTGATGCGTTCCCCCGGTGCCAAAATGGGAATGCCCGGCGGATAGCACATTACAAACTCGCTGCAAATGCGGCCTGCCGTCTGCTCAATGGGCAGCGATTCGGTGGGGGCGTAAAAAGCCTCCTGGGGGGTAGCAGCCACCTGGGGGTCTATGTACTCCTGCTGCATCAAATCCCCTTTGCTGCCCTTGAATCGTCGGCTTACCTCGGCCAGTGAACTCACCAGCCGCTCCACCTCACGGGGGCGGTCCCCAATGGATAGATAAGCCAGAATATTGCCCAAGTCTCCAAATTCAATCTGAATGTCATATTCATCCCGCAGCAGGTCGTATACCTCAATGCCGGCCAGGCCAACATCCAGCGTATTGACAGAGAGCTTGGTGGGGTCAAAATCAAAAATACTGTCTCCGTTGCACAACTCCCGGCTAAAAGCATAGTAACCGCCGATGGCGTTGATTTCCCGCCGGGCGTACTCTGCCAACTGGGTGACCCGGTCAAACTCCTCCCGCCCCCGCAGGGCCAGGTTCCGACGGGAGATGTCCAGGCTGGCCAGCAGCAGGTAGGAGCCGCTGGTGGTTTGGGTCAGGTTGATAATCTGCCGGATGTGACCCTCCTCCATGGCCGGGCCTGACAACAGCAGAGAGCTTTGGGTCAGGCTGCCGCCGGATTTATGCATGGACACCGCCGCCATGTCTGCCCCTGCCGCCATGGCGGAAACAGGGAGGTTTTGCCCAAAGTACAGGTGGGTACCGTGGGCTTCGTCTGCCAGGCAGAGCATTCCATGCCGGTGGGCCAGCTCCACAATGCTCCGCAAATCGGAACAGATGCCGTAATAGGTAGGGTTGTTAACCAGGATAGCCTTTGCATCGGGATTATTGCGGATAGCCTGCTCCACCTGGGACAGCTTCATGCCCAAGGGAATACCGAGCCGGTTGTCACACTCCGGGTTCACGTACACCGGAATGGCGCCGCACAGCACCAGTGCACCCATCACACTGCGGTGCACATTGCGGGGCAGAATGATTTTTTCACCTCGCTTTACCACCGACAAAATCATACTTTGCACCGCACTGGTGGTGCCGCCCACCATCAAAAAGGCGTGGGCGGCTCCAAAGGCTTGAGCAGCCAGCTGTTCTGCCTGCCGAATAACCGATACCGGATGACAAAGGTTATCCAGCGGTTTCATGGAGTTTACATCCATGCTCACACATTTCTGGCCCAGCAATTCTGCCAGTTCCGGGTTGCCTCGTCCCCTTTTGTGGCCGGGCACATCAAAGGGCACCACTCGTTTTTGGTGGAATTGCTCCAGTGCCTCGTAAATAGGGGCCCGCTGCTGATTCAATTCTTCCATGACCTTCTCCTTTCGGGCCTGTGACTCAGTAGATATTGCGCCCGCTGAAAATTTCAATCATCTCTCGGCGCAGGTTGTTCATGATTTCCAGCCTGGTTTTAGGGGGTAACTCATAAACATCGGTTTTAAACAGATAGTTCTGCAAGTCAATTTCTTTCAGCATCATCTTGGTATGAAAAAGATTTGCGTCGTACACATTGATGTCCACTGCATCGTACCGGCGCAGTAAATCCTCTTGGATGTAATCCTGAATGCTGTTGACCTTATGATCCATAAACAGCTTGCGGCCATTCAGGTCTCGTGTAAATCCACGCACCCGGTAATCCATGGTGATAATGTCGGAATCAAAGGATTGAATCAGGTAATCCAGGGTGGAAAGAGGGGTAATTTCACCGCAGGTTGCCACATCAATGTCCACTCGGAAGGTGGCCAGGCAGGTTTCGGGGTGGTATTCCGGGTAGGTATGTACCGTTACATGGCTCTTGTCTAGATGGGCCAGCTGGGTTTCCCCCACAGGCATCATGCTGCCCTCCGCAATCAGGATTGTAACCGAAGCCCCCTGTGGGTCGTAGTCCTGCCGGGCAATGTTCAGCACCTTGGCCCCTATCATGTCCGTGAGAGTGGTCAGGATGTTGGTAAGCCGCTCGGAATTGTATTGTTCGTCGATGTAATCGATGTAGTCTTTTTGTTCTCTGGGGGTTTTTGCATAACATACATCGTAGATGTTGAAACTCAGCGCCTTGGTCAGATTGTTGAATCCATACAATTTCAGTTTTTCGTCCACGAAAAAGCTCCTCCCCTGGGCCCCTTTGGCCAAATTCAAACAAAAAAACAGGCTATGTGCAGCAGCTGCATACACATAGCCTGTAAATTATCCGGATAATTTTATGAAACACTGTACCGTTCCAGACGCAGCTCCCCATAGGAACCACTCAAAAGGTGCAATCTGTTGCCCTGGGGCCTGTGCCATCTGGCGTGAAGGCGGTACCCAAGGTGTGGCGATTGATGCTTCACATAGAGTCTATATAGCAAATACTTACTTTTACTACTCTTATTGACCGTTTTACAAGTTGATGTACGCAAAAAATTTTGTACTGGTTGTAAAGTAACCAACTTATAAAATTGAGCTTTTAACTCAATCAATAATGGCGGCAATGCCGCCATTCGGCAGTTGACCCGGCTGTCCGTATGGCCTTAACCCTCGCTTGGGTGGTCAGAAGAAATATTTGCATGGATACTCTAGTGCAAACCTCATATCGCATGACGGCTTTAGTATACCACCCATGGGGCAAAGTGTCAATCATCTTTTTTGTTGCAATGATGGTTTTTTATCCCTTTAGTGCATCAAACATCCTTCTTTTTTATCCAGGCCGGCTATTCATCCTGCATGGCCCTGAAATCATTTCAAAATAATTTTTGTTTCTCGCACCACTTACCTTATAGGGTGCGGTTACCGGTGGTCTCTTGAACTGAAGCAACAACACAAAAAAGAGCCCAGAGTGTCTTTTTTGCAAAAGCACTCCGGGCTCTTTTTACCATGCATCAAAATTCCATGGGTATCGCCAAAATTCCGTTTCGGCAACTGCCAAAACTATGGGTTTTATTGCTTGTTTTACCCTTAACTTTTAAACACAAACCGCCGCTGAATAAGGTAGCTGACAAAAAACAATCCGGTATCCACAATCGCTTTTATGGCAACCTCCTGCACAAAGGGCAGCAGATGCGCCAGTACGGTAACCAAAGCAGCACTGCACATCATCTGCACAAGCACCAACCCAAAATACTTGAGGGCCGAACCTGCCATGCCCTCGCTGCTTTGAAATACCAGCTTGTAGTTAATGAAATAGTTATAACCAGCAGAGCAGATGCGGGCAATCACCGTTGCTATGGCTATGTAAAACATGGGTTTCAAGGGTTTTACAAGCATGCAGAACAGCGCAAACAGCAGCAAATCCAGCGCACAGGCCGAAACCGAGGAAAGCACATACTTAAAAAAGCGCTCTCCAATAATGCGGTAAATCCGCAGCGAATCTTTGATAGGATTAAAGTGTGTTTGGTGATTTTCCTTGGAGTCGTAGATGGTTTGGATGGGCACCTGCACAATGGGGTAATGTTCTGCCGCATACAGCAGCATCTTCATCTCAAATTCAAAGCGATCGCCCTGAAGCTCCAAATAAGCCTGCATATGCTGCTTGGAAATGCCCCGCAAGCCGGTTTGCGTGTCCAGTACATGCACGCCGGTTGTGTACTGAAACACCTTTTCGGTGAGCTTGTTTCCCCACACACTTTTCCAGGGGATATCGTCGCCGTCAAACCTGCGCACACCAAGCACCAGCGCATCCAGATGGTTCGCCAGGCTGTCCATGACCTTTTGGATGCAGTCCGGCGTGTGCTGGCCATCGGAATCGGCTGTTACAACGCCTTCCAGCCGCCCACATTCCTGCAACACAAATTCAAAAGCGGTTTTGAGCGCTCGGCCCTTGCCTTGGTTGTGAGAATGCACCAGAATTTTGCCCCCCAATGGCTCAATCATGGACTTTGCCTGATTGAAGATACTCTGGTAGGCCCTGCCGCTTCCATCATCCACCAGATACACAGGCCCCATCTGGCGCTCGCGTAAATCCTTTAACAGTTGCAGCAATCTATCATCTGGCTCATAGGCCGGAATTACAATGCCAATCTGGTTTATCATGCAATATTCTCCCTTATAATCACCGGATTTCCGTATTGGTCCGGAAAATTCTCCTTAATCCACTCATCCACAACCTGGCTGTCGTTTTGGTAGATCAAAATATATTTGCTGGAAATCTTGTTTAAATCCTCCACCGTCGGATTCACCAGTTCTTTTACCTCGCTGCTGAGCACATAGCGGCACATATACCGCAGGAAGGATTTATCTTCCGGATGTAAAACGAAGTAGGATTCTCCCACAGGCAGCTGGTATTCATTTTGAATGGTTTCCAGCCAAATGCGTTTTTGCATACTGTCTGGAACTTTCATCTCAAACCACGGCTGTATCTGAGCAACAAACACATAGCCCAGCAGGCTGGCTGTGGCAAGGGCGGTGCTGAATGCCACGCTCTTTTTAGCGGTAAGCTCTGAAAGCAGCTTTACCAGCATGACCAAAGCCAGCATCAAAAACACACCCAAAATGGTTTTTGTATACCGCTCATGGCTGGCCAAAACCAACGCTTCCCCAATGGGCATGGAAAACAGGTACATGGCCAGGGTACACAGCTGGTAAACCGCATACACAGCCACCGCTCCCAGCAGCATTTGGAGGGCTTGTTTGCGCTGTTTTTTGTTGTAAACAACCCACAGCACTGCCACCACTGCCAGAACAGCAAACACCATCCACACCTGCACCCAGCTTACTGTAAAAATCAGCATATCCCGGCAGATGCTCTTTATCTGTTCTGGTGTTTTTCCTGCAAACACAGCACTGTAATTTTCCAGCGTCATGGCGTGCTTGGAAGTACTCGCCTCGGAAAACACATAGGCAGTGTGCTTTTTCCACAGCAGCGAGCTTAACAATGGCATCGCTGCAACCATTGCATTCCAGCCCGCCCTTTGCCAGCTGCGAGTGGTAACAAACATACCAACCAGAATCATCAGTACAAAGAAAACGCCCGAATTCTTAATTTGCATCAGCTGCACAAGATAAAACCCGCCCAAAAAGAATGCAGCCGGTTGTTCCATACTGCGGCAGTACACCACAAAATACAGCATGGCGGCCACCGCCACCATAGGCAGCAAGGTATCCACACTCAAATCCCGCAGACCAATGTTATACCCCAAAATCACATGGGTTGTAACCACAGTCAGCGCAAATGCAGCCCAGCGGTTACGCTTTGCAAAAAAGAATACCGGCACAATGCTGGCCAGAATGGTGTATGCCTGGGCAAACATCTGAATAGGCTCTGCTGTGCCTACCAGCTTTGCAAAAAAATAGATGTAAACAGAACTTCCCAGCGGATAATCTTTAAAGGCAATCAGTGTATCCTGAAAATTAGGAAACCGATTGGTTTCCAGCATACATTTTACCACCAATGCCCAATGGCTAAAATTATCATATGCTATAAAACGCTGACCTGGCAGTCTTAGCAAAACAAACAGTGCCATCGCCGCCAAAAACAAAAAGCCAATGTTGCAGTATTTTTTTAAAAAAACCAAGGATTTAGCCTGGTATGCGCTGACCGCAAAACCAAAAAATCCTGCCGCATACAGCAAATAAGTAACTTCCGGCAGCAGGTTCAGCAAACCGCCTGCAAACAGCGCACCAACCTGAACCGCAATGGTAAGACTGGGGAGAAACAAAACATCCACCTTGCTGTATTTTTGCAACAGTTCCCAAAATCCTATACTGGAGATTGCAAACAGCAAAAGGCTTGCCGCAATTACCATAATTACCTCCTTATTCTATTTTGGGCAATAGTGACCCATATTTTAATATACCGCTTTTTTCTACATTGTCAAACCTTTGCAGACAAATTCATGGCAAGTGATTTTTACCAATTTCCATATACCTTTAAAACACCCAGATTATCCCAAGTTCTAATTTTTTACTTTTTCAATGTAATGTGCTATAATACCCATGCTCGATGGATCACCCCGAGCCTTGATTGATTTTACAGCTGCAGCGCCTGTTCTGGTTTTTATTTGTGTTTGGCTGCAGCTGCTCAAAGGAGTTTGTTTATGCGTAATTTTATTGCCCAGCGGTTTCAGCAGTGCCAGGAAAACGCCATGGCGGCGGCTGCTGCCTCCAAATACAGCTACACCGATTTGATTGATTTAAGCATTGGCGACACGGATTTTCCCACCGATGCCCGTATTACCCGCCGAGCCATGGAGGACGCCCTCGCCGGGCACACCCACTACACCGCTCCCCAGGGTGACCCGGAATTGATTGAGGAAATTGTGGCTTTTTACCGCACCGAATACGGGGTGGAGTTTGACCCTCAGCAGGTGTTTATTTCTGCTTCCAGCTGCTTTGGCATGGAGCTTGTGCTCATGAGCATTCTGGACCCGGAAGATGAGGTGATTTTGTTTGCACCTTATTTTTCTCCTTATAAAAGCCAGGTGGAACTGGCAGGCGGCAAAGCCGTGGAAGTGCCCACCTACGAAGCCGACGGATGGGCCATCCGGGAAGACCTTCTGCGAGCTGCCATCACTCCCCGCACCAAAGCGTTAATCTTGAACAACCCCTGTAACCCCACCGGTGCAGCCTACGACCAGCAGGTATACCAGACCATTGCAGGCATTGCCCAAGAGTTTGACCTGGCTGTAATTGTGGATGAAATTTACACCGATTATATGTTCACCATCCCCTTCCGGCCTTTTTGCTCCATGCCCCAGATGGCACAGCGCACCATTACCCTGAACAGTTTTTCCAAAAACTACATCATGACTGGCTGGCGTGTGGGCAGCATTCTGGCGCATCCCTCCATCATTCAAACCATTCGTCAAATCAACGAAAGTTTGGTTTATTCGGCGCCCTCTATCTCCCAGCGGGCCGCCATTCATGCCTTGCGCCTTCGGGCCGAAATTGGCGATACCTACACTCGTGCTTACCGGGAGCGGGTGTTCTATGCAGCTCAGCGCATCAATGAGATGAAAACCCTCTCGGTTCTGCCGCCTCAGGGCACCTTTTATCTGTTTGTAAACATTCAGGGCACCGGCATGACCAGTGCAGAATTTTGCCAGGCCGCTTTGGAGCGGGCTCATGTTTCCATGGTGCCGGGCAGTGCTTTTGGTGCCGCTGGTGAGGGCTATGTGCGCATTGCCTGCACCACCAGTCAGGAGCAGCTGGCGCTGGCCTTTGACCGCTTAAAGCAAGCTGGTTTTTAAAACCAAGCCAGACCCTGCCCTGCCATTGCCAGGCTGCTTGCCCGGTCAAGATTTTGTTTTTTGCGGCATACCACGGCTTATGGCGCCAGCTTGCTTTTGCAAAGCTGTTTTATGAATGAAAACACAAAAAAGGACCGCTGGAATTTCCAGCGGTCCTTTTTGTTATGTAATGCAGACAGTGCCTGACCGATTACTTGAAGTAACGGTTCAGCAGGCCAGCCATGCCACGGCCGTGACGAGCTTCGTCCTTAGCCATCTCGTGAACGGTGTCATGGATAGCATCCAGGCCCAGCTCCTTAGCCTTCTTGGCCAGGTCCATCTTGCCGGAGCAAGCGCCGCACTCAGCGTCAACACGCATCTGCAGGTTGGTCTTGGTGCTGTCGGTCAGAACCTCGCCCAGCAGCTCAGCAAACTTAGCAGCGTGCTCAGCCTCCTCGAAAGCGTAACGCTTCCAAGCCTCAGCGATTTCGGGGTAGCCCTCACGGTCAGCCACACGGCTCATAGCCAGGTACATACCAACTTCGCTGCACTCGCCGTTGAAGTTCATGCGCAGGCCCTCGATGATCTCCTCGGGTACGCCTTCCTTAGCAATGCCAACTACATGCTCGGTCACATAGCTGTTCTCGGTCTTCTCAACAAACTTATCCTTGGGAGCCTTGCAAACGGGGCACAGCTCGGGAGCAGCGCCTTCAGCAATGTAACCACATACGGTGCAAACAAACTTAGACATCGTAAATTACCTCCATTAAAAACTCTTAATTTTATATTCCGAAATTTTCAGAGCGAAAATAGGAATCATTCTTGTTATGCTTGAAGTATAGCACTTTGGTGTGCTTTCGTCAACACCTAATTTCAAAATTTTTTGCCGAATTTACAGATTGTTGACATGAAGGCCTGCTTTTTGCAGCGCAGGCAGCAACGCAGTAAGGCCGGAGCTGGTGACGACCCCCATTACCAGGCCCATTACCAGCAGCACCGGCGCATAGGCCAGGGCCATAACATTGCTGAGCACCACACTGGCCGCCGCAAGCTGGCCCAGATTATGCCCCAAAGCCCCACACACCGACAAAATAAAATAAGTTATGTGCCTGCCCAACAGCCGGTGCAGCACCCACATTACCAAAAGAGCTGCAAAACCGCCGCATAGGGAAAGCCAGCCTGCCACCACTCCACGGGTAAGCAGCACAAAAAACGCCTTAAGCCCTGCCAGGGTAGCCGCCGGGCCAAACCCCATAAAAAACAGAGCATACATTACCACAATGTTGGACAGACCGATTTTTACAAACGGCGGCAGACCCAACAGGGGCGAAACCATCGACTCTACAAAGGACAGCACAATGGCCAATGCAAAAAGCAAACCGGACAAAGCAATTTTTTTGGTGGTAAACTTGGACCTCATGGCTATCTCCTTTGCACAAAGGCCGCACAAGGCCCCCTACTTTTACTTCCTTAAGTGTATTGTAGGCTTAAACCTTGCCCTTGTCAAGCATTCTATCCGGGGTGGGCAAACGCCCTTTTATGCGGCCCAAATTTTTCTGGTCAAACGGCTGCTGCATCCTGTTGCAAAAACTTCAGCCGCTGCATAGGCTGGTGTACTTACCTTATGTATGTATAAACAAAGTTTTGTGCTGCAATACTACTTAATAAAATGTGAGGTGAACTGCCATGACCTTGAGCCGTATCTGGATTGCTGTTTTGTGTTTTTTAAGCCTGGTTTGCCTTGGTATAAGCGTCTATCTGTTTATCAGGCCGCCTGTGGAAACCCAGCCCCACACAGCCTACCTGCTGCGAGACTACCAGGGCAAGCTTGCAGCCTACACGCCGGATTCCAGCGACCCGGTGGAGGTGTATCAGGTATACACCCATCTGCTGCCCGCCCAGGATGTGCTGAGCTTGCAGCAGGGCATTCCGGTGGAAAACCGGGAGCAGCTGGACCGCCTGCTGGAAGATTTCGGCCTGTAATGCGTTGCACGGTGACTGGGTTTATAGTATAATCATATTCGACAGTTTCGGCCCTGTGTGGGCCGTTGATGCAACCATGAACAGGCCGCAGTTTGGGCAGGGGCCCCGCGGCCTTTTTTAGGAGGTTTTTGCCGTGGATCCTTTTGCTTACCCCCTTGATACCGCTACCATTCTGCAAAAAAAACGCAGTTTGAAGCGCACCCTGCTGGAACAGCCAGGTTTGATTGAAAAAAAGGTGGCTCTGCTGAGCGGCAGCACCATTGGCGAAATCAAAAACATTCTGGAGCTGTTTTTGCTGCGCCAGGGCATCAAGCCGGTGTTCTATGAGGGCGGTTACGGTTTGTTTTTTGAAAATCTGGTGTTTGATGATGGCTCTCTGGAAGCCTTTGCTCCGGACCTCATCTACATTCACACCAGCGTGCGCAACCTGAAGCTTTGGCCTAACCCCGGCGACGGTCCGGAGCAGGTGCAGCAAAAGCTCAGTGCAGAATACAGCCGGTTTGAACAGGCCATCCGGGCCGCTTTGGGCTTTGGCTGCCCGGTTATCTGCAACAACTTCGATTTGCCGGTTTACCGGGTAATGGGCAACCGGGAGGGCAGCGCGCTGGAGGGCCGGGTGCATTTTGTGCGCCAGCTGAACCAGCAGCTGGCCAGTTTGGTGCAGGCCAGCTCCAATTTGTACCTGAACGACCTGGCTTACCTGCAAGCACTGCACGGCATGGACCGGTTCAGCAGCCAGACTGCCTGGTACGCTTATAAGTATGCTGTAAGCATCGACTGCATCCCCTATCTGTGCCAGAGCATTGCCAACATCACCAAAAGCCTGTTTGGCAAAAACAAAAAGGCCCTTGCCCTGGATTTGGACAACACTCTGTGGGGCGGCATTGTGGGCGATGACGGCCCCGAAGGCATTGTGCTGGGCAGCGAAAGCCCCGCCGGCATGGCATACAGCGAATTCCAAAGCTATTTAAAGGAGCTTTCCAGCCTGGGTGTACTGCTGAATGTATGCAGCAAAAACCAGGAGGAGGCAGCCCTCAGCGGCCTGGCACGGGCAGACAGCGTGCTCACCCGGGAGGACTTCATCTGCTTTAAAGCCAACTGGGAGCCCAAATCCCACAATGTGGCTGCCATGGCCAAGGAGCTGAACATCCTGCCCGAAAGCATCGTATTTGTGGACGACAACCCCGCCGAGCGGGAAATTGTGCGTCAGGAGCTGCCCGGTGTGGCGGTGCCGGAGATGACCTGCCCCGAGGAATATATTGCCGTACTGGACCGGAGCGGCTATTTTGAGGTAACAACCCTTTCGGCGGACGATGCCAAGCGCAGCGCCATGTACCGGCAAAATCTGGAGCGCAGCCAGCTGGAGCAGTCCTTTGGAGATTACAACGATTACCTCAAGAGCCTGGATATGCACTGCCAGATTGGCCGGTTTGATGCCCCCCACGCAGAGCGCATTACCCAGCTGATTAACAAAACCAACCAGTTTAACCTGACCACCCGCCGCTACACTGCCGCAGAAATTAGCGCACTGATGGAAAACCCCGATTACCTCACCCTCTATGGCCGCCTCACCGACCGCTTTGGCGACAACGGCCTGGTGACTGCCATCATCGGCCATCGGGAGGGCAAGGTGCTGGATTTGGAACTGTGGATTATGAGCTGCCGCACCTTCAAACGCCGGCTGGAGCACGCTATGTTTGACCAGCTGGTGGCCCAGGCCAAGGCCATGGGCATTGAAACCATCATTGGCCACTACTATCCCACCGCAAAAAATTTGCTCGTTCGGGATTTTTATGCTACAATCGGATTTGAACAGATTGCCCAGGACGATGAGGGCAACCTGACCTTTGCTTTTACCGGCCTGGCGGACTACCAGCCCCAGTGCGGTGTAATGGAAATCGAAACTGTATCGTAAGGAGTTTGAAAACATGGACAAGCAGAGCATTTTTGAAGCGGTTCAGCAGATTTTTCGGGATAACTTTGATGACGAAGAACTGGAAATCACCCGTGAGACCTGTGCCGATGACATTGAGGATTGGGACAGCCTGGAGCAAATTAACCTTCTGACCGCCATGGAAAAGAAGTTTGGCCTGAAATTCAAGCTGGACGATGTGCGTGGTTTGGAGAATGTGGGCGATTTGCTGGACCTGATTGAGCGTCTGACCGCCTAATCAACCATCGCACCATTGATTGTAACGGGCTGGGCCGCTGGCCCGGCCCGTTTTATTGTTGTGATACCAAGGGAGAAACACCATGAACCACTTTACATTAGAAGAAATCCAACCGGGCCTGACCCAGGAGTTCTGTGTAACTGTTACCAGCGAAATGATGGACCAGTTTTATGCCATCAGCGGCGACAACAGCCCCATTCACATGGATGCGGACTATGCAGCCCAGCGGGGCTATCCGGGCCGGGTGGTGTATGGAATGCTGGGAGCCAGCTTCTTTTCTGCTTTGGCAGGGGTCTATCTGCCCGGTGAGCACTGCCTGCTGCACAGCGTGGAATGCAAGTTCGCAAAACCTGTTTTTATTGGGGATACCCTCACCATTAGCGGAAAAGTGACCGAAGTCAACGAAACTTTCCGGGAAATTACCATCAAAGCAGTCATTACCAACCAGAACGGCGTAAAAGTGACCCGTGGTGTCATTAAGGCCGGTGTAGCAAAATGACCCAGGTCATTGCTTGCAGGAGGAATTTTTATGGCAAATGTATATCTTATTACCGGCGCATCCAGCGATGTGGGCTGTGCCCTGATTGAGCGGCTGTACCAGGAGGGCGACCTGTTTATTGCCCAGGGTGCCAGCGATTTGCAGGGTCTTGCCTCCTTGTGCCAGGCTCACCCCGGTGCCATTCGTACCTACAATGTGGATTTGACCAGCCAGGAGGCTCTGGAAGCCTTTATCCGGGATGTGCAGCAAAACTGCCCTGCTCCCACCCATTTTATTCATCTGCCCGCCTTGCGGGTGGTGAACACCAAGTTCAAAAAGTTCGATGAAGAACGCTTTGAGCTGGATCTTTCGGTGCAGCTGCGCAGTGCCGTTGCCCTGTGCAAAGCCTTTTTGCCCGGCATGGCTAAAGCCAAAAAGGGCCGGGTGCTGTTTATGCTCACCAGCTACCTGCTGGGTATGCCCCCCAAGAACACCGCCGCTTACATTATGGTCAAAAGCGCATTGGAGGGCCTGGCCAAGAGCCTTGCTGCGGACTACGCCTCCTTTGGTGTTACGGTCAACTGCGTTGCACCCAGCATGATGGAAACCAAATTTTTGGCCGATACCAGCGATTTGATTGTGCAGGCCAGCGCCGAGGCAAACCCAATGGGCCGGAACGCCCGCCCCAGCGATGTGGTGCCCGCCATGGCCTTTTTGCTCAGCGAGGAAGCCGGGTTTATTACCGGTGTAACCCTGCCTATTACGGGAGGAAGCGCTTTATGAGCAGCCCCTGCTTTCGGCTGGCACAGCCCCAGGAAGCCACTGCCATCGTGGAGTTTGTCAACACCCATTTTGACTGGAAGCTCCCCCTTGTAAACCGGCCGGAATATTTCCAGTATTACTACACCACTGCCCACACCCTGCAATTTGCTGTGGCAGAGCAGGACGGGGCCTATCTGGCAGTGGCCGGGTACATTAAGGCTTCTCAGGCGGAGCCCAGCGACATCTGGGTGTCGGTCTGGGTGGCCAAAAAAGGCTGCAACGGGGTGGGGCTGGAGCTAATGGATGCCCTGCCCCGGCTGACCGGTGCCCAGGTGGTGGCCTGCAACAACATTCGGCCCAAAACCATGGCCTTTTATCGGTTTCTGGGCTGGGAGGCCCAGCGACTGCCCCATTACTACCGGCTCAGCGGTCAGGCTTCCTACCAGCTGGCCCGTGTGCAGGACCCTACCCGGCTTCCGGTAAGCGGCTCCCTGACTTTGGAGCCGGTGAACACCCCGGAACAACTGGCTCAGCTGGGCCTGCCCCAAACGCCCCACACCCCCCGTAAGGATTTGTGGTATTTAACCCGCCGGTATTTTGCCTTCCCCCACCAAAGCTACCAGGTGTACAGTGCCTGCCAGGATGGAACCCTGCTGGCCTATGTGGTGCTGCGGCTGGCAGACAGCGGCTGTGGCAAGGCACTGCGCTTTGTGGATTTTATAGGCCCCGATGAGGTGCTGCCCCAGCTGGGCTGCGCTCTGGATGCGCTTTTGTTGGACAGCGGTGCGGAATACATAGACTGCTACTGTGCCGGCATCGCCCCTCATGTATTTGAGCAGGCCGGCTTTTGCCAGCGGCTGGAGGATTGCCCCAACATCCTGCCCAACTATCTAAATCCCCCTCTGTTTGAAAATACCGAATACTACTACTTTACCAACCAGCCCGACCAGTTTGTACTGTTTAAGGCTGACGGTGACCAGGACCGGCCCAACCTGCCTGCGGAGTAATCCTTGGGCGGATGTTGCAGCGTTCTTTACAACCAAACAGCCCCCCAACATGGCCAAGCATAGGCCGTATTGGGGGGCTGTTTTTGGTGTTTTGGGGGCGATTGGTCCGGCACCGTCTGCCAGATTTTACAGGCCCAGGCAGTTGGCCGCCCATTGGGCTGCCGCCTGCTCATCCTCCATATCCGGATGGGAAAGGGCTGCGTCAAAATTTTCAATCAGCATGGGCCAGCGGGGCTCCTTCGGCTCCTTCTCCATGCAAGCCTCATAGCGGCTGCGCACTGCCTGGGGCATTCTGCCCTGGCACATAAAGCCGCTGCCTGTTACCACGCCTTCCGGCGCATTCTGGGCCACACGGGCCAGAATCTGCTGAAAGTACTCCTGTTCCTTGCCAAAGCCGGCGGTGCCAAACAGATACACCTGCTTGCCCTGGGCCTGGGCCAGCAGCTGGGCTACCTTGGCATCGCAGCTGCCCTTATCCGTCCAAAAGCCCACAAACAGCACCGGGGCTTCAAGGGCTTTTTCGTCCACAGGGCCGTTGTAAAGGCACTCCTCAGCAGGCAGCCGCCGGGCAATGGCCTGGGCCAGCTGCTGGGTGTTGCCGGTGGGGCTGGAATATACGATGGAATACTTCATGGGAACTCTCTCCTTTTTTTAATTGGTGAGGCCCGGTCAGTCCTGTAAGGGCTGCTGGGTCGGGATAAATTGCTCAATATCCTGCACCGTTTTGTGCAGCAGCTGGCACAGCTGCTGCACTTCCTCCTGGGTAAGGGCAGCGGTGCGCAGCTTTTGCCAATCGTTAAACCAGGTGCGGCAGCTTTCAAACACCTGCTGCCCTTCGGGAGTCAGATTCAAAATAGCGGTGCGCCGGTCATAGGGTGCCTGTTTGCGTTCCACATAGCCCTGCTTGACCAGCTTTTCCACCGAGCGGGTGGTGTGTCCCCCATCGCTGTGCAGTGATTGCGCCAAAGTCCCCAGCGAGCAGCCCGGATTTTTGCCAATGAACAAAATAAAGTAAATCAGCCCGTGGGAAATTTCCAAGTCTTTCATCTTTTTGCTGCAATACTGCACAAAATCCATGCGCAGTGTGTTAATGTAATAGGCGAACGCCCGTTGCATAGTCTCCTGCTCCTCCGATGAATATAATTGACATGGTCAATTATATTCATTTTTTTCATCTTGTCAACAACTTTTTTCTGATACGCCAAACCCTGCACAGTTGCTGCACAACAGCTGGCATATTGGATGAATCGGTGCTATAATCGTACTGTTCTTAAAGTCATTGGGCAGGCGATTGCTGCAACGCAGCAAAACCGCTTGCCCGTATTGTTTCAAGCGAAAGGAGCGCTCTTTTATGCAGTACTTTTTAGTGGAAGGTCATGTAACCCATCCGGAAAAAATCAACCCTGCCTTGTTGGCCGAACACAAAGCTTACACCAGCCAGCTTATGGCAAAGGGCGATATGCTGTTTTCTTCTTTGCGCAGCAACAATGCTGGTTCGGTGAATGTGGTGCGGGCCAAAAGTCTGGAGGAGATTCAGGCCTTTTACCATCAGGAGCCTTTCTATCTGCAAGGGGTACTTACCTATACCATTTCTCCTTTGCAGGTGCATTACCACGCACCCCAGGCAGAAAGCTGGTTTGCAGAGTAACCCTGTAATTTTTACAGCCAAAAGGGCCATCCCCCAGCAAGGAGGATGGCCTTTTTTGTATAAATTTATCGGCTGGCCCGCACACCGGTTTGGGTCTGCTCAACGATGCTGTCCATGATTGCCCGGCTCATGGCGCCCGGCAGATACCCAAACACATTCCCCTCTGCGTCAATCATAAAGGTGGTGGGGTATGCCTGAATGCCGTAGGCTGCAAAAATCTCTCCGGTTTCGTCCATCAAGGTGGGATAGGTGTAGCCCTTTTGCTCCAACAGCTGGGCAATCTCCTGGGCGTTTTTCTGCTCCTGGTTGTAGGGATTCTGCTCGCTGTAAGGGGCCGCAATGCCCAGCACGATTACATCGCCGGTGTTTTCACCCCAGTCCTGGTACAGCTGCTGGATGTCCGGCATTTCGGACTGGCAGGGGCCGCACCAGGTAGCCCAAAAGTTCAAAAATACGGTTTTGCCTTGGTAGTCCGACAGGGTATGACTGTTTCCGTACTGGTCCACCAGCGTAAAGTCCGGCGCTGGGATTGCTTGTTCCTGGTTGCCTTCATCCTCACCGGAAGAACTGGCGGAACTGCTGCCCTCCCCGGTGCTGTCGGCCGGAGCCGAATCCGGCTGGGATGCCGCAACGCTGGAAGAACTGCCGGCCTCCTGCCCTATACCGGACAGATACCCGCTGAGGCCGTTCATCCACCCGGTAAACATCATAACACCCATTGCCATCAAAAGCACGCCGCCCGCCTTTGCAGTGTAGGCCAGCCAGCTGCGATGCTTTTTTAAAAAGGAAAGTACCTGGCTGGTAAACAGGCCCACCAGCAAAAAGGGCAGCACAAACCCCAGGGTATACACCCCAATCAGCCCAAAGCCCTGCCCACGGAAGGAGCTGGAACCAGCCATAAGCAGCACACTGGTGAGGGCCGGGCCCACGCAGGGCGTCCAGGCAAAGCTAAAGGTAAAGCCAAGGGCCAGTGCCGTAAGGGGGTTCATGCCAAAGCGTTCCAAGGCAAAGGGCAGCCGCCGCTCCTTCTGCAACAGGCGCAGCTTTAAAAAGCCGGTTTGGTACAGGCCCAGCAAAAACACCAGCACGCCACCTATCCGGGCAATGAGCTGCCGGTTGTTGCTGAACAGCTGGCCCAGGCTGCTGAACCCAAGCCCCAGGGCAAAAAAGGCAAAACTAATGCCCGCAATAAAAAACAGGGTGTTCCGCAGGGTGATGATCCGCCGCTGCCGGTCGGTAAGGCGTGTGTGTGCCGCACCTCCTGCCAGGTACCCCAGATACAGAGGCACCAGCGGCACCACGCAGGGCGAAAAAAAGCTGAGCAAACCTTGAATGAACACCGTGAATACCGATACACTAAGTCCTAAATCGAATCCCATACATTCCTCCCGATTGGCCGCTCCCCTGCAAGCTGTTTTGCCGCCGGGAGCTTATCATTTTACGGATTCAGTATACCAAAAGGCTCGCTGTGCTTGTGTAACCATGTCACGGTCAGCTGTCTTGCTGCAAAACAAAAAATCCCCCTTATGCAGGGGGATTTTTAATCCTTGGTGCTGGCTGATAAGGCATTTCTGCTTATTTGGCAGCCCTGCCGCCCTTGCGCTTGCCGGGCTTTTTGAGCACCGGCTTGGGGGGCTGCTTAGCCTGAGTATTCTCTGCCAGGGCAGCAGGCTGGGGCGAAGTTTCCAGCGCCTGGGGTTCCGGGCTGGTTTCCAGGGCTTTTGGCTCCTTGGCCGCCTTCAAAGCCTTTGGCTCCTGGGCTGCTTTCAGTGCTTTTTGATTTTGCTCTGGGGCGGGCTGTGCGTCCTGGTTATTCGCCGGCTGTTCTGCCGCAGGGTGGGATTTACGGGTCTTTTTTTCCTTGGCTTCTTCCACAAACCAAAGCTGGTTTTCGCCGTTTACATCCTGCCAGATTTGCAGCCGTGCACCGTTATCACGGCTCATGCCCACCACATCCAGGCATTTGCCGGATAGGCCGGATTTAATTTTTACCCGGCCATCGCCGGTATTTTCAAGCACCCACAGCTGGCTGGAGCCGTTGGAGCCTTCCCACTGGTGCAGCCAGGTGCCGTCCACCACACCTCCTGCAATCAGGTCCAGCATTTTTCCGGTAAACCGGTTGCAGATGCGGTACACGCCTTCGCCTGCACGCACAAAACGCCACTGCTGCCAGGGCTCACCGACATTTTTCCACAACTGAATGGCTGCTCCGTTTTCGGTGTTATAGTCTGCAACCTCAATCACCTTGCCGTCAGCATTGGAAATGGTGTAAAATTTATCCGGATCAATTACGGTCTGGGCTTTCTTTCTCATAGCGTCACTGCTCCTTCCTGTGGGTATCTACGGGGCAGCTGCCGCCGCAGAGCCAATTCCTGGGCTTTCCTAAATTATACCATTTTAATAAAAAAGGTCAAGTCAACAACAAAAATATATGACTTTTCTTCAATTTTTGCAGAGTTTCTCTTTCCTTATTCGCCTTTTTAAACCTATCATTTTTACAAAGGAGCGTGTATCCATGGAATATTCTCACATTGCCAAGGCCCGCTTTTGCAGCCGTCCCAACCGGTTTGTGGCCTGGGTGGAGCTGGAGGGGCAGCAGGTTGCGGTCCATGTTAAAAATACTGGCCGCTGCGCTGAACTTCTGGTGCCCGGCTGCACCGTCTATCTGGAGCAAAGCAGCAATCCCGCCCGCAAAACACCCTACGACCTGGTGGCGGTGGAAAAAGGCGCCCTGCTCATCAACATGGATTCCGCTGCACCCAATCAGGTTGTGAAGGAGTGGCTGCTGGAGGGTGGCCTTGGCCCCTTGCAGCAGCTGAGGCCGGAGTACCGGATGGGCGATTCCCGGTTTGATTTTTACGGCATCCAGCAGGATGGCCAGCCTTTTTTGATGGAGGTAAAGGGCTGCACTCTGGAGGAAGATGGTCTGGTGCGCTTTCCCGATGCGCCCACCCTGCGGGGTTTGAAGCATGTGCAGGAGCTTACCCAGCTGGCCATGGAGGGCTGGCGGTGCTATGTAATGATTGTAATTCAGATGAAAGGAGTGCACACCTTTACCCCCAACTGGGACACGCAGCCGGCCTTCGGCCACGCCCTGCAAGCTGCCCAGCAGGCCGGCGTTACCCTGCTGGCCTACGATTGCAAGGTAACACCCGGCCAGCTGCGGCTGGACCAACCGGTTCCCATCTGCCTGGATTTGCCCAAAAACCTGGACTGATTGCTAAAAGTTCAGGGCCTGCTTTGCACCCACTCACGCCCCAGCGCATACACTGGGCAAAAAGTGAGGTGTTATTGTATGAAAACTTCCAAAGCTCCTGTGGATTTCTTTTTGGGTGCCGTTGGCGCCCAGGGCTTTCATTGCTATTTTGAGGAACTGGCCCATGAGCCGGGCCGCCGGATGTATCTCATTAAGGGCGGGCCGGGCTGCGGAAAAAGCACGCTGATGAAAAAGCTGAGCGACCAGCTGGGCGGCGGCCAGCGCATCCACTGCGCATCCGATCCGGATAGTCTGGATGGGATTTTGCTGGAACAGCCCCTTGCAGCTGTTATCGATGCCACCGACCCCCACGCCATGGAACCAGACCAGCCGGGTGCCTGCCAAAAGGTGGTGGACCTGCACCACACCATGGACGACCGGCAGCTGATGGCAGCGCAAACAGAAATTGCAAGCCTGTTTACAGGGTATAAGGCACACCACAAGCACGCTGCCGATTTTATTGCTGCTGCTTGCCGTCTGCTGGATGCCAGCCAGCGTTTGGTGGAGCCGGGCGTCGATACAGCCAAGGTGCAGCGGTACGCAAGCCGTCTGGCCTTCCAGCGGCTGCCCCGCACCCAGGGCACTCCCAGCCAGCAGGTACGGCTGCTGAGTGCGGTAACCCCCCAGGGCATTGTGGTGTTTTACAACACCGTGGAGGCCCTTGCCCCCCATAAAGTGGTGCTCCACGACTGCCATGGTGCGGTTGCCCCGGCCATTTTGCAAACACTGCGGCAAATCGCTCTGGAACGGGGTTACTCCATCATCGCCTGCCCCTGCCCCCTGCATCCCCAGCGGCTGGAGCACCTGTTTATTCCCCAGCTGGGGCTGGCCTTTCTTACCAGCAACGCCTTTCATCCCATGGCATTTGAAGGCCAGAAGAACATCCATTGCAGCCGGTTTTTAAAGCCGGAGTTCCAGCTGCCCAAAAAACGGCTGCGGCTGTACCAGAACCTTGCCAGTCAGCTGCTGCACCAGGCCAGCTGCTGCCAGCAGGACGCAAAAGCCCTGCACGATCTGCTGGAGCAATACTACCAGGCCGCTGTGGACTTTGCCCAGGTGGATGAGGTAGCCGCTGCTTTAAGCCAGGATATTGCCCAGCTTGCCAGCCCTTCTGTTTAACCTTTGCACCTATCTGTGCACAAAAAGCCGCCGCCTGCATCCCTTGACTGGGTGCAGACGGCGGCTTTTGCTTGCTTAGTTTGCAGCGGTTGCGTTAGCCCTGAATCCGGCGGCGAATCAGGCTGTGCTGTGGCAGCGGTGTTTCGCTGGGGATGGCATAGGCCATGGTGGCATGGGGGGTGCTTTCAATGAGTTCCCCCTGGTCGTTTTTAATCCACTGGGGGGTCAAGGTAATGCGTTCACCCAGGGGGGTAAGTACCTCGATGGTATCCCCCAGCTGGAACTTACCACGCTGGGTGCAGTGGGCCACCCCTTCCTGCCAGCTGTCCACCACGCCAATAAACTCCCAATGGCGCACATAGCCGCCCTTTTTGGTTTCCTGCTTGGCATCCTGCCGGCCAAAGTAAAAGCCGGGAGAATAGGGCCGGTGGCTGGTGCGGTCCAGCTCCTCAAACACATCGTCCGGGCAGAGGAAATCCTCCGCCTGGGGGTCTGCCAAAAAGGCATCCAGCGCTTTGCGGTAGGCACTGGTAACGCTGGCTACATAATAGGCAGTTTTTGCACGGCCCTCAATTTTAAGGCTATCCACACCGGCCTTGCAAATCAGGTCGATGAAGGGGGCGGTGCACAAATCGTTTGCGTTCAGAATGTAGCTGCCTTCCTCGGTTTCGCCAATCTCCATAAACTGGCCGGGGCGGGATTCCTCCACCAGATGATACTTCCAGCGGCAGGGCTGGGCACACTGGCCACGGTTTGCATCCCGGCCGGTCATGTACTGGCTCAGCAGGCAGCGGCCGGAAAAACTCATGCACATGGCACCGTGCACAAAGGCTTCCAGCTCCAGCTCATCGGGTACCTTTTCCCGAATCTGGGCAATGGTGGCCAAATCCAGCTCTCGGGCCAGCACCACACGCTTTGCACCCATATCCCAGGCGGCACGGGCAGCCGCCCAGTTGGTAATGCCCGCCTGGGTGGAAAGGTGAATTTCCGCATCGGGCGCATACTGCTTAACCATGCTCAGCACACCCAAATCCGCCACAATAAAGGCATCCACGCCAGCGGCATGGGCATCCTGAATGGCCTGGGGCAGCCGTTCCAGCTCCTGGTTGGTGGGCAGGGTGTTCATGGTGAGGTATACTTTTTTGCCCCGTGCATGGGCAAAGGCGGTGCCTTCTGCCAGCTGCTGGGGGTCAAAGTTGCTGGAGGCGGTACGCATACCAAACTCGGTCATGCCGCAGTACACCGCATCGGCACCGTAGCGGATGGCATATTGCAGTCGTTCCAGATCCCCCGCCGGGGCCAGCAATTCAGGAATGGGTCGGTTCAATTCAGATCTCGTCCTTTCTCAATACACAGGCCGCCCCTTTAGCACAGGGGGCGGCCAAAACCGGGTATTACTTTACACTGAACGCATAGGCAACATTTGCGTTGTGTTCTTCCAGGGTTTTTGCGTAGTAGTATACACCGTTTTTATCGGTTACAAAGAAATAATATTTGTCTGCCAGGTAGGTCTCGTCCGGGTAGAGGGCTGCCTCGATGGCCTGGATGCCGGGGTTGGAGATGGGGCCCGCAGGCAGACCATTCAGCTCGTAGGTATTGTACGCCTTGTAGATGTTTTCGGGGATATTCTCCCACCCACCATAATAAGGGGCAATCCAGTTGTAGATGTAGTTGTTGTCGGCATCGCTTTGCACATAGCTGCTGGCGTTGCTCTCCAGACGGGGATAGGGCGAATCCTCCGCCAGCCGGTTGTGGAACACAGCCGATACCTTTGCATCCTCTGCGTTGCCTGCTTCTTCCTGCACAAAGCTGGCCAGGGTGATTACCTCCTCAAAGGTCATACCCAGTTCCTGGGCCCGCTGATGCATCTCCTGTGTTACCCTTGCATTGAACTGGGCGTAAAACTTGTTGACATAATTGTAAACGGTATCATCCACAAAAAAGTCATAAGTTTCGGGGAACAGATAGCCCTCGCACTTCATAAAGCGGTTGGGGTCATCGGGAATTTCATTCCAGAACCAGTACTGGCTGAAATCTCCCTCGTTTGCTACCTGCAAAAATTCCTCGGCCGTGCACAGGCCCGCTTCCTCCATCATCTGGGCAAACCTGAGGGCAGTAATGCCTTCGGGAAAGGTAATGCGCACGGTTTCCCGCTGGGCATACTGGCTGAGGGCCTCCACAATGGACTCATAGCCCTGGCCCTGTTCCAGCTCAAAGCTGCCGTATTGCAGCTGGCTGCCTGTGCCGGTAAGCTTGAGATAGTAGCGGAACACCTGGGGATACTGGATGACCCCTGCCTGTTTCAGCTTTGCCGCAATGGCAGAGGTGCCTTCCCCCTGCTCCACCGCAACGGTAACCTGCTGGCCGCCGCTGCGGCCCTGCACATCGCTCCACACCGAAAAGGCGCCCAGAGCCAGGACAATTCCAAGGGCCAGCACCACCAGCAGTGCAATCAGGCAGCCTGCTTTGCCCTTTTTGCGGCGGGGCGGCTGGTCCGGGTTTGTATAACGAATGCGTTCCTCGTTCATGACAAGAATCCTTTCTTATTATTCCAAATCCAGCATCAGGCGCATATAGCTTTCCTCCACGCCAAAGGGCTGCTGGAAAAATTCCACCATTCCATAGTCCTGGGCCGTGCCCTCACCCAAAAACAGATGCTGGGCCGCTCCCAGGGTAATCACTGCCCGCTGGGCACCGGTTTTATCCCGTGCGGCTTCCAGCAGCTTTTCGGCTGCCCGGTCACCCTCAGCAAACAGCTCCACAAATTCCAGGGTATTGTCGTCCTTTTTAAAATAGATGCCATACCCTTCCGGGCTGGAAACAATGGTGGCACCCATGCTGTACAAATCCGTAAGCACCAGAATATAACCCCTGTCGTTTAAAAACACGCTGTCCGGTGCATAGGTCTGGCGCAGGCTGCGCAGTGCCTTTGCCGTTACGGTGTCAAAATCCGCCTGGGCCCACAGGTTGCGGCGGATTTCCCGCTCCACCCGGCGCAGGCCAAATGCCTTTACAAAGCCCCGCTGGGCGTAAAAATCAAACAGGCTGGCCCCTGCGGGAATCAAACAGGCAAAGGTGTAGCCCCGCTGCACCAGCTCCTGCCGGGCAGCCTGCATCAGCTGGGACATAATCCCCTTGCCCCGGTAATCCGGGTGGGTGCATACACCGTAGTAATACACGCCCTTGCGCCCTTGCAGGGTAACCGGCACTGCGCACAGGCTTGCCACCAGCTGCTGGTCCTGCTGGGCCACAAACACATGGTCCAGCCCGGCAAACTCCTGCATAATCTGGGCAGCCTGCTGCTGAGTACCGCCAAACACCAGTGCAAACAGGGCGGTTAGTGCGTTTAAGTCGGATGGTTGTGCAACACGAAACATGGGTGGTTCTCTCCTTTTTATAAGGGGATGATGGGTTCAGCCAACAAAAGTGGCCCGGTATTTGGGCTCGATGATAACGGGATTATAGGAAAGCTTTGCCTTGCGCAGACCCTCGGAGTCCACATCGTCCTCCCGGTTAATCATTTCATAGCGGCCGCATACCTGGCGGGCCATTTCCCGGTTGATGATGTTGTAGGCGCCATTCACCTCGTACAGTGCTTTTTCCACATTGGTGTCAAAGATGCGCTCGTTG